>NZ_CP146101.1:2100000-2400454 GCF_037023745.1 Streptomyces sp. SCSIO 30461
GGGCAGGTTGAAGCGGAGGTAAGACTTCGTGGAGGACCGAACCCACCAGGGTTGAAAACCTGGGGGATGACCTGTGGTTAGGGGTGAAAGGCCAATCAAACTCCGTGATAGCTGGTTCTCCCCGAAATGCATTTAGGTGCAGCGTCGTGTGTTTCTTGCCGGAGGTAGAGCACTGGATAGGCGATGGGCCCTACCGGGTTACTGACCTTAGCCAAACTCCGAATGCCGGTAAGTGAGAGCGCGGCAGTGAGACTGTGGGGGATAAGCTCCATGGTCGAGAGGGAAACAGCCCAGAGCATCGACTAAGGCCCCTAAGCGTACGCTAAGTGGGAAAGGATGTGGAGTCGCAGAGACAACCAGGAGGTTGGCTTAGAAGCAGCCACCCTTGAAAGAGTGCGTAATAGCTCACTGGTCAAGTGATTCCGCGCCGACAATGTAGCGGGGCTCAAGCGTACCGCCGAAGTCGTGTCATTGCAGTATGTACTCCTAACGGGGACTGTGATGGGTAGGGGAGCGTCGTGTGCCGGGTGAAGCAGCCGCGGAAGCGAGTTGTGGACGGTTCACGAGTGAGAATGCAGGCATGAGTAGCGATACACACGTGGGAAACGTGTGCGCCGATTGACTAAGGGTTCCTGGGTCAAGCTGATCTGCCCAGGGTAAGTCGGGACCTAAGGCGAGGCCGACAGGCGTAGTCGATGGACAACCGGTTGATATTCCGGTACCCGCTTTGAAGCGCCCAATATCGAATCCATTAATGCTAAGGCCGTGAAGCCGTCGGGTGCGTCTTCGGACAATCTCGGAGTGGTGGAGCCGCTGATCCAAGGTGGTAGTAGGTAAGTGATGGGGTGACGCAGGAAGGTAGTCCAGCCCGGGCGGTGGTTGTCCCGGGGTAAGGGTGTAGCCCGAGAGATAGGCAAATCCGTCTCTTGTCGAGGGTGAGACCTGATGCCGAGCCGATTGTGGTGAAGTGGATGATCCTATGCTGTCGAGAAAAGCCTCTAGCGAGTTTCATGGCGGCCCGTACCCTAAACCGACTCAGGTGGTCAGGTAGAGAATACCGAGGCGTTCGGGTGAACTATGGTTAAGGAACTCGGCAAAATGCCCCCGTAACTTCGGGAGAAGGGGGGCCACGTCTGGTGATCCGATTTACTCGGTGAGCTGGGGGTGGCCGCAGAGACCAGCGAGAAGCGACTGTTTACTAAAAACACAGGTCCGTGCGAAGCCGTAAGGCGATGTATACGGACTGACGCCTGCCCGGTGCTGGAACGTTAAGGGGACCGGTTAGCTCCATTTCGGTGGGGCGAAGCTGAGAACTTAAGCGCCAGTAAACGGCGGTGGTAACTATAACCATCCTAAGGTAGCGAAATTCCTTGTCGGGTAAGTTCCGACCTGCACGAATGGCGTAACGACTTCTCGACTGTCTCAACCATAGGCCCGGTGAAATTGCACTACGAGTAAAGATGCTCGTTTCGCGCAGCAGGACGGAAAGACCCCGGGACCTTTACTACAGTTTGATATTGGTGTTCGGTTCGGCTTGTGTAGGATAGGTGGGAGACTTTGAAGCGGCCACGCCAGTGGTTGTGGAGTCGTCGTTGAAATACCACTCTGGTCGTGCTGGATGTCTAACCTGGGTCCGTGATCCGGATCAGGGACAGTGTCTGATGGGTAGTTTAACTGGGGCGGTTGCCTCCTAAAGGGTAACGGAGGCGCCCAAAGGTTCCCTCAGCCTGGTTGGCAATCAGGTGTTGAGTGTAAGTGCACAAGGGAGCTTGACTGTGAGACCGACGGGTCGAGCAGGGACGAAAGTCGGGACTAGTGATCCGGCGGTGGCTTGTGGAAGCGCCGTCGCTCAACGGATAAAAGGTACCCCGGGGATAACAGGCTGATCTTCCCCAAGAGTCCATATCGACGGGATGGTTTGGCACCTCGATGTCGGCTCGTCGCATCCTGGGGCTGGAGTCGGTCCCAAGGGTTGGGCTGTTCGCCCATTAAAGCGGTACGCGAGCTGGGTTTAGAACGTCGTGAGACAGTTCGGTCCCTATCCGCTGTGCGCGTAGGAGTCTTGAGAAGGGCTGTCCCTAGTACGAGAGGACCGGGACGGACGAACCTCTGGTGTGCCAGTTGTCCTGCCAAGGGCATGGCTGGTTGGCTACGTTCGGGAGGGATAACCGCTGAAAGCATCTAAGCGGGAAGCCTGCTTCGAGATGAGGACTCCCACCCACTTGATGGGGTAAGGCTCCCAGTAGACGACTGGGTTGATAGGCCGGATATGGAAGCACGGTAACGTGTGGAGTTGACCGGTACTAATAGGCCGAGGGCTTGTCCTCAGTTGCTCGCGTCCACTGTGTTAGTTCTGAAGTAACGAACAGGCCGTTTGCTGGTTTGTGTTGGATATCTTCATAGTGTTTCGGTGGTCATAGCGTTAGGGAAACGCCCGGTTACATTCCGAACCCGGAAGCTAAGCCTTTCAGCGCCGATGGTACTGCAGGGGGGACCCTGTGGGAGAGTAGGACACCGCCGAACAATTCTTCAGCCTCAACCCCCGGACCATGTCCGGGGGTTGAGGCATTTCTGCGCTTCTACTCCCGTGACTGGTCCGACTGTGGATCGGCAGTAAAGAGCCGGTCGTGCACGGCTACCGGGCTGCGATGTGGGTGGTGGGGTGGCCGGTGCCCGGTGGGACTGGTGGTTCTGAAAGGTCTCCAGTTCGGTGTATGCTTCTGCTTGTTGTCGCGCGGGAATCCGCACAGCAACAGGCCCCTATAGCTCAGTCGGTAGAGCGTCTCCATGGTAAGGAGAAGGTCAACGGTTCGATTCCGTTTGGGGGCTCCAGCAATACGAAGGCCCCCCGCCTTGAGGCGGGGGGCCTTTCGCATGTCAGGCTTCCAACAGGCCGGCGCGCTCAGCTCTTCTGCGGCTCGGGCACCCGCATCGCGAGGATCGCCATGTCGTCCGACGCCGGTTCCGCCGCGAAGCGTTCGACCGCACGCAGGATGCGCGCCGCGACCGCTCCGGCCGTGAGCCCGGTGCATGTGGTCAACACGTCCATGAGACCGTCGTCTCCGAGCATGCGTGTGCCCTCTCGGCGTTCTGTGACACCGTCGGTGACGCACAGCAGGACATCGCCCGGCTCCAGGACGATGTCCTGCTCGTAGAGCTCCAGGTCCTCCATCACACCGAGCAGCGGCTGCGGTTCGGCGGCCGGCTCCACTGTGCCGTCCTGCCGTAGCCGCAGTGGCAGCGGGTGGCCGGCACAGACGACCTTGAGGAGAGCTGAGCCGTCCTCCTGAGGCCGCAGCTCGCCGTACAGCAGGGTGAGGAAGCGACTTCGGGCTCCTTCGTCGAGAATCGCCGCGTTGAGCCGCTCAAGCACCGCAGGGCCACCGAAGCCCTCGCGGGCGAGGAGGCGGAGAGCGTGCCGGGCCAGGCCGGTGACGGCCGCGGCCTCGGGGCCCGTACCGCAGACGTCGCCGATCGCGAAACCGTAGACGCCGTCACGGATGGGGAAGAGGTCGTAGAAGTCGCCGCCGACTTCGTTGCCTTCGCCCGCTGCGCGGTAGATGACCTCTACTTCCAGGCCGGGCACTTCGGGACGGCTCGGAGGAAGCAGGCTGCGCTGGAGCGACTGGCTGATGGCCGTGCGCTCGGAATAGAGCCGGGCGTTGTCGAGCGCCAGCGCCGCACGGCGTGAGAGGTCCTCGGCAAGCTCCAGGATCTCCTGCCGGAAGTGATCGTCGGACGGTTTGCCGAGGGTCAGCATGCCGATGACGCGGTTGCGAGCGACCAGGGGCAGGACGACAGTCTCGCCACCGACCGTGGAGGCCGTGGCCAGGTTGGTACCGATGCCCGTTGCCGAGGGCAGGGAGGCCGCCGTCATCCCGAGTTCGCGCATGGAGGTGCGCAACGCTGCCAGGTGAGCGGCGTCGGCCGGAGCGTTCCACACGCGAGCACCGGGGGTGGGCTCCGGAACCGGCGGGGGGATCTTGGAGAGGAGTGCCTTGAGGCCGTCGATACGTTCCTCGTCCTCGTGCAGGACGTAGGAGAGATATGGCTCTGACGACTGATCCGCGATGGTGTAGACGGCGCACCAGGTGGCCAGAGTCGGTACGGTCATCTGCGCCATGAGGGCCAGTGTCTGATCGCGGTCGAGGGTGCCCGCCAGCAGGTCGGACGCCTCCACCAGGAAGCTCAGTGAGCCCCTGCGGAGTCTCTCCAGCTCGCCGAGCCTGGCGGACTCGACTGCGAGGGCGATGCGGTCGGCGGCGAACTGGAGCCGCAGGGCTTCTTCGTTGGAGTAGCGGCTCTCGGCTTCCGTGGCGACACCGAGCGAGCCGGTGAGCCGGCCTTCGACCTTCAGGGGAACGGTCACGACGGAGCGCATTCCGGTGCCGTCGAGGAGGGGCACGGCGCCGGGGACGGCGCTGAGGTCCTCGTGGACGGCCGGCATCCGGGCGGAGCCGTAGCGGCCGGTGCCCGCCTCGACGGGCACGCGGGCGAAACGCTGGCGAGCCGAGGGAAGCCCGGTGGTGGCCCGGACCTCGAGTTCCGTCTCGTCGTCAGTGGCCAGCAGCAGGAAGGCGGAGTCGCCGTCGAGCATGTCACGGGCGCGCTCCACGGTGCGCTGGAGTAGCCCGTCGAGATCGTCCGGTGCCGGTGAGCCGATGAACACTTCGAAGGGGTCGGTGTTGCGGGCTTCGGTGCCGGTGCCGTCGCTGGAGGACATGCGTACCGGCGATTGGATGACCGCTCGCTCGTAGTCGCGGACGAGGAGGCAGACGGTGGAGGCCTCGCCACGGGTGTCGCGGACCCGGAGATGTGAGGCGTACACCGCGACGACCCGGCCGTCGATGTCGCGGATGCCGTAGCTGCCTTCCCAGCGCGACAGCTGGAGCGCTTCGGCGATTCCGGTGCCGATTCCGGGAGTGTGCGGCCAGGCGGCGATGTCGCCGAGCGGTTTGCCGACCACCTGGTCGGCCACGTATCCGAAGAGGTGCTGAGCGTCGTCGTTCCAGGAACCGATGGCGCCGTTGCGGTCGATCTGGACCACGGCCACTCTGACTCGTTCGTCTGAGACCGGGAGGAGATCGATGGGGAGCACAGGGCCCGCGGAGCGGGTGCCGACCGGGCGTTGGGGCAGGTCGAGCTGGAACCAGACCTGCTTGCTGGCGGCCGAGTACTCGACGCCCCATCGTGTCGCCAGGGCCGCGCAGAGCAACAGCCCGCGTCCGTTCTCACGATCGGGGTGGGCGACGGTTCGGCCACCGCCCTGGATGGGGATCTCACGTTCGGGGTATCGGTCGCCGACCTCGACCCGCACGCCGTCCGGGGTGCGCAGGCAGAGCACGTCCGCTGCGGTGCCGGCATGGATGACCGCGTTGGTGACGAGTTCGCTGGTGAGGACCACCGCGTCGTCGACGACTTCGGCGTAACCCCAGCCCTGGAGGGTGTCCCGGACGAAGGCGCGGGCTGAGGCGACCGACCGTCCGACGGGATCGAAGCTGGCAGCCGCCCGCGCGGTGATCACAGAACTCTTCGTACGCGTCTCGACGCCCGGCTCTGCCATGGTCGGTGCCTGCCCCTCCCGGTGCCCGGTCGTTGTCCTCGCGGTCCTCGCGTCTCACCACCTCTGCCGGGCGACCGGGGTGGTTGGACAGCCGGATGCCAGGTTACTTACCTTCGCTGTCCGAGCGGATGCCGGTCGCGGCCGTTTCCGCCCTCCGGGTGTGGGGACGCTATGCGAAGCTGCCGAACTGTTATGGCCTGGTTCGGCTGCGGTGAAACACTGGGAACCATTCCTTGAGACAGCCCGAGCATGACGTAACCCCTGCGGGAGGGACACGGTGGAGTCTGGTGCAGCTGCGCGTGGCACGAGCACGCGCGCGCAAGGCGGACAGTCCCGGAAAAGCCAGCCACGGGGCGGAACGACAGCGGTGGACACCGCGGCTCTGAACCGGCTTCTCGCGGCCTTGGCCGCGATGCGGGACGGAAACTTCCGCAAGCGGCTGACGGTCTCGGGCGACGACGTCATGGCCGAGATCGCGGCGGTCTTCAACGAGGTCGCCGACCGCAATCTGCACCTCACAGGGGAACTCGCACGCGTTCGGCGTGTCGTGGGGCGTGAGGGAAAGCTCACCGAGCGGTTGGAGCCCGGCGCCTGCGAGGGGTCCTGGGCAGCGGCGATCGAGGCGTCCAACGCGCTCGTGGACGATCTGGCCCGGCCGGTCTCGGAGGTCGGCCGGGTGCTGTCGGCGGTCGCCGACGGTGACCTGGAGCAGCGGATGGAGCTGCGCTCGCATACCGCGGACGGGCCTGACGGCGCGGTGCGTCCGCTGCGTGGTGAGTTCCTCAAGGTGGCCAGGACCGTCAACAACCTGGTGGACCAGCTGTCGGCGTTCACCGACGAGGTGACGAGGGTCGCGCTTGAGGTCGGCACCGAGGGCAAACTCGGCGGCCAGGCCCAGGTGCGAGGTATGTCCGGTTCGTGGAAGGATCTCACGGATTCGGTGAACACGATGGCGTACCGGCTGACGGCCCAGGTACGTGACATTGCTCTCGTCACCACGGCGGTCGCCAAGGGCGATCTGTCGCGGAAGGTCACCGTCCATGTGGCCGGTGAGATGCTCCAGCTGAAGAACACCGTCAACACGATGGTGGACCAGCTGTCCTCGTTCTCGTCCGAGGTGACGAGGGTCGCCCGTGAGGTGGGTACGGAGGGCGAGCTCGGCGGTCAGGCGACCGTGCCCGGTGTCGCCGGAGTGTGGAAGGACCTCACGGACTCCGTCAACACGATGGCGGGCAATCTGACCTCCCAGGTGCGTGGCATCGCCGAGGTCACCACGGCGGTGGCCAACGGCGACCTGTCGCAGAAGGTCACGGTGAGCGCGCGCGGCGAGGTGGCGCAGCTTGCCGAGACGATCAACCAGATGACCGAGACGCTGCGCACCTTCGCGGACGAGGTGACCCGGGTGGCCAGCGAGGTCGGCGCCGAAGGGCTGCTGGGCGGTCAGGCGCAGGTGCCGGGTGCGGCGGGTACGTGGAAGGACCTGACCGACTCGGTCAACACCGTGTTCCGCAACCTCACCACGCAGGTGCGGGATATCGCGCAGGTGACGACGGCGGTCGCGAACGGTGACCTGTCGCAGAAGGTCACGGTCGATGTGGCCGGGGAGATGCTGGAGCTGAAGAACACCGTCAACACGATGGTGGACCAGCTCCAGTCGTTCGGTTCGGAAGTGACCCGGGTGGCCCGCGAGGTCGGCGTCGAGGGCCGGCTGGGCGGTCAGGCGCAGGTGCCGGGTGCGGCGGGTACGTGGAAGGACCTGACCGACTCGGTCAATACGGCGTTCCGAAACCTCACCGGCCAGGTGCGGGATATCGCGCAGGTGACGACGGCGGTCGCGAACGGTGACCTGTCGCAGAAGGTCACGGTCGATGTGGCCGGGGAGATGCTGGAGCTGAAGAACACCGTCAACACGATGGTGGCGCAGCTCTCCTCGTTCGCCGACCAGGTCACGGGTATGGCGCGTGACGTGGGTACGGAGGGCCGGCTCGGTGGCCAGGCGCGGGTGCCCGGGGTGTCCGGCACCTGGAAGGAGCTCACCGACTCCGTCAACTTCATGGCCGGGAACCTGACGTCGCAGGTCCGTCAGATCGCCCAGGTGACGACGGCGGTGGCGCGCGGTGATCTGTCGCAGAAGATCGATGTCGACGCACGGGGCGAGATCCTGGAGCTGAAGAACACCATCAACACGATGGTGGACCAGCTGTCGTCGTTCGCCGACCAGGTGACCCGGGTGGCCCGTGAGGTGGGCACCGACGGCCGGCTCGGCGGCCAGGCACAGGTGCAGGGCGTCGCCGGTGTGTGGCGTGATCTGACCGACTCCGTGAACGGCATGGCGGGCAACCTTACGGCGCAGGTCCGCAACATCGCCCAGGTCGCAACGGCGGTGGCGCGCGGTGATCTGTCGCAGAAGATCGATGTCGACGCACGGGGCGAGATCCTCGAGCTGAAGAACACCCTCAACACGATGGTGGACCAGCTGTCGTCGTTCGCCGACCAGGTGACCCGGGTGGCCCGTGAGGTGGGCACCGAGGGGATCCTCGGCGGCCAGGCGGAGGTGCAGGGTGTCTCCGGCACATGGAAGGACCTCACCCAGTCCGTCAACTTCATGGCGAACAACCTCACCTCGCAGGTGCGCAACATCGCCGAGGTGACGAAGGCGGTCGCGAAGGGGGATCTGTCGAAGAAGATCACCGTCGATGCCAAGGGTGAGATCCTCGAACTGGTGACTACCGTCAACACGATGGTGGACCAGCTGTCCAACTTCGCCGACGAGGTGACCCGGGTGGCCCGTGAGGTGGGCACCGAGGGGATCCTCGGCGGCCAGGCTCGGGTGAGGGGCGCCACCGGCATCTGGAAGGACCTGAGCGACAACGTCAACACCATGGCGGCCAATCTGACCAGCCAGGTGCGGAACATCTCGCGGGTGTCGTCCGCGGTCGCGAACGGCGATCTGACGAAGAAGGTGACGGTCGAGGCGCGTGGCGAGGTCGCCGAACTCGCCGACACGGTCAACACCATGGTGACCACGCTGTCGTCGTTCGCCGACGAGGTGACGCGGGTGGCCCGTGAGGTGGGCACGGAGGGCGAGCTGGGCGGTCAGGCGCGGGTGCCCGGGGTGTCCGGCACATGGAAGGACCTCACCGAGTCGGTGAACTCGATGGCGTCGAACCTGACCGGCCAGGTGCGTCAGATCGCCACGGTCACGACCGCGATCGCCAAGGGCGACCTGACCAAGAAGATCGACATCGACGCCCGCGGCGAGATCCTGGAGCTGAAGAACACCATCAACACGATGGTGGACCAGCTGTCGTCGTTCGCCGAAGAGGTCACCCGGGTGGCCCGGGAGGTGGGTACCGACGGCATGCTGGGCGGCCAGGCGAGGGTGAGGGACGTCGACGGCACCTGGCGCGACCTCACCGAGTCGGTGAACGAGATGGCCGGGAACCTGACCCGTCAGGTGCGGGCGATCGCGGCCGTCGCCACGGCGGTGACTCGCGGTGACCTCAACCTCAAGATCGACGTGGACGCCGCCGGCGAGATCCAGGTCCTCCAGGACAACATCAACACGATGATCGCCAACCTGCGTGACACGACCCTCGCCAACAAGGAGCAGGACTGGCTCAAGGGCAACCTGGCCCGTATCTCCGGTCTGATGCAGGGACGCAGGGACCTCGATGATGTCGCGTCGCTCATCATGAGCGAGCTGACACCGGTGGTCACGGCGCAGCACGGCGCGTTCTTCGTGGCGATGCCCACGGGTGGCGGAGACCTCGGTTCGCACGTCGACGGCGGCGCGTACGAGCTGGTGATGCGGGGGAGTTACGGCTACACGGGTGCGATGCCCACGTCGTTCCGGCCGGGAGAGACCCTGATCGGTACGGCGGCGGAGGAGAAGCGGACCATCCAGGTCAGTGTGCCGCCGGGCTATCTGAAGATCTCATCGGGGCTCGGCGAGGCCCCGCCCGCCTATGTGATCGTGCTGCCGGTGCTCTTCGAGGGGAGGACCCTGGGAGTGATCGAGCTGGCGTCGTTCCAGCCGTTCACGCACATCCAGCGGGACTTCCTCAACCAGATCGCCGAGATGATCGCGACGAGCGTCAACACCATCAGCGTCAACACGAAGACCGAGCTGCTGCTCAAGCAGTCGCAGGAACTGACTGAGCAGCTGCGCGAGCGGTCCGCGGAGCTGGAGAACCGCCAGCGGGCACTCCAGTCGTCGAACGCCGAGCTGGAGGACAAGGCCGAGCTGCTCGCCCAGCAGAACCGCGACATCGAGGTGAAGAACACCGAGATCGAGGAAGCGAGGCAGGTGCTGGAGGAGCGGGCCGAGCAGCTCGCCGTCTCCATGCGCTACAAGTCGGAGTTCCTGGCGAACATGTCGCACGAGCTGCGCACCCCGCTGAACTCGCTGCTGATCCTGGCCAAACTGCTGGCCGACAACGCCGAGACCAACCTCACCCCCAAGCAGGTGGAGTTCGCCGAGACGATCCACGGCGCGGGGTCCGATCTCCTGCAGCTCATCAACGACATCCTCGATCTGTCGAAGGTCGAGGCGGGCAAGATGGACGTCAGTCCGTCCCGGATCGCGCTGGTGCAGCTGGTGGACTACGTGGAGGCGACGTTCCGGCCGCTCACCGCCGAGAAGGCGCTCGACTTCTCGGTGCGGGTCTCGCCTGAGCTGCCGACCACGCTGCACACCGATGAGCAGCGGCTGCTCCAGGTGCTGCGCAATCTGCTGTCGAACGCGGTGAAGTTCACCGACGCCGGATCGGTCGAACTCGTCATCCGGCTGGCGAACAGCGATGTGCCGCAGTCGATCCGCGAGCAGTTGCTGGAGGCGGGGACGCTTCGTGAGGCCGACGGCGATCTCATCGCCTTCTCGGTGACCGACACCGGGATCGGGATCGCGGCCAGCAAGATGCGGGTGATCTTCGAGGCGTTCAAGCAGGCGGACGGCACAACCAGTCGCAAGTACGGTGGCACGGGTCTCGGTCTCTCCATCAGCCGGGAAATCGCCAGGCTGCTCGGTGGCGAGATCCACGCGGCGAGTGAACCAGGGCGCGGTTCCACTTTCACCCTGTATCTGCCGAGTGAACTGCCGATGGGCTATGCGCAGCTCACTCCTGGATTCGACGAGCAGCAGGCCGCGGGCGGCGATCCGGCTGCGATCGAGGCGAGCGGTGCGGCGCCCCATCCCGGTGCCCAGGCATCGTCGGGCGGGGATTCGCAGTCCGGCCCCGCGGTGCTCTTCAGGCGCCGCCGCAAGTCGCTCGGAGGCGCCGATCTCAGGGCCGCGCTCCCCGGGCAGCCGGGGGCGGCGGGGGAGTCGTGGAACGGTCAGCCGCAGGACGGGTCGCAGGAGGCGGGCCGCACCTTCGAGTTCCACAGCGAGAAGGTGCTCATCGTGGACGACGACATCCGCAATGTCTTCGCGCTGACCAGCGTGTTGGAGCAGAACGGGCTGTCAGTGCTGTACGCGGAGAACGGCCGGGAGGGAATCGAAGTCCTTGAGCAGCACGACAACGTGGCAGTCGTCCTGATGGACATCATGATGCCCGAGATGGATGGATACGCCACAACGTCGGCGATCCGCCGAATGCCGCAGTTCGCCGGCCTTCCCATCATCGCCCTCACCGCGAAGGCGATGAAGGGCGACCGGGAGAAGGCCATCGAGTCGGGTGCCTCGGACTACGTCACCAAGCCGGTCGACCCCGACCACCTGCTCACGGTCATGGAACAGTGGATGCGCGGCAAGTGACGGCGTCCGGCTCCCGTGGCCCACGGTCCGGATCCGGGGGATCGTGGGCCCGGTCGCGTTCCGCTGGTCCCCCGGGCTGCTGACTGGCTGTCGCCGGGTGTGTGAGGAGGCGGGATTCGGGGAACCTTCTGGTCTCCTGCGGCGTTTCTGCTACGGACACAGTGACATCGCGGTGACAGGGTGTGGCGATGGGTGGGGTGCGGCTACCATGACCGGCACAAGGATGGGCGACGTAACGGAGTCGCCCTCTGGGGCGGCGCCCGGTGCTTACCCTGGCCCTTCGGGTCGGGGTGACCCCAAGCCGGGGCGAGGAGGGCGAGGCATGGTGCAGAAGGCCAAGATCCTCCTGGTCGATGACCGGCCGGAGAATCTGCTGGCGCTGGAGGCCATCCTCTCTGCGCTCGATCAGACACTGGTCCGCGCATCGTCAGGAGAAGAGGCGCTCAAGGCGCTTCTGACGGATGACTTCGCGGTCATCCTCCTGGACGTCCAGATGCCGGGCATGGACGGATTCGAGACCGCCGCGCACATCAAGCGACGTGAGCGGACCCGTGACATCCCGATCATCTTCCTGACCGCGATCAACCACGGCCCGCACCACACCTTCCGCGGTTACGCCGCAGGCGCGGTGGACTACATCTCCAAGCCGTTCGACCCCTGGGTGCTTCGCGCGAAGGTCTCCGTCTTCGTGGACCTCTACATGAAGAACTGCCAGCTGCGTGAGCAGGCCGCGCTGCTCCGGCTTCAGCTGGAGGGCGGCCAGGTTGGCGCTGGTGACACCAAGGAGCCCGCAGGGCTGCTGGCCGAACTCTCCGCGCGCCTCGCGGCCGTTGAGGAGCAGGCGGAAGCCCTGTCCAAGCAGCTCGACGACGAATCGGCGGATGCCGCCGCCGTCGCCACCGCCGCACATCTGGAGCGCAAGCTCACCGGGCTTCGCAGAGCGCTGGACGCCTTGGAGCCTGGTACGGGCAGCGGCACTCCCACTCTTCCCTCGCAGAACTGACCCACCTTCGACGGTCCTGAGTGCGGAGTTCGTCCGCATTTCGTTTGAACGGGCGTCAGTTTCCGTACACAGCAGGGGCGACACGAAAGGGTGAAGCGGTGGGCACGCGTGTCCGGCGCCGGTCACACCGGTAACCTCACCATCATGGCCTCTCGTACGTCCGGCAAGGGTTCCCAGGGCACGGCGGGCACCGCGCAGCCGCGTGCCGGCCGTACTACCGCTGCCACGAAGAAGGCGGCATCCGCCAAGAAGGCACCGGCCAAGAAGACCGCGGCCCGGAAGCCGGCGCCCCCGAAGAAGGCGGCCAAGAAGACCGCCGCCAAAGCCGCCCCGAATCCCACCGGGGGCGTCATCTGGCTGCTGCGTGCTGTGTGGATGGGGCTCGCGCACGCGGTCGGCGCGATGCTGCGCGGTATAGGGCGTGGAGCCAAGGGGCTGGACCCGGCCCACCGCAAGGACGGTGTCGCGCTCCTGCTGCTCGGACTCGCCCTGATCGTCGCCGCGGGGACCTGGTCCCATCTGCGCGGCCCGGTCGGGGATCTCGTGGAGATGCTTGTCACGGGAGCCTTCGGCCGACTCGATCTGCTCGTACCGATACTGCTTACCGCGGTCGCCGTGCGGCTGATCCTCTACCCCGAGAAGCCCGAGGCCAACGGCCGTATTGTCATCGGTCTGTCCGCGCTGGTCGTCGGAGTGCTGGGCCAGGTCCACATCGCCTGCGGCTCGCCGGGCCGCGGTGACGGCGCCGAGGCAGTCCAAGACGCCGGCGGACTCATCGGCTGGGGTGTTTCCAGGCCGCTGGTCTTCGCTACGGGCGAGGTGCTCGCCGTGCCCCTGTTGGTACTGCTGACCGTCTTCGGGCTGCTGGTCGTCACCGCGACACCGGTCAACGCGATCCCGCGGCGGCTGCGCGCGCTCGGCGTGAGGCTCGGAATCCTGGAGCCGCCCTACGAGCCAGGTGCGGCAGGCGAAGCGGACGACCGTGCCGTCGACGAGTGGCGCGACGCTTCGGCCCCGCGAGCCCCGCGTCGTCGGGCGTCCGGCTCGGCAGCGGACGCCGATGCCGAGGAAGCCGCGCTCTCGCGACGGCGGCAGTCGGGCGGTACCCCGGCGCGACCCGGCACGGGCCGCCCCATGGACGCCATCGACGTGGCCGCGGCGGCAGCCGCCGCCCTCGACGGTGCCGTGCTGGGCGGAATGCCGCCGTCGCCGGTCGTCGCCGACCTGACCCGGGATCTCAGCGCGGAACGGGAGCGCGCCGCAGGGCCCGTCCCGGGGGCGCGCACGGAGCAGCCGCCGATCCCGCGCGAGGCGGTACCGGACCTGACCAAGCCGGCTCCCGACGAGTCGGTTCCGCTGCCCCCGCGGGCCGAGCAGCTCCAGCTGTCCGGCGACATCACCTACGCGCTGCCCTCGCTGGACCTGCTGGAGCGCGGTGGTCCCGGAAAGACCCGCAGCGCCGCCAATGACGCGATCGTCGCCTCGCTGACCAACGTCTTCGGGGAGTTCAAGGTCGACGCGGCCGTCACGGGCTTCACCCGCGGCCCGACCGTCACCCGCTACGAGGTCGAGCTCGGCCCTGCGGTCAAGGTCGAGCGGATCACCGCGCTGACCAAGAACATCGCCTATGCCGTGGCCAGCCCCGATGTCCGGATCATCTCGCCGATCCCGGGCAAGTCGGCTGTCGGTATCGAGATCCCCAACACCGACCGCGAGATGGTGAACCTCGGCGACGTGCTGCGGCTCGCCGACGCCGCGGGTGACGACCACCCCATGCTGGTGGCGCTCGGCAAGGACGTGGAGGGCGGCTATGTGATGGCCAACCTCGCGAAGATGCCGCACGTCCTTGTCGCCGGTGCCACCGGTTCAGGCAAGTCCTCCTGTATCAACTGCCTGATCACCTCGGTGATGATCAGGGCGACCCCCGAGGACGTGCGGATGGTCCTCGTCGACCCCAAGCGGGTCGAGCTGACCGCGTACGAGGGCATCCCGCACCTGATCACACCGATCATCACCAACCCCAAGAGGGCCGCCGAGGCACTCCAATGGGTGGTGCGCGAGATGGATCTGCGCTACGACGACCTCGCCGCCTACGGCTTCCGGCACATCGACGACTTCAACGCGGCGGTGCGGCGCGGCAAGGTGACCCCGCCCGATGGCAGCGAACGCGAGCTCCAGCCGTACCCCTATCTCCTGGTGATCGTGGACGAGCTCGCCGATCTGATGATGGTCGCCCCCCGGGATGTCGAGGACTCCATCGTCCGCATCACGCAGCTGGCCCGTGCGGCGGGCATCCATCTGGTGCTGGCCACCCAGCGGCCGTCCGTCGATGTCGTCACCGGTCTGATCAAGGCCAATGTGCCGTCCCGGCTCGCCTTCGCGACCTCCTCGCTCGCCGACAGCCGGGTCATCCTCGACCAGCCGGGTGCCGAGAAGCTGATCGGCAAGGGCGACGGGCTCTTCCTCCCCATGGGGGCGAGCAAGCCGACGCGTATGCAGGGTGCCTTCGTGACCGAGGAGGAGGTCGCCGCGGTCGTCCGCCACTGCAAGGATCAGATGGCCCCGGTCTTCCGGGACGACGTGGTGGTCGGCAGCAAGCAGAAGAAGGAGATAGACGAGGACATCGGCGACGATCTCGACCTGCTCTGCCAGGCGGCCGAGCTGGTGGTGTCGACGCAGTTCGGCTCGACCTCGATGCTGCAGCGCAAGCTGAGGGTCGGCTTCGCGAAGGCGGGCCGGCTGATGGACCTCATGGAGTCTCGGAACATCGTGGGTCCCAGCGAGGGCTCGAAGGCGCGCGATGTGCTGGTGAAACCGGACGAACTGGATGGAGTGCTGGCAGTGATACGGGGGGAGGCTCACCCGTAGGAAAAGTGAGGCAACCGTTTCACTTGGTCATACGTCAAGTTGGAGAGAGGGCGAGGAGCCCCTTGTCCCACCCTCCCGCTGTCCGGCCATTCTGATGGCGTACAAACGGCATCCGCCCGGTTGCCCCACCCTTTCGTACCACCCCTAGACTGAACCTCCAGCAGGTGGTTACACGCTCGAAAGGCGCACTCGTGTCCATCGGCAACTCCCCCGAAGACGACCGGCCTTCGATTGCGGAGGACCGGTCTTCGATCGAAGATGATCGGCTTTCGATCGGTCGTGCGCTGCAAGACGCCCGTAGCGTGGCAGGCCTGACCGTCGACGAGGTCAGTACCTCCACCCGTGTCCGGGTCCCCATCGTGCAGGCGATCGAACAGGACGACTTCTCCCGCTGCGGTGGCGACGTGTACGCGCGAGGCCACATCGGGACGCTCGCCCGCGCCGTTGGACTCGATCCCGCCCCGCTGGTCGCGCAGTACGACGCCGAACACGGCGGCAGGCCGTCGCCTACGCCCGCCGCGCCGCTCTTCGAGGCGGAACGTATCCGCCCAGAGCCCAGGCGCCCGAACTGGACCGCCGCGATGGTCGCGGCGATCGTCGCCGTCATCGGTTTCGCCGCCTTCACGCTCTTCAGTGACAATGACACGGCCAAGATCACCAAGAACGTCGCCGAGGGCGCCTCTCCGGCCAAGACCAGCCCTAGGCCGCCCGCGAACCAGCAGCCGGCGCAGCCGCTGCCCAAGCAGCCCGAGCCCGCCAAGCCGGACGCATCGGAGAGCGCGATCGCCGCGGTGCCGCAGGACAAGGTCACAGTCAAGGTGTCCGCCGTCAGTGACAAGAGCTGGATCTCCGCCAAGTCCGCAAGTGGAAAGCTGCTCTTCGACGGCCTGCTCAACGAAGGGGATTCCAAGACCTTCCAGGACGACGAGCGGCTGGATCTCATCCTGGGCAACGCCGGGGCGATCGAGCTGTTCGTGAACGGCAAGAAGGTCGAAGACAAGTTCGAGCTCGGTCAGGTCGAGCGTCTCGCCTACACGAAGGGCGACCCCGAGGTCGGCTGAGCCGCGCCCACGGCAGGGGCTCGCCTGGCTCCCTTGCTCGCCCGCGGCCCCGCCCGTCGGACGGGAGCCGCGCGGGGCCGATCCGCTGGTGCGGTCGGCCCCGCGCGTCGCTCCGCCACGCACATCCGGATCCGGCTCGTATACCGGGGGCGGTCGGTACCCGCTCCGCCGGGTCGCGTAGGCCTTACGGGCATGTGCCCACCCCGCCGGTCCGCACCCCGCCGGTCCGTACGCCTCGCACCCCGCCGGTTCCCGGGTCGATCCCTGTGCAGATCCTCGGAAGCACCGCCCCCGGTGGCCTCGCGGATCGGGCGTGGGCTCGGACGAAGTAGTCTTGAGCCCATGCCCGAACGCCGTACCGTCGCCCTTGTCACTCTTGGCTGCGCCCGTAACGAGGTGGACTCGGAGGAGCTCGCAGGCCGCCTGGCAGCGGACGGCTGGGAACTCGTCGAAGAAGCCGCCGACGCCGACGTCGCCGTCGTCAACACCTGCGGCTTTGTCGAAGCCGCCAAGAAGGACTCCGTCGACGCCCTCCTTGAAGCCAACGATCTGAAGGACCACGGCCGCACTCAGGCCGTCGTCGCCGTCGGTTGCATGGCCGAGCGCTACGGCAAGGAGCTCGCCGAAGCGCTGCCCGAGGCGGACGGTGTGCTCGGCTTCGACGACTACGCCGACATCTCCGACCGGCTCCAGACCATCCTCAGCGGCGGCATCCACGCCTCGCACACCCCGCGCGACCGGCGCAAGCTGCTGCCGATCAGCCCGGCGGAGCGGCAGGCGACCGCGGTCGCGCTGCCCGGTCACGCCCAGGCCCCGGAGCCCGAGAACGTGCCGGCCGACCTGCCGGAGGGCCTCGCGCCGGCCTCGGGCCCGCGCGCACCGCTGCGCCGGCGGCTGGACACCAACCCCGTCGCCTCCGTGAAGCTGGCGTCCGGTTGTGACCGACGTTGCTCCTTCTGCGCCATCCCGTCGTTCCGGGGCTCCTTCATCTCCCGCCGCCCCGGCGATGTCCTCGGTGAAACCCGGTGGCTCGCGGAGCAGGGCGTCAAGGAGATCATGCTGGTCTCCGAGAACAACACCTCGTACGGCAAGGACCTCGGCGACATCCGCCTGCTGGAGACGCTGCTGCCGGAGCTCGCGGCGGTGGACGGCATCGAGCGGATCCGTGTCAGCTATCTCCAGCCCGCCGAGATGCGCCCCGGTCTGATCGACGTGCTCACCTCGACGGAGAAGGTGGCGCCGTACTTCGACCTCTCCTTCCAGCACAGCGCCCCGGGTGTGCTCCGCTCGATGCGGCGCTTCGGGGACACGGACCGGTTCCTGGAACTGCTCGACACGATCCGTTCCAAGGCGCCGACGGCCGGCGTGCGCTCGAACTTCATCGTGGGCTTCCCCGGTGAGACCGAGGCCGACTTCGCGGAGCTGGAGCGTTTCCTCACGGCCGCGCGGCTGGACGCCATCGGGGTGTTCGGTTACTCCGACGAGGAGGGCACCGAAGCCGCCACGTATGAGACCAAGCTGGACCAGGACACCGTGGACGAGCGCCTCACGCAGCTGTCCCGGCTCGCCGAGGAGCTCACCGCCCAGCGTGCGGAGGAGCGGATCGGAGAGACCCTGGAGGTACTGGTCGAGTCCGTGTTCGACGGGGCCGGGAGCGAGGATCCGGACGACGTCCTGGACGAGGACGAGTACGCGGCTGTGGGCCGCGCCGCACACCAGGCTCCGGAGACCGATGGCCAGGTGATCTTCACGGCTGCCGACGGCCTGGTGCGCGGCCGTATGGTCGAGGCGAAGGTCGTGGGCACCGAGGGTGTCGACCTGGTGGCCGAGGTCGTGTCGGAGCGGCGTGAGGAGGTAGCCAGATGACGGGAGTCCCGGCGTCCGCGGCGGGCGGGACCGGCAGGCCTGCGCCCGGGGGCAAGCTGGGTGCCGCTGCCGTCAACCAGGCCAGCCTCTGGAACATCGCGAACATCCTCACCATGGTGCGGCTGCTGCTGGTGCCGGGGTTCGTGATCCTGCTGCTCCAGAACGGCGGCTATGACCCGGCCTGGCGTGCCTGGGCGTGGGCGGCGTTCGCAGTGGCCATGATCACCGACCTGTTCGACGGCCACCTCGCCCGTACGTACAACCTGGTCACGGACTTCGGGAAGATCGCCGACCCTATCGCCGACAAGGCGATCATGGCGGCGGGTCTGATCTGCCTCTCGGCGCTCGGGGACCTGCCCTGGTGGGTCACGGGGGTGATCCTCTTCCGTGAGCTCGGGATCACGCTGATGCGCTTCTGGGTGATCCGGCACGGGGTGATTCCCGCCAGCCGCGGCGGAAAGATGAAGACGCTGGCCCAGGGCACGGCGGTGGGCATGTACGTTCTCGCGCTGACCGGGCCGCTGGCCACCCTGCGCTGGTGGGTGATGGCCGTGGCGGTCGTCCTCACGGTGGTCACGGGACTCGACTACATACGGCAGGCCGTGGTCCTGCGGCGCAGGGGGCTCGCCGCCGAGCGGGCGGCGGCGCGGGTCGGCGACCGGAAGGACACCTCGGAGACCGCGCGATGAAGGCGGATCCCGGCGCGACGGACGACGTCTTCGACGGTGTCGGCGCCCGGGTGCTGGCGCTGCTCGCGGAGCGCGGCGAGACCCTGGCCGTCGCGGAGTCCCTGACCGGTGGACTGGTGGCCGCCGAGCTGACCGCGGTCCCGGGGGCATCGAAATCCTTCCGCGGGTCCGTGACGGCGTACGCGACGGCCGTGAAGCGCGATCTCCTGGGAGTCGACTCCGCGCTGCTGGCCTTGCGGGGCGCGGTCGACCCCGATGTGGCGGCGCAGATGGCCGCAGGAGTGAGGACCGGCCTCGGCGCCGGCTGGGGAATCGCGACCACCGGGGTCGCGGGGCCGGAGCCGCAGGACGGGCAGCCCGTGGGGACGGTCTTCGTGGCCGTCGCGAGACCGGACGGAACGCGGAAAGCGGTTTCACTGCGGTTGAACGGCGACCGTGCGGAAATCCGTAGAGAGAGTGTACGGAGCGTGCTTGAGCTTCTCTCCGGCGAACTCTCGGAGAATGGGCGGGCACAGGATACGGAACAGAACGGGGGGACTTGATGTTTGCAGCCCTGAGTGAACACGTCATCGCTCCCCGCACGGCCGCAGCGCGAGGCGGTACGGTGGGGCGTGAAGGATGCGGCTACGCGGTCCGAGGAGGGAGCCACCGATGATTCTGCTCCGTCGCCTGCTTGGTGACGTGCTGCGTCGGCAGCGCCAGCGCCAGGGCCGTACTCTGCGCGAAGTCTCCTCGTCCGCCCGAGTATCGCTCGGCTATCTCTCAGAGGTGGAGCGGGGGCAGAAGGAGGCTTCCTCCGAACTGCTCTCCGCGATCTGCGACGCGCTTGACGTACGGATGTCCGAGCTCATGCGGGAAGTGAGCGACGAGCTGTCACTCGCCGAACTGGCCGAGTCGGCAGCGGCGAGCGAGCCGGTGCCCGCACCGGTACGCCCGATGCTCAATTCCGTCTCTGTGACGTCGGTGGCGGGTGTGCCGACGGAGCGGGTGACGATCAAGGCGCCCGCGGAGGCGGTGGACGTCGTCGCCGCCTGAGGGCGTTGCGGCAGGCGTCAGCACCCGGATCTCCACGTGTGAGCCCCGGTCGAGTGGGTACTCGGCCGGGGCTCCATTGTTTCAGTGAAAGGCCGCCAAGGCTGCACTGAGTGACCGTTTCGATCCGCTTTTCCTCCTTTTGTGTCATGGTGGGAAGCGGTGCCGTACGTCTCGTGGGAGGTCTCGGATGTCTGTGGTGAAGAGTGCGCTGTCCGGTCAGGAGCGCAAGGTCACGGGAGAGGCGCTCCAGGGCGCGCTGGCGGATCTGGTCGACCTGGCCCTGGTGGCGAAGCAGGTCCACTGGAACGTCGTGGGACCGCGCTTCCGCTCCGTGCATCTCCAACTGGACGAGGTCGTCGCGACCGCCCGGCAGCACTCCGACGTCGTGGCGGAGCGAGCCTCGGCGATCGGGGTCTCACCCGACGGGCGGGCGGGCACCGTGGCGTCTTCCAGCGCCATCGGCAAGGTCCCGGAGGGGTACACCCAGGACGCGGACGTGGTCGCCTTCATGGTCAAGGCGCTGGGTGCCGTGATCGCCAAGATGAGGGAGCGTATCGAGGTCACGGACGAGCCCGACCCGGTGAGCCAGGACATCCTGATCCAGCTCACTGCCGACCTTGAGAAGCACGCCTGGATGTTCCAGGCGGAGAGCGCCTAGCAGTGCCGCGGGCGGCCCAGGAGGGTTGCGCGTAATGGCGCGGGCGGTCGAGAAGTGGGCCCCGGTGGCCGCGAGCGGCGTGCGCGGGCGCATAGCCCGTCGTGAGCAGCCCCGGGGCGCCTGGCACATACGCTGCGGTTGCGCCCGGTGTGCAACCTGTGCGCCCTCCCGCCGAGTGATCGGTCCGGTCTAGCGTCGACCGGAGGAGGCGGCCATGGTAAGGCGATGGGTCCTGCTGTCGGCGCTCGTACTGGGCGCGCTGTGGTGGTGGGCCGTGTTGCGGCTGGCGCTGGCGCCGGAGCATGCGGGACTCGTCGAGGGGGCAGTGGCGGCGGGCGGGTGGGGGCTCAGCCTGTTGCCGGTGCATGCGGCGTCGCGGACCGATGGTGCCGAGGGGGCTGGGGGAACGACGGCTACCAGGGCATCGCGACGCCCCCGTTCGGCCGGAGGATCTGACCCGTCATGAACGACGACGCGTCAGAGGCGAGGTGGAGGACGGCGTGTGCGACGTCCTCGGGCTCGCCGACTCTGCCGAGCGGAGTCAGCCGGACCATGGCGGCCTCCGCCTTTCGCTGAAGGCTCTCGTCATGGCGGTCGGTCATGGCGCTGCGGACCCAGCCCGGAGCGATGCTGTTCGCCCGAATGGAGTAAGGCCCGAGTTCCGCGGCCAGGGTTCTGGTGAGCTGTACGACGGCCGCCTTGGCCGCTCCGTAGCACAGCAGCCCCGGATTGCCGGTGTCCACCGCCCCCGAGGCCATGGTGACGAGTGAGCCCGCGATGCCCGCCTCGATCATTCCGCGGGCTGCCGCCTGGCATGCGTAGAGCACCCCCTTGAAGTTGACCGCGAGCACTCGGTCGAGATCCTCGTCGCGGGTCTCCATGACGGTGCTGGAATGCATGATCCCGGCGATCGCGGCCATGATGTGCAGCGGACCCGCGGCGCTGACAGCGGCCTGGACGGCGGACCGGTCGCTGACGTCGACGACATGGGCGTGCGCCGTGTTGCGGGCGCTCGCGGTGCTCGAAATGAGGCTCAGTGTCTCGAGGAGACCCTTCTCGTCCACATCGGCGCAGTGCACGGTGGCACCGGACTGGGAGAGAAGGACGGCGGTCGCGCGGCCGATGCCGCTCGCCGCGCCGGTGACGAACGCACTGCGGCCGGTGAGGTCGTACGCCGTGAGGGCCATGCCGGTGAACGTATGACCGAATCTGACGAGGCGTCAACTGGTGGGGGTGGTGCCCATGCCTGCGGATCTCGGAGGTCAGGCGTCAGCCGGTCCCGTGGGACCGGACTGGCAGCGAGGGCACCAGTAGGTCACTCGCTCATCCTGCCCCGCCTTGCGGATCAGGGTGCCGCAGCGCAGACACGGGCGGCCCACCCGGCCGTATACGAACAAGCGCTGCTCCGTGCGGCGTTCGCCGGGTGTGGTGCGCCGCTCGAAGCGGTTCTTGTTGGCCTCCAGGAGACGCTGGGCCGTGGCGACGAGGCGCGCCGGGACACCGGAGGGGAGCTCGCCCACCGGGAGCCAGGGCGTGCAGCGGGCCAGGAAGGCCAGCTCCGACTTGTAGACATTGCCGATCCCTGCCAGATTGCGCTGATCGAGCAGAGCCTCGCCGAGCGGCCGGGCGGCGTCGGCGAGGAGATTGCGCTCGGCGGCACCGGGGTCCCAGTCCGGGCCGAGGAGATCGGGGCCCAGATGCCCCACGGCCCGCGCCTCGTCCTGCGTGCGCAGGAGTTCCAGCACCGGCAGGCGATAGCCGACCGCGGCGTGCTCACTGTTGCCGAGAATCGCTCTGATCTGGTGCCCTGGGCCGCCGCGCGGGCGTTCCCCCGCCGCGAACACCCGCCAGGAGCCGTCCATCCGCAGATGCGAGTGCAGCGTGAACCCATCTTCGATACGGGTGAGCAGGTGCTTCCCGCGTGGGGTGACGTCCAGCACCTCCCGTCCGGTGAGATCGGTGGTGGCGAACCGCGGCACCCTGAGATCGAAGAGCGTCAGCACGCGACCGGCCAGCGCCTCGTGCAGTTTGTGCGCGGTCAGCCAGACAGTGTCTCCTTCGGGCATGTGTCCATGATGCGCGAAGCGCGAGGGCTCAGGGACGCAGCCGCAGCCCGCGCGGGGTGGCATGGAAGCCGGACTCCTCGAACGGCCGCGCCAGGGGAGAGGTCAGTGCCGCGGCGCCGTTGACCCGCTCGACCGTGACCGAGCCGAGCGCGCCCGCCCGTGCCGCCTCGGCGAGTGCCTCGGCGGCAGCGCGCAGCACCGGAGCGTCCGGTTCGGTCGCCCAGGACAGCAGGGTCCTGCCGCCGCGCTCCATGTAGAGCGCCAGTTCGCCGTCGACCAGCACCACCAGAGAGCCCGCCTTGCGTCCGGGCTTGTGGCCCGCTCCGGTCGGGGGTTCGGGCCACGGGAGCGCGGCTCCGTAGGCGTTCGCCGGGTCCGCCGCCGCCAGCACGGTCGCACGAGCCGCCGTGTGGGCACCGGCGCGGTCACGGGCGGAGGACGCGGCACGCAGCCGGTCCACGGCCCCGTCCATCGCGAACTGGGCGGCTCCCAGCCCCTCGACGACATAGCCGCGACGGGCCTGTCCGCTGTCCTCGAAAGCGGACAGGATCCGGTAGGTCGCCGAGAACCCGCCCTCGACCCCTTCGGCCGCGACCGCGCCCCGGGTGACCACGCCATGGCGGTCGAGCAGGGTGCGCGCCAGCGCGTGTGCACGGTGGGTGGCGTCCGGTTCGGCGGGCGGGAGCAGCGACCACCGCCCGGCGACGGTCGGCGGCCCCGTGCGCGAGGCGGGGCGCGCGGACGCGGTCAGCGAGCCGTAGCGTCCCCGCGGAACGGTGCGCTTGGCCCGGTGCGCTGTGGACCCGGCCGTGCGACCCGACCCCAGGAAGGCGCGCAGCGGCGCCAGAGTGTCGTTGGTGAGCCGTCCCGACCAGGCCAAATCCCAGAGGGTGTCGGCGAGTCGGGGATCGGTGGCGTCAGGGTGGGTGGTGGCACGGACCTGGTCGGCGATCTGCCGGAAGAACAGTCCGTAGCCGCCGGAGAGGACGGTGAGCACGGACTCGTGCAAAGCGGTCAGCTCCACGGGGTGCGGCGGCGGAAGCAGCAGCGGTGCCGCGTCGGCGAGGTAGAGGGAGACCCAGCCGTCTTTGCCGGGCAGCGAGCCCGCTCCGGCCCATACGACCTCGCCGGTGGTGGTCAGCTCGTCGAGCAGGGCGGGGGAGTAGCCCACCACTCGGGACGGCAGGACCAGCTTCTCCAGTGCGGAGGCCGGTACGGGAGCGCCCTGGAGCTGCTCGATGGCGCGGGCCAGTCCGTCGATGCCGCGCAGACTGCTGCTCCCCAGGTGCTGCCACTGGGGCAGGAAGGTCGCGAGGGCCGCCGGCGGCACCGGTTCCAGCTCCTCGCGCAGCGCCGCGAGTGAGCGGCGCCGCAGACGCCGCAGCACGGTCGCATCGCACCATTCCCGGCCGATCCCCGAGGGGTGGAACTCCCCCTGGACGACCCGTCCGGTCCCGGCCAGACGCTGGAGGGCTCCGTCGGTGACCGCAGAGCCCAGACCGAACCGGGACGCCGCCTGCGAGGAGGTGAACGGGCCATGGGTCCGGGCGAAGCGGGCCAGCAGGTCGCCCAGCGGATCCTTGACGGGCTCGGTGAACGCTTCGGGGACGCCCACCGGAAGCGCCGTCCCCAGGGCATCCCGCAGACGCCCGGCGTCCTCGATCGCCGCCCAGTGGTCGGCTCCCGCGATCCGGACCCGGATGGCGCGCCGTGAGGCGGCGAGCTCCTCCGCCCAGCCGGGGTCCGCGCCGCGCTCGGCCAGTTCGGCGGCCGTCAGCGGCCCCAGCACGCGCAGTGCGTCGGCGACGCCCTCCGCGCCCTTCAGCCCGCGCTCCTCCGTCAGCCATTGGAGCTCCCGCTCCAGCTCGCCCAACACGTCGGCGTCGAGCAACTCGCGCAGCTCCGCCTGGCCGAGCAGCTCGGCAAGCAGCTTGGAGTCCAGGGAGAGCGCGGCGGCACGCCGCTCGGCGAGCGGTGAGTCGCCCTCGTACAGGAACTGCGCCACATACCCGAAGAGGAGCGATCGGGCGAACGGGGACGGCTCGGGGGTGGTCACCTCGACCAGCCGGACCCGACGGGAGTCGATGTCGCCCATCAGCTCCGTCAGGCCCGGGACGTCGAAGACATCTTGGAGGCACTCGCGGACGGCTTCCAGGACGATCGGGAACGAGCCGAACTCGCCGGCCACCTGGAGAAGTTGTGCCGCGCGCTGACGCTGCTGCCACAGCGGGGTCCGCTTGCCCGGATTGCGGCGCGGAAGCAGCAGGGCGCGTGCCGCGCACTCCCTGAACCGCGACGCGAACAGCGCGGAACCGCCGACCTGGTCGGTGACGATCTCAGCGATCTCACTCTTGTCGAAGACGGTGTCAGCAGCTCCGACCGGCGCCTGGTCGCCGTCGTAGGAGGTGTCGAGGTGCACCGGGTCCTGGTCGAGCAGATCCAGCCCCATCAGATCGGCGTCGGGCAGCCGCAGCACGATGCCGTCGTCCGCGTGCATCACCTGTGCGTCCATGCCGTACCGCTCGGCGAGCCGGGCACCGAGTGCCAGCGCCCAGGGGGCGTGGACCTGGGCTCCGAACGGGGAGTGGATCACGACCCGCCAGTCGCCCAGCTCGTCCCGGAAGCGCTCCACGAGGATCGTGCGGTCGTCGGGTACATGGCCGCAGGCACGGCGTTGCTCGTCGAGATAGGCGAGCACATTGCCGGCGGCCCAAGCGTCGAGTCCGGCCGTGCGCAGGCGAAGCAGCGCATCCTCCTCGGACAGCGCGCCGATCTCCCGCAGGAACGCGCCGACCGCACGCCCCAGTTCGAGCGGACGGCCGAGTTGGTCGCCCTTCCAGAACGGCAGCCGGCCGGGGACCCCCGGGGCGGGCGAGACCAGGACTCGGTCACGCGTGATGTCCTCGATCCGCCAGGACGTGGTGCCGAGAGTGAAGACATCCCCCACCCGGGACTCGTACACCATCTCCTCGTCGAGCTCACCGACCCGCCCGCCGCCCTTCCTGGGGTCGGACCCGGCGAGGAACACTCCGAACAACCCGCGGTCGGGGATGGTGCCACCGGAGGTGACCGCGAGGCGCTGGGTGCCCGGTCGCCCCGTGACCGTCCCGGCGATCCTGTCCCACACCACCCGTGGCCGCAGCTCGGCGAACGCGTCCGACGGATAGCGGCCCGCGAGCATGTCCAGCACCGCCGTGAACGCCGACTCCGGAAGCGAGGCGAAGGGTGCCGCCCGCCGCACCACAGCCAGCAGTTCATCGGCCTGCCAGGTGTCCAGCGCAACCATCGCGACCAACTGCTGCGCCAGCACGTCCAGGGGATTGGCGGGGATCCTCAGGGCCTCGATCGAGCCGCCGCGCATCCGCTCGGTCACCACGGCCGCCTGCACCAGGTCACCGCGGTACTTGGGGAAGACCACGCCGGTGGAGACAGCCCCCACCTGGTGGCCCGCCCGGCCCACCCGCTGCAGGCCGGAGGCGACGGACGGCGGGGACTCGACCTGGACGACCAGATCCACCGCACCCATGTCGATCCCCAGCTCGAGACTGGAGGTGGCGACGACCGCGGGCAGCCTGCCCGCCTTGAGATCCTCCTCGACCAGCGCACGCTGCTCCTTGGAGACCGAGCCGTGGTGGGCGCGGGCGAGCAGCGACGGCGCGCCCAGGGCGGCCCCCGACTGCGCCATGATCTCGGCCGGGGGAGCGCCATCGGGCAGCGGCTTGCCCGTGGCACGCTCGTATGCGATCTCGTTGAGCCTGTTGCACAACCGCTCGGCCAGCCGACGGGAGTTGGCGAAGACGATCGTCGAGCGGTGCGCCTGGACCAGATCGGCGATGCGCTCCTCGACATGGGGCCAGATCGACGGCTTCTCACCGGCGGCGTCCGGCTCCGACGCGGGGGAGCCGCCGAGTTCGCCGAGATCCTCGACGGGGACCACCACGGAGAGGTCGAACTCCTTGCCGGACGGCGGCTGGACGATCTCCACCTTGCGCTGCGGGGACAGGTAGCGAGCCACCTCGTCCACCGGCCGGACGGTCGCGGACAGGCCGATCCGCCGTGCCGGGCGCGGCAGCAGCTCGTCCAGCCGCTCCAGGGACAGGGCGAGATGGGCGCCCCGCTTGGTGCCCGCCACCGCGTGCACCTCGTCCACGATCACCGTCTCGATGCCCGTGAGCGCCTCGCGCGTGGACGAGGTCAGCATCAGGAAGAGCGACTCGGGCGTGGTGATGAGGATGTCCGGCGGCCGGGTGGCGAGCGCCCTGCGCTCCGCGGCCGGTGTGTCCCCTGAGCGGATGCCGACCCGCACCTCCGGCTCCGGAAGCCCCAGCCTGACCGACTCCTGGCGGATCCCGGTCAGCGGGCTGCGCAGATTGCGTTCTACGTCCACCGCAAGCGCCTTCAGCGGGGATACGTACAGCACACGGCAGCGCTTCTTGGTGTCCGCGGGCGGAGGGGCGGACGTCAGACCGTCGAGCGCGGCGAGGAATGCGGCGAGGGTCTTGCCTGAACCGGTCGGTGCGACGACCAGGACGTCCGAGCCCTGCCCGATCGCCCGCCACGCACCCTCCTGGGCGTCCGTGGGCGCGCGGAACGCACCCGTGAACCAGCCGCGAGTCGCGGGGGCGAAGCTGTCGAGTGCGTTGCCGACCATGCCACCCATCGTGCACCGCCCCACTGACAATCCCCCGGACCTGCGAGAATGTGCGTATGGCAGAGGGTGAGTGGGCTCGGTACTGGCAGCCGGAGCGGCTTCCGGGAATCGACCTGCTCCGCGCCCGGTACGTACGCCACGCCTTTCCCCGCCACAGCCACGAGGGCTATGTCTTCGGGACCATCACCCGCGGCGTCGAGGACGTCGGCCTTCCGGGCGGTGTCGTCCACGCCGGTCCCGGATCGGTCGTGATGATCAATCCCGAAGTGCCGCACACCGCCAGAGCCGGGGTGAGCGAGGGCTGGGTGTATTCGACCGTCTACCCGTCGTCACATGTGGTGGCCGAGATCGCCGCGGAGACGACGACGATCAAGGGCACTCCGGGCTTCGGGGTGGCCCATGTGATCGACCCGCACGCCGCCCGGCTGATCCGCGAGGTGCACCGCGCGGCGGAGGAAGGCGACGTCCTCGCCGCCGACAGCCTGCTGCGGATCATGGTGGCGCGGCTGCTGCGCGATCACGGGGGCAGTCTCCCCGCGCGGGCCCCGCTCACGGCGGGCGCACACGACGCGGCACGGGCCCGCGCGGTGCTGGAGGAGCGCATGGACAGCCCGCCCACCCTCCAGGCCCTCGCCTTCGAGCTGAACACCAGCCAGTTCGCGCTGCTGCGGGCCTTCCGCGAGCGCTACGGCATGCCGCCGCACACCTGGCTCACCGACGCCCGGGTCCGCCGGGCGCGGCGACTGCTTGACGCGGGCGCGGCTCCGGCTCAGGCCGCCGCGCTGGTGGGGTTCGCCGACCAGCCGCACCTGAACAGGCACTTCACCCGGATCGTCGGAGTACCGCCCGGCGCCTACCAGCGGGGACGAGGGGTCGACGGGCCGAGTGCGAGACGAGGTGGCGGCGGGCTGAGACGAGGAGACGGCAGGCGCGCAAGAACGTACAAGACCTGAAGTGAGGCGGTCCCATAACGTCCACGGTGTGCGAGAACAGCAAGAACAGCAAGAACAGACAGCATCAGTAGAGATATCCACCGGCGGCTCAGCGACCGATCAGCTGGTGAAGCCCGACTCCGCCGTGGTGCGGGACGCACTCGGAGTGGGCCTCGCCGTCGGCCTGTCAGGATTCGCCTTCGGCGCCACCGCGGCAGGGGCGGGACTCGACCTCGCCCAGATCTGCGCCCTCAGCCTGCTCGTCTTCACCGGTGCATCCCAGTTCGCCCTGGTCGGCGCGCTCGCCGCGGGTGGCAACCCGCTCGCGGCCGCTGCGGGCGCCTTCTTCCTCGGCACCCGCAACGCCTTCTACGGGCTCAGGCTCTCCCAACTGCTGGCCCTGCCGCGTTCCGTACGCCCTTTCGCCGCGCACTGGGTCATCGACGAGACCACGGCTGTCTCCCTGTCCCAGCCGACACGGCGTGCCGCACGGCTGGGCTTCACCGCCACCGGACTCACCCTCTATGTGCTGTGGAACCTGACGACGTTCCTCGGTGCACTGGGCGCGGAGGCGATCGGTGACACCAGCGCCTGGGGGCTGGACGCGGCGGGACCCGCGGTGTTCCTGGCACTGCTCGCCCCGATGCTGCGCACGACCACTGAGCGTGTGGTCGCGGGACTCGCCGTGGTACTGGGACTCGGGCTGCTACCGGTGCTCCCTGCCGGAGCGCCAGTACTGGTCGCCGCGCTCGCGGCCCCGACCGTCCTCTGGCTCCATGGCCGTGGGCTCGTCAACGGGAAGAACACGGAGCGGAAGGACGCCGACCGATGAACGTCTGGATCGCCATCGGGCTGACGGCCGTCGGCTGCTACCTGGTCAAGCTGGCTGGTCTGCTGGTGCCCGCCGGAGCTCTGGAACGCCCCCTTGTGCAGCGCCTTTCCGCGCTGCTCCCCGTGGCGCTGCTGGCCGCGCTCACCGCTCAGCAGACGTTCAGCAGCGGCAGCTCCTTGGCCGTCGACGCCAGGGCCGCCGGTCTGGTTGCGGCGGCGATCGCCCTGGTGCTGCGCGCGCCGTTCCTCGCCGTCGTCGCCGCAGCCGTGCTGGTCACCGCCGGTGTGCGCGCGCTAGGCGGCTGAGTCGCCGTAAGGGGAACGGGCTACTAGCTCACCGCGCGCCCGTGCGCCCTCAGCGTCCGCAGCGCCTCGATCGTGGCGATGGGGCGTTCTTCGAGAGCGCTGCCGGGAGTCCATGAGCCCCGGCGGGCAGGCCAGCCGCCGTCGGGCCGCTGCCGTCCGGCGAGATGGTCGAGCGAGCGTTCCATCTCCTCGTCCGTGAACCAGCGCCGTGCCAGGGAGCCCGGTACACGTGCGTAGTCGTACGGGTAGTGGCGCCGGTCCGGGAGGTCACCGGTGGCGGCAGCGCCGTCATCCTCTCGCGCGGGATGGAGCATCACGAGCCGATGTTCGCGTACGAGACGGCCCAGGCGGTCGGCGGCTGCCGCGGCGCGCGGCCCGTCCGGGGCGTTGTCGAGGAAGGCGACCGCCGCCTGGATGTCGTGCGCCGGGGACGGGTGCGGGTGGCAGGTGCCCAGCGCTTCCACCGCCGCCCAGCAGAAGTCGGTCGCCCGGAACAACCAGGCATGCCACACCTGGTTGAGGTGCAGCAGTCCGACGACAGGGCCCGTCGCCCGCAGCTCGCTCCTGGGCTCGTCGGTGACCGGGACGTACGGGGCTGTGGGATAGCCGCGCTGTGAAGGATGGACCGCGGGAAGAGCACCGTCCTTGGTGGCCACACTGGTCAGATAGCGGCACATCCGCTCGGCGCGCAGCCCGCCGCAGCGGCCGATCGAGTCCAGGACGTACAGCGCGTGCGCGGTGTGCAGCGGCTGGCTGACGGGTCCGCGGAGGTGGGGTTCGAGGGCATGCCCGTACCCGCCGTCCTCGTTGAGATAGGCGGACAGCGCCGCCTCCACGGGATCCGCGCCCGCGCCCAGGAAGTGGTATGCGAACCGCCGCTGCTCGAGAACGCGGGCCGTCAGCCAGATGAAGCGCTCGGCTCTCGCGAGGGGAGTTCCAGCCATGCTCAGACCGTAGGGCTCTGACGTACCGCGGTAGGGCGGACCGGTGATGCTGCACTCTCAAGGGCGGGATACTGGCCTCATGCGGTTGACGATTTTCTGGGAGCGGATGGAAGAGCACTTCGGTGCCGCGTATGCCGACTCCTTCGCGCGCGACCATGTGATGACCGAGCTCGGTGGCCGAACCGTGCACGAGGCGTTGGCCGCGGGGTGGGAGACGAAGGACGTCTGGCGCGGGGTCTGCTCGGCCATGGGGATACCGGCTGAGAAGCGGTGAGTCGCGCAGTTTTCCACAGGCGGTGGTCCGGTTGTCGCGCGGGTAGACGAGACTTGCCCCGTGGCATCGACTGACGAGACAGTCCGGGACGAAGAGCCGCTGACCGCCTCGTCAGGCGGCGCGGGCGGCACCGGCCCCGGCACCAGCACAACGGAACACAGCGCGGGGACGGCCATCGGATCCGACCCCGGTGCGGGCACGGGAGCGGTACCGGTGAGTGCCGGCGGTGCCGGGAGCGCTCGGATGCCTCGTTGGCTTCCTCGGGCCATGGTCCTGGCCTTCGCGCTGTATGCCTGCTTCCAGTTCGGCAGCTGGGCCTTCCACCAGCTCGTCGGACTGCTGATCAACATCCTGATCGCCTTCTTCCTCGCACTGGCGATCGAGCCGGTGGTGGGCCGCATGGCGGCGCGCGGGATACGGCGGGGCCTCGCCACCTTCCTGGTCTTCTTCGTGGTGATGCTGGCGGGCGTCGGATTCGTCGTGCTGCTCGGCTCGATGCTGGCGGGCCAGATAGTCGACATGGTCGAGGACTTTCCCAAGTACCTCGACCAGGTGATCAACTGGATCAACCAGACCTTCCACACCGAACTGTCCCGGGTCGCGATCCAGGACAGTCTGCTGCGCTCGGACTGGCTGAAGAAGTACGTCCAGAACAGCGCCAGCGGGGTGCTCGACGTCTCGGCGACCGTGCTCGGCGGGCTGTTCAGACTGCTGACGATCTTCCTTTTCTCCTTCTACTTCGCGGCGGACGGGCCGCGGCTGCGGCGGGCGCTGTGCTCCGTGCTGCCGCCGTCGAAGCAGACCGAGGTGCTGCGTGCCTGGGAGATCGCGGTCGACAAGACGGGCGGCTACCTCTATTCGAGGGGTCTGATGGCCCTGATCTCCGGTGTGGCGCACTACGTCCTGCTGGCGCTGCTCGGTGTGCCGTACGCACCCGCGCTGGCCGTGTGGGTGGGCCTGGTCTCGCAGTTCATACCCACGATCGGTACGTATCTGGCGGGAGCCCTGCCGATGCTGATCGCGTTCACGGTCAACCCCTGGTATGCGCTGTGGGTGCTCTGCTTCGTCCTCGTCTACCAGCAGTTCGAGAACTACGTGCTGCAGCCCAAACTCACCGCCAGGACCGTGGACATCCATCCCGCGGTGGCGTTCGGCTCGGTGATCGCGGGCACTGCCTTGCTGGGTGCGGTCGGCGCGCTGATCGCGATCCCCGCGGTCGCGACGCTGCAGGCGTTCCTCGGGGCCTACGTGAAGCGCTACGACGTCACGGACGACCCCCGGGTGCACGGCCACCGCCGCCACGGTGAAGCGGTGGTGGCCCGGCTCCAGCGTGCGCTGAGTGCCCGGAGGGAGCAGCCCCCTGCGCCGAGGGACAGCGCCTGACCCGTATCCGGCGGTGCCCGGCCCGTGCGGCTGAGCGGCTCAGCCCGGCCCCGGTCGAGCAGGAGGTGGTGCTGGGTCGCGCAGAGCCGGCCTGGACCAGGGTGCGTCGATGTCCCCGGACTCGTGTCGGTGGCTACGCGGCGCTCACGCTGCTCGGCGAGGGTCCGAAGTCCTCGGCGTCGAATACAAGATCAACCTTCTCGCACCCGCCGTCGGCACCCACATCGAGGCGATCGGTACGGTCCTGAAGTCCGGACGCACTCTGACCGTCTGCCGACCGGAGGTGTACGGCATCCAGGGTGACGGCGAACGGAGGGGCTCGTCGCCGGCGGACAGCAGACGCGATCCGGGTGGAGATGCCCGCGCGGTGAGTCCCGCCGCGGCCCGGAGCCCCCGGCGCCGTCCTGGGACCCTGGCACGCTGCGCCCGGTCGGCGCTTGACACAAAAATCGAACATCCATTCTGATGGGGGAGTCGGCCGTGGAATCCCGGGGGATTTCGCCGGGTTTTCCACAGGCTGGACGGACGTTGAGGCGCATTGTCAGTGGCAGGGGATAGCGTCTTTGACGTGAAGCGATCGACTCAGACACCCCGGGTGGAACCCATGGCAGGAACCGACCGCGAGAAGGCGCTTGACGCCGCGCTCGCACAGATTGAACGGCAATTCGGCAAGGGTGCCGTGATGCGCATGGGTGAGCGGTCGAAGGAACCCATCGAGGTCATCCCGACCGGCTCGACCGCGCTCGATGTCGCGCTCGGCGTCGGTGGCCTGCCCCGCGGCCGTGTAGTGGAGATCTACGGCCCGGAGTCTTCGGGTAAGACGACCCTGACCCTGCACGCCGTGGCCAATGCGCAGAAGGCCGGTGGTCAGGTCGCCTTCGTGGACGCCGAGCACGCGCTCGACCCCGAGTACGCCAAGAAGCTCGGCGTCGACATCGATAATCTGATCCTCTCCCAGCCCGACAACGGCGAGCAGGCGCTCGAGATCGTCGACATGCTGGTCCGGTCCGGGGCTCTCGACCTCATCGTGATCGACTCCGTCGCCGCGCTCGTGCCGCGGGCCGAGATCGAGGGCGAGATGGGTGATTCCCATGTGGGCCTCCAGGCCCGGTTGATGAGCCAGGCGCTGCGGAAGATCACCAGTGCGCTCAACCAGTCCAAGACCACTGCGATCTTCATCAACCAGCTGCGCGAGAAGATCGGCGTGATGTTCGGCTCGCCCGAGACCACGACCGGTGGCCGCGCGCTCAAGTTCTACGCGTCGGTGCGTATCGACATCCGCCGTATCGAGACCCTCAAGGACGGCACCGAAGCGGTGGGCAACCGCACCCGCTGCAAGGTCGTCAAGAACAAGGTCGCGCCTCCTTTCAAGCAGGCCGAGTTCGACATCCTCTACGGTCAGGGCATCAGCCGCGAGGGCGGTCTGATCGACATGGGCGTGGAGCACGGCTTCGTCCGCAAGGCAGGTGCCTGGTACACCTACGAGGGCGACCAGCTCGGCCAGGGCAAGGAGAACGCGCGTAACTTCCTGAAGGACAACCCCGACCTGGCCGACGAGATCGAGAAGAAGATCAAGGAGAAGCTGGGCGTCGGAGTCAGCCCCGCCTCCCCGTCGGCAGAGCCGGGCGCGGACGGGGCGGGTGCTGCGGCCGATGAGCCCGCGAAGTCGGTGCCCGCGCCGGCGACTAAGGCGACAAAGGCCACCAAGGCGGCTGCCACGGCGAAGAGCTGAGTCCGTCTGTGACCCGGCGCACCGAATGGCCGGGCGACAGCCCCGACTCGTCGAGGGCCGAGAAGGAGTTGTCGCCCAAGGATCCGGCTGAGCGGGCGCGGGCGATCTGTCTGCGCCTGCTCACCGGGACCCCGCGCACGCGGAGGCAGCTCCGCGACGCGCTCCACAAGCGGGACATCCCGGAAGACGTCGCCGACGAGGTCCTGTCCCGCTTCGAGGACGTGGGCCTGATCGATGACGCGGTGTTCGCGGACGCCTGGGTGGAGTCCCGGCACCATGGGCGAGGTCTGGCCCGCCGCGCCCTTGCCCGCGAGCTGCGCACGAAGGGCGTCGACCCGGAGCTGATCGACCAGGCGGTCGGACGGCTCGATATGGACCAGGAGGAGACCACCGCCCGCGAGCTGGTGGACCGCAAGCTGCGGGCCACGCGCGGTCTGGACCGTGATCGCAGACTGCGACGCCTTGCCGGAATGCTCGCTCGCAAGGGATACCCCGAAGGCATGGCGCTGCGGGTGGTCCGCCAAGCCCTGGAGGAAGAGGGCGAGGACGTCGAGGACTTGGGCGAGGGCCTGTACTGAGCGGTGGCCGGTCGGGCCGGCCCACCGCGACCCTGGGTCAGGCTCCGCGGACCCGCCTGGGTACGGCCCCGCGGGGGGCGGCCGTACCCACAGGGCCTGTGGCAGGTACACAAGACGGCCCGAGTGGTCCGTGCCCGGTGGTCACGCCCTCGGGGCCCGCACCGGCAGGCCGCTGCTCGCCATGCCTGGAAGCCGCCCACCAGTCCGTCGCACGTCGCAGCCCCAGCCGCTGGAGCGAGTCCGCGGCGAGCGACGAAGCGTATCCCTCATGGCAGACCACGATGACCCGCAGATCATTGCTGGTGGCTTCGGGAACGCGATGGCCGCCCAGGGGGTCCAGCCGCCACTCCAGTTCATGGCGTTCGACCACCAGCGCGCCCGGAATCAGCCCATCCCGGTCGCGCAGCGCCGCATAGCGGGTGTCGACCGGCAGCGCCCCATTCGCCGCAGCGGCGAATGCCTCATGCGGCCCCATCCGCTCCAGACCGCCACAGGCGCACATCGCTGTCGGTCACGCTCCGGAGTACACCGTGGGTCTCCACACCTCACTCGAGGTCCGCAGTCTGGTCAACCCAGGCCGGCGGGGCTTCCCGCACCCGCCTGCGAGGGCTCCGCGGCACCGCCGCGTGCCGCGTCGGCCGCCGTGTGGAGCTCATCCGGCCGCACCCCGTTGAAGGCCGCCACCAGATGCCCGTCCGGCCGTACCAGGAGCACGGTGTGCGCGGAGGCTCCCGGGTAGCTCTCGGCCACCAGGAGTTCCGCCCGCACGGGAAGCTCGTCCACGGCGGAGTCCAGCCGTGGCATCACCCCGGCGCTCATCCAGTGCCGCCGGTCCCAGACCCCGGTCCCGGGTGCCACCAGCACCACGAGCATCCGCCCTTGCCCCAGTCGGTCCCTCAGCCAGACGCTCGTGCCGTCCGGTGCCGTCACCCGGGTGTCGGCCACCGGAGCCCCGAACGGCGTGCCGACCGAGGTGTGCGTATCGGTGTGCGGCGGCGCGAGAGGGGAGTTGGGGTACGCGGGAGGCGCACCCAGCGCCCCGAGCCCCAGGTGAGCGTCCGTCAGCAGGACATCGTGCCCGCGCGCCGCACCCGGCAGGTACGTCCGCAGGCCGCCGCTGCCGCGCAGTATCGGCAGCGACTGGTCGGCGGCCCGCAGCCGGGCGGCGACAGCGGTCCGCCGTTCCGCCTGGTAGCTGTCGAGCAGGGCCTCCGACGCGCCGTGATGCCAGGCGAACGCCAGTTTCCAGGCGAGGTTGTCGATGTCGCGCAGTCCTTCATCGAGCCCCTGGGTGCCGACCGCGCCGAGCAGATGAGCCGCGTCTCCGGCGAGGAAGGCGCGGCCGACCCGCCAGCTCCGGGCCAGCCGGTGGTGCAGGGTGTAGACCCCGGTGTCGACGAGGTCGTACTGAGGGGGACCGTCGCACCAGCCGGCCAGGGTGTCCCGTACCCGCGACACGAGCGCCTCCGGGGTCACCAGCTCGCTGCGGGCCGGCAGCAGCCAGTCCAGCCGCCACACCCCGTCCGGCAGCGGCCGGGCGGTCACCTCTTCGCCGCCCGAGCGCCACGGCGGCAGCCGGTGCAGTACTGCCTCACCGGGCCAGGGCAGTTCGGTGCGCAGCACGGCCACGGCATGCCGCTCCACCGACGTACGCCCCGGGAACCGGACGCCGATGAGCTTGCGCACCGTCGACCGGGAACCGTCACAGCCCACCAGATGGCTCCCGCGCCACCAGGTCGCCCCGGGACCGCGGGTGTGCGCGGTGACACCGGTGCCGTCCTGCTCCAGGGTGTCGAGTCGGCTGTGGGTGGCGACTGTGACACGCCTGGTCTCCGCGATGGCGTCGCGCAGCCCCCGCAGCAGTGCGTGCTGCGGAATGTGCACCGGCCCGGGCAGTTCGTCCCCGCCGAGTGCCACCGCCCGTAGTTCCTGCTTGCGCCGCCGCGACCGCCAGCCGGTCCAGCGGATTCCCTCGTCACGGATCGTGGCACAGCCGAGGCGCTCCAGCAGCGCCGCGGTGTCGGCGCGCAGCACGACCGTACGCGCGGGTCGCGGTTCGTCCTTCCCCGTGCCCTCGTCCAGCACCACCGAGGGGACGCCCTGAGCGGCCAGCGCCAGGGACAGCGCGAGCCCGACCGGGCCCGCGCCGACGACGATCACCGGGTCCACGGCGCGGCTCCTGTGGCCTGCTGGGACGGAGGAGAGGAGGGAGAGGGACTGGCCGAAGCCCGGTGCACGATCACAGAACGTATGCAACCCACTGCTGGTGTCCCCGTCAAGCGACCACGGGAGGCGGCGACACGACGAAGGGCGGTGACCCGCGGGTCACCGCCCTTCGTGAGCAGTCTGCGTGATGGTCGGTCAGGTGCCTTGGCCATCGGTGCCGTCGACCTGGCCCGGTCCCACGGGCTCCAGGCCGCCGCCTGGCGCGATGTGAACGACCGTGCCGGTGCTCTTCTTCCCGCGCCGCAGCTTGCGCTCCAGCCGACTCGCCGCCGAGGTGAGGGCGAAGTTCAGGGCGAGGAAGATGATCGCGACGATGGTGAAGCAGGCGATCGTGTTGGCACCGTAGTTGGCACTCATCGGCCGGACCGACGACAGGAGTTCGGCGAAGCTGAGCATCACGCCGCCGAGCGCGGTGTCCTTCACGATGACCACCAGCTGGCTGACGATCGCCGGGAGCATGGCCGTCACCGACTGCGGCAGCAGCACATGCCGCATCATCTGGCCCTTGCGCATGCCGATCGCCTTGGCCGCGTCCGTCTGGCCCCTGGGCAGGGACAGGATGCCCGCCCGGACGATCTCCGCGAGCACCGAGGCGTTGTACAGCACCAGACCGGTGACCACGGCGTAGAGCGGACGGACGTCCGGGCTGATGTCGGTGAAGTCGGAGTACGCGGCGTTGGCGAACAGCATCAGGATCAGCACGGGGATGGCGCGGAAGAACTCCACGACCGAGCCCGCGACGCCCCTGACCCACCGGTGGTCGGAGAGCCGGGCGATACCGAAGACCGCACCGAGCGGCAGCGCGATGACCAGCGAGAGCGAGGCCGCCAGAAGGGTGTTCTGGAGACCGGGCCAGATGAACGCGGTGTACGGCTGGGTGCTCGTGAGGAACGGCGACCACTTGATCCAGTCGAGCTGGCCCTTGGAGCTCAGACCGTCGTACACCCACCACCCGACCGCGCCGAGTACGACGGTGAAGAGGACGGTGTAGAGGGTGTTGCGGACCCTGGCGCGGGGCCCCGGGGCATCGTAGAGAACGGAAGTCATCGCTTCACCGCCACCTTCCTGCTCACCCAGTCGAGAATCAGCCCGGTCGGCAGCGTCAGGCAGATGAAGCCGAATGCGAAGACCGCGGCGATCGGGAGCAGGGCGGCGTAGGTCTCGATCCACTCCTTCATCAGGTACGAGGCCTCCGCCACGCCGATCACCGAGGCGACGGTGGTGTTCTTGGTCAGCGCGATCAACACGTTGGACAACGGGTTGATGACCGACCGGAAGGCCTGCGGAAGGATGATGAGCCGCAGCACCTGGGTGAAGCTCAACCCCAGGGCTCGGGCGGCTTCGGCCTGTCCCACGGGCACGGTGTTGATCCCGGACCGCAGCGCCTCGCACACGAATGCCGAGGTGTAGGCGATGAACCCGAGCACCGCCAGCCTGAAGTTGATCACTTCGGTGGTCTCCGCGCCCAGCGCGATGCCCAGGGTCGAGTACAGACCCAGTGAGGCGAAGAGGATGACCACGGTGAGCGGGATGTTGCGCACGACGTTCACGTACGCGGTGCCGACGGCCCGCATCAGCGGCACCGGGCTGACCCGCATGCCGGCCAGCAAGGTTCCCCATATCAGGGAGCCGAGGGCCGAGTAGACGGTGAGCTGCACCGTCACCCAGAAAGCCCCCAGAAGCTTGTCCATATCAAGAAAGTCGAACACGATCTCCCGCGCTTCCGCGTGTGCGTGTGGGATGGGCCGGGCGCGCCGCCGCGCTCAGCGGCGGCGCGCCCTGTCAGCCCCGAAGTCACTTGACGATGTTGCCGATCTTCGGCGCGGGCTCGTTCTTGTAGCCGGCCGGACCGAAGTTGGCGTCCACGGCCTTCTGCCAGGAGCCGTCCGCGACCATCTTCTCGAGCGCCTTGTTGATCTTGTCCTTGAGCTCGGCGTCGCCCTTCTTCAGGCCGATGCCGTAGTTCTCGTTGCTCATCTTGAAGCCGGCGAGCTTGAACTTGCCCTTGAAGGCCTCCTGCGAGGCGTAGCCGGCGAGAATGGAGTCATCGGTGGTGAGCGCGTCGATGACCTTGTTCTCCAGGCCGGTGAGGCACTCGGAGTAGCCGCCGTACTCCTGGAGCTGGGCCTTCGGGGCGAGCTTGTCCTTGACGTTCTGCGCGGAGGTGGAGCCGGTGACCGAGCAGAGCTTCTTGGAGTTCAGGTCCTCGGGCTTGGTGATCGACGTCTCGTCGGCGCGGACCAGGATGTCCTGGTGGGCCAGCAGGTAGGGACCCGCGAAGTCGACCTTCGCCAGACGCTTGTCGTTGATCGAGTAGGAGGCGGCGATGAACTTCACGTCGCCGCGCTCGATGGCGGTCTCACGGTCGGCGCTCTTGGTCTCCTTGAAGACGATGTCGCCCTCTTCGTAACCGAGTTCCTTGGCGACGTACTTGGCCACGTCGACGTCGAAGCCGGTGTACTTGCCGTCCGGGGTCTGCAGGCCGATACCGGGCTGGTCGATCTTGATGCCGATGGTGATCTTGCCGCCCTTGTCTCCGCCGTTCCCGCCGGCGGAGTCCTTCTTGCCGCCGCCGCAGGCGGTGGCCGCGAGGGCGAGCGAGAGGGCGACGGCCGAGGCGGCGGTGACCTTGCGAACGTTCATGGTGACTTCCCTTTGGCTTGAGCGATCTTGAAGCGGTCTGGAGGTGCTGAGGCGACCGGCGATCAGCTGATCGACAACTGAGAACTGAGAACTGGAAACGGTGAAGTTGCTCAGTGGTGCAGGATCTTCGACAGGAAGTCCCTGGCGCGGTCACTGCGCGGGTTGCTGAAGAACTCCTCGGGCGCGGCCTCTTCGACGATCTTGCCGTCGGCCATGAACACCACCCGGTTCGCGGCGGAGCGTGCGAAGCCCATCTCGTGCGTGACGACGACCATGGTCATTCCGTCCCGTGCGAGCTGCTGCATGACCTCGAGCACCTCATTGATCATCTCGGGGTCGAGGGCGGAGGTGGGCTCGTCGAAGAGCATCACCTTCGGATCCATCGCCAACGCCCGGGCGATCGCGACACGCTGCTGCTGGCCACCGGAGAGCTGCGCCGGGTACTTGTCGGCCTGGGTGCCCACACCGACCCGGTCGAGCAGCTGGCGCGCCTTCTGCTCGGCGACCTTCTTGTCCGTCTTGCGGACCTTGGTCTGGCCCAGCATGACGTTCTCCAGCACGGTCTTGTGTGCGAAGAGGTTGAACGACTGGAAGACCATGCCCACGTCGGCGCGTAGCCGGGCGAGCTCCTTGCCCTCCTGGGGCAGCGGTTTCCCGTCGATCGTGATCACACCGGAATCGATCGTCTCCAGGCGGTTGATCGTGCGGCACAGCGTGGACTTGCCGGACCCGGAGGGCCCGATCACGACGACCACCTCGCCGCGCGAGATCGTCAGGTCGATGTCCTGGAGCACGTGCAGCGCGCCGAAGTGCTTGTTGACGTTGCTCAGTACGACCAGGTCGGTTGCCATGGGTGCGGCGTCCTGAACGCCCTTGGTCACTGAAACTCCGCTCATCGGCTTCTTGCTCCGTCCTCCTCGGTTGGAGAGGACCCTAGGCACACCGTCCGACCAGCGTCAGTACATCTGAGCTGAAATTGAGGATAACGATACGGCATCTGCCGGACACTGAGGGTAAACGCAATCATGAATGTCGTACCGGGTGGATAACGGATGGGTCGGAGTGAGGGGTCACCCCTTGACTCACCGGGCGGTGATCAGCGTTCATGCGGTGTACACACGCCAGAGCTAGGACCTGATCCGGACGTCGAGGGATCGGGAGCCGGGCCATGACCACCGGAGGGAGGCCAGTGAGACTTCTGCTCGTAGAGGACGACGACCATGTGGCCGCCGCTCTGTCCGCGGTGCTCGCCCGGCACGGTTTCACCGTCACCCACGCCCGCAACGGCGAGGAGGCGCTCCAGGCCGTGCTGCCGGTGACCGACGGGCGGAAGCCGCCGTTCGGTGTGATCCTGCTCGACCTCGGGCTGCCCGACCAGGACGGCTACCAGGTCTGCGGAAAGCTCAGGAAGCTCACGACCACCCCGGTCATCATGGTCACCGCTCGCTCGGACGTCCGCTCGCGGATCCACGGGCTCAACCTCGGCGCCGACGACTACGTCGTCAAGCCGTACGACACCGGCGAGCTGCTCGCACGCATCCATGCCGTCAGCCGACGAACCGTGTCCGGTGAGGACTCGGCTCCCGCCGCCGATCGCGCCCTGACGCTCGGTCCCGTCACGGTCGAACTCCCCACCCGCCGGGTCAGCGTCGACGGAGAGGTCGTCCAGCTCACCCGCAAGGAGTTCGACCTCCTCGCGCTGCTCGCGCAGCGCCCCGGTGTGGTCTTCCGACGTGAGCAGATCATCAGCGAGGTGTGGCACACGAGTTGGGAGGGCACGGGGCGCACTCTCGAAGTGCATGTGGCCTCGCTGCGCTCCAAGCTCCGGATGCCGGCTCTGATCGAGACCGTGCGCGGCGTCGGGTACCGCCTGGTCGCGCCCGCCGCGTAAGGCCGCAGACCCTCTTGCGTACCCGCCTTCTCCCTCTCCTCATCGTCCTCATGGCGGCCGTGCTGCTCGCCCTCGGCTTCCCGCTCGCCGTGAGCCTCGCAGCGGCAGAGCAGCAGAACGTCGTCGTCGACCGCCTCGACGACACCGCGCGCTTCGCCGCCCAGGCGCAGTTCGTCACGGACGGGGTGCCCCGTCAGGACGAGCGCAGGGAACGCCTCGTGGAGGAGCTGGCCCGCTACCACGACGTGTACGGAATGCGGACCGGGGTCTTCTACCGCAGCGAGGTCGCCATGGCCTGCGCCCCCGAGGCCTGGGGGATACCCGACGAAGGCGAAGGGCGCCGTGCCTTCCGTGAGGCGCTGCTCGGGCGGCGCAGCCATGACCCGCCCCAGGTGTGGCCGTGGCAGGACGAGGCGCGTCTCGTGGTCGCCTCGCCGGTGGTACGCGAAGGCGATGTCGTCGCGGTCGTCGTCACCGACTCTCCCACCGGGCAACTGCGCTCGCGGATCCTGGCCGGATGGCTGGTGATCATCGCCGGGGAGTCGGCGGCGATGCTCGTCGCCGTCGGAGCCGCCGTACGGCTCACCGGCTGGGTGCTGCGACCGGTGCGGGTACTGGACGCCGCCACCCACGACATCGCCACGGGCAGGATGAACTCACGCGTGGCGGCTTCCGGCGGCCCCCCTGAGCTGCGACGGCTGGCACGCTCGTTCAACGAGATGGCGGACAACGTCGAAGAGGTGCTGGAGCAGCAGCGTGCCTTCGTCGCCGACGCCTCCCACCAGCTGCGCAACCCCCTCGCCGCCCTGCTGCTGCGCATCGAACTGCTCGCGCTCGAACTGCCCGAGGGGAACGAGGAGATCGCCTCCGTACGCACCGAGGGCAAGCGGCTCGCCCAGGTGCTCGACGATCTGCTCGACCTCGCGCTCGCGGAACACGCGTCGGCGGACCTCAGGCTGACCGATGTCGGCGCACTGGCCGCCGAGCGGGTCGCCGCCTGGCGACTGCTCGCCGACGAGAAAGGCGTACGGCTCAACTGCGACGGCAGCGCCGTGACAGCCTGGACCGACCCCATCGCGCTCTCCAGCGCGCTCGACGCCGTGATCGACAACGCGGTGAAGTTCACACCCGAAGGCGAGGCGGTCACCGTCGCCGTGTCGGCGGACGGGGAGACCTCCACCATCGTGATCACCGATAGGGGGCCCGGCCTCACCGATGAGGAGCTGGGACGGGTCGGCGACCGCTTCTGGCGCAGCAACCGTCACCAGAACGTGAAGGGCTCCGGCCTCGGACTCTCCATCACCCGCGCACTCCTGGCGGCGGCCGGGGGATCAATCGCCTACGCACACAGCGAACCGCACGGTCTGCGGGTGACGCTCACGGTGCCGCGTACGCCCCCATCGGACCGGTAGCGCGACGCGGCACCCCGGTCGTAGGCGGCTCGTGGTCCGGACGTTCTTGAGCGAGGGGCCGGCCACCGCTGGCAGAGCCACCCCTGTTCACTCGTATTCACTCGCACGCGCGCACGGCGCGGTGTTTGGATGCGCTCATGCACACAGACCGCCTCACCGGCTACGAGATATCCACCGATCCGGCCCGCCTCGACTCCGCGCTGATCCACCGGTGGCTTTCGCAGGACGCGTACTGGGCCATCGGCCGAAGCAGGGAGAAGCAGGACACGGCCATCGCCGGCTCCCTCAACTTCGGCCTCTACGACCGCGCGTCCGGTGCGCAGACCGGCTATGCGCGTGTGGTCACCGACCTGGCCACCTTCGCCTGGCTGTGCGATGTCTACATCGCGCCCGAGGTCCGTGGAAAGGGCCTGGGCAGCGCCCTGGTCACCGCAGTCCGCGACCACCTCGCCCCCTGCGGGCTGCGCCGCGTCATGCTGGCGACCGCCGACGCACACGAGGTGTACGCCAAGATCGGCTTCGAGCCGATGTCGAAGCCGGACAAGTGGATGGTTCTGGGCGAGCAGTGAGCTGCCGCCCGCGTACGACCTACGGTTTGGTCGAGCGGTAGTACCGGCTGGCGCCTTCGTGCAGCGGCAGCGGATCCGTGTAGATGGCCGTCCTGAAGTCCACCAGCTGGGCGGGGTGCACCTCGTGCCCGATCCGGTCCCGGCTGTTGATCACGGTGCGGGTGATGCTCTCGGTCAGCTCCGGGTCGGCGTCCGTGGTGGTGACCAGCAGATTCGTCACCGCGACCGTCTGCACCTGGACGGATCCACCGAGGATGTGCGGATAGGCGTCGGCGGGGATCACGGCCGACCGGTAGTACCGCGTGATGGAGCCCGCGTCCGGCAGCCTGTCGACCAACTTGTCGTCGAGTGGGACCAGCCGGATGGGCAGGCGTTCGGACAGCGACTGCACCGCGCTGGTGGGCAGCCCGCCGGACCAGAAGAAGGCGTCCAACCGCCCGCCTTCCAGCAGGTCCGGCATGGTGTCGATGCCCGCTGAAACGGGCTCGATGCCATCGGCGGGGTCGAGGCCCGCCGCCGTCAGTACCCGCTCGGCTATCAGCCGGACCCCGGAGCCGGGCTGGCCCACACCGACGCGCATGCCGCGCAGGTCTGCGGGGGATTCGACGCGGGAGCCCTGGGGTACCACGAGCTGCACGTAGTCGTCGTACAGCCTTGCGCAGGCACGCAGCCGCTGAGCCCCGGGCCTGGCGTCCCGCTGGTATGTCGCCACGGCGTCCGCGGCGGCGATGGTGTAGTCGGCCTCGCCTGCCGCCACACGAGCGAGGTTCTGCTGCGAACCCTCGCTGACCCGGAGGTCTATCTCGACTTCGGGTAGATCACGGGCCAGCGCGCCCTTGAGCAGCTCGCCGTACCGTTGGTACACGCCGCTCTTCACGCCCGTGCTGAAGGTGAGCCGCCCGCTGGGGGTGCTCTCGCCGAACGGCAGCAGCCACCACAGCAGCAGCCCGGACACCACAGCGAGCGCCGCGGAACCCTGGAGGGCGCGGCGGCGGGTGAGGCGGGGGAACGCTCGGGACATGGTCGCGATCCTGCCAGTTCGCCGCCCATGATGGCCAGGCCGGGCCCGCGCGGCAGAGGGCGTGCCCGGCACCGCCTACTCTTTAGGCATGACCAGCAGCGACCGGAGCCAGGCAGTGGACGTCAAGCGAAGCTACGAGATCCGCACCTACGGGTGTCAGATGAACGTCCACGATTCCGAGCGGCTGTCCGGTTTGCTGGAGGACGCGGGATACGTCCGGGCTTCCGACGGCGCGGGCGAAGGCGAAGCGGACGTGATCGTCTTCAACACCTGCGCGGTGCGGGAGAACGCCGACAACAGGCTGTACGGCAACCTCGGCAGGCTCGCCCCGATGAAGGCATCCCACCCCGGGATGCAGATCGCCGTCGGCGGCTGCCTGGCCCAGAAGGACCGCGACACCATCGTGAAGAAGGCGCCCTGGGTCGACGTCGTCTTCGGCACCCACAACATCGGCAAGCTGCCGGTGCTGCTGGAGCGCGCCCGGCTCATGGAGGAGGCGCAGGTCGAGATCGCCGAGTCGCTCGAGGCGTTCCCCTCCACACTGCCCACGCGCCGTGAGAGCGCCTACGCGGCCTGGGTCTCCATCTCCGTGGGCTGCAACAACACGTGCACGTTCTGCATCGTCCCGGCGCTGCGCGGCAAGGAGAAGGACCGGCGTCCCGGCGACATCCTGGCGGAGGTGGAGGCGCTGGTCGCCGAGGGCGTGTCGGAGATCACCCTGCTCGGGCAGAACGTGAACGCCTACGGCTCCGACATCGGTGACCGTGAGGCGTTCTCCAAGCTGCTGCGCGCCTGCGGCGCCATCGAGGGACTGGAGCGGGTCCGCTTCACCTCGCCGCACCCGCGCGACTTCACCGACGACGTGATCGCGGCCATGGCGGAGACGCCGAACGTGATGCCGCAGCTGCACATGCCGCTCCAGTCGGGCTCCGACACGGTGCTCAAGGCGATGCGCCGCTCGTACCGCCAGGACCGTTTCCTCGGGATCATCGAGAAGGTCCGCGCGGCGATTCCGCACGCCGCGATCTCGACCGACATCATCGTGGGCTTCCCCGGCGAGACCGAGGAGGACTTCGAGGAGACCCTGCACGTCGTGCGTGAGGCACGTTTCGCGCAGGCATTCACCTTCCAGTACTCCAAGCGGCCCGGTACCCCGGCCGCCGACATGGAGGGCCAGATCCCCAAGCAGGTCGTCCAGGCCCGCTACGAGCGGCTGGTCGCGCTCCAGGAGGAGATCTCCTGGGAGGAGAACAAGAAGCAGGTCGGCAGGACCCTCGAGGTCATGGTCGCGGAGGGCGAAGGGCGCAAGGACGGCGCCACCCATCGGCTCTCCGGGCGGGCACCCGACAACCGCCTCGTCCACTTCACCAAGCCGGAGGCCGAGGTGCGGCCCGGTGACGTGGTCACCGTCGGGATCACCTACGCCGCCCCGCACCACCTGCTCGCCGAGGGGCCTACCACCGAGGTGCGCCGTACCCGGGCCGGCGACGCCTGGGAGAAGCGCAACGCCGCCCAGGACCAGCCGGCCGGCGTGATGCTGGGCATCCCGACGATCGGTGTCCCGGCCCCGCTTCCGGCTGCCACAGGTGGCTGCTCCGTCGGCTGACGGACTCAGCGGGGCAGGGGCTAGGCTGCGGATCATGCTGGTCGCCGCTGCCGTCTGCCCCTGTCCTCCGCTTCTGGTACCCGACGTGGCCGCGGGAGCCGCACCCGAACTGGACACGGCCCGGGCCGCTTGCGGGCGGGCACTCGAAGAGCTCGCCGCGGTCCGCCCCGATCGACTGGTGGTCATCGGCCCGGCCGGTCCCGGCGAGGCCGGGACGTACCCCCAGGGCACTCCGGGCTCCTTCGGCGGCTACGGCGTCGACACCGGCGTACGTCTCGGCGGGCCCGGTGGGGGGCGGCTCGGCGAAGACGGTGACGCGCCCGCCGACTCCGAGGCGGCACACGGGCGCCATGGGCGACGGCTTCCGGTGGCCTTGGCCGTCGCCGCGTGGCTGCTCGACCGCGCGGGGTGGGCCGCAGCGCCGGTGGAGGGGCTCGCCGTCGATTCGCTGCTGTCGCCGGAGCTGTGCGCCGAGACGGGCCGCGGGCTCGCCGTGGGTCGGTCGCGTACCGCCTTGCTGGTCATGGGGGACGGCAGCGCCTGCCGGGCCCTGAAGGCCCCCGGGTATCTGGACGAACGCGCCGCCGCGTTCGATGCCGCTGCCGCCCGGGCGCTGGGCACGGCCGATACCGCGGCACTCATGGCGATCGACGCCTCGCTCGCCGGTGAGCTCAAGGCGGTGGGACGCGCGCCCTGGCAGGTGCTCGCCGGCGCCGCCGGTGGCAGCGACCCCGCGGGGCGGCTGCTGTACGAGGACGCCCCCTACGGTGTCGGCTATTTCGTGGCCGCGTGGTCGTGCGCGGCAGAGGCGTCGTAGCTGTCCCGGCACCTTCTTCGGCTCGACGCAGCACGCCGAGGGGCGGACGCGGAGCAACTCCCGCTCCGCGTCCGCCCGCCGTCACGCTCCCGCGCTCGCCGCGCGTTCCCGCTCGGCATCCCGGGCCCTGCCACGCGTCCCCGTCCTGCCGGCGCGCCCCGTGCCGCCCCCGGTCTCTCAGGAAGGCGGCATGTTGCCCGGCGCCTGCGCCTCCGGGTCCGCGTGGCCTTCCTTCTGGGCCAGACGATCCAGCGCCTCCTTGGCCCTGCCGGTGCCCGACGTGATCTTGTCGTGGTACTTGCCCTTGGTCCGGTGATCGACCTTCGCCGCGGCCTTCTCCAGGCCTTGCTCAATCTTGTCGATCTTGTCCTCGTGCTGGTGCGCGAAGTCGGAGACCTTGTCCTTGGCCGGGGCGAGCTTGGCCTTCAGAGTGTCCAGGATGCCCATGGGTCACCTTCGCTCGTGGGTCTGCTTCCGGGCGATCTCGCCGGCTTCGTTGTCGGCGGCCTCATCGGCCGACTGCTGCTTGGGGATCTCCACGCTCTCCCCGGCGGGGGAAGCCTGGGCAGCCGGTCCGGGAACTCCCTCCGATGCGGCGCCATCGGATCCATCGGATGACGACACCCCCGCCGCCTCGCCCTCGCCTCCGGAGCCGAGACCGGACGCGGAGTCGGATGCGGATGCCGAGTCGGGTGCGGCTTCGGCTACCGGAGTGCTGCCTGCGCCCTCCTTGGTTGACGCCTCGGCAGTTCCCCTACCGTTCCGGCGAAACCTGGCAAAAACGCTCATATCTACTCCATAGGGTACTCGTGCGGATGGGATTCCGCGCTGTCCGGGGCGCTCTGCGAAGCCCTGGGGAGCGCCGGCTCTCGAAACCGGCGCGCGAAACCTCGCAACCGGAACGACCCGGCCGAACGTGCCGTCACGTAACTCGTTCGGGGACACGTGGCGAGGTTTGCGAGACTGGGCCGGTGAGAAGTGCAGCAGCACCCGCACCGCGGGTCATCGCCGTCGTCGGTCCCACCGCGGCCGGAAAGTCCGATCTGGGCGTTCACCTGGCACAGCGCCTCGGTGGCGAGGTCATCAACGCCGACTCGATGCAGCTCTACCGTGGAATGGACATCGGCACCGCCAAACTGACCCTCGCGGAGCGGGACGGCGTACCGCACCGTCTCCTCGACATCTGGGAGGTGACGGAGACGGCCAGCGTCGCCGAGTACCAGAAGCTGGCCCGTGCGGAGATCGACCGGCTGCTCGCCGACGGCCGCACGCCCGTCCTCGTCGGCGGCTCCGGGCTGTATGTGCGGGGAACCATCGACGCGCTCGAATTCCCCGGTACCGATCCCGTCGTACGCGCCCGGCTCGAAGCCGAGCTGGAAGAGCGCGGCCCGGGCGTACTGCACGCACGGCTGGCCGCTGCCGACCCGGACGCCGCGCGGGCGATCCTGCCCGGCAACGGACGCCGCATCGTCCGCGCGCTCGAGGTCATCGAGATCACCGGCAAGCCCTTCACCGCCAACCTCCCCAGGCACGAGTCGGTGTACGACACCGTCCAGATCGGCGTGGACGTCGCCCGCCCGGAACTCGACGAGCGGATCACCCTGCGGGTGGACCGTATGTGGGACGCGGGGCTCGTCGACGAGGTGCGCGCCCTGGAGACGCGGGGCCTGCGCGAGGGGCTCACCGCGTCCCGGGCACTCGGCTACCAGCAGGTGCTCGCCGCGCTGACCGGCGAGTGCACCGACGACGAGGCACGGGCCGAGACCGTACGCGCGACCAAGCGTTTCGCGCGCCGTCAGGACTCGTGGTTCCGCCGCGACCCGCGTGTCAACTGGCTCAGTGGCGCGGCCGCGGACCGCGGGGAACTCATGGACCGTGCCCTGGCGTTGGTCGAACGAGCGGTCACAGCCTGATCACGTGATGGCATCGGGACGCGCCGCCCGTCATTCCGACGCCCGGGGTCGTGCCATCATCAAGCATCGATCCACCAGTGGAGTCCGAGTTGGGAGGGCGCGTGGCGATGGAGGCCGGCCCTCGCGAGAGAGACCACGGATTCCGGGACACCCAGGAAGGCGCGGCGCGCCTGAGCCCGGACGGTCCCGAGGATGCGCTGAACCTGGACCCGGATCTGGAGCCGGGGCTTGATCTGCCCGCGGACGACTCGTCGGTCGGAGTCGTGGTCGGCGCCGAGGTCGAGGTCGAGCTCCGTCCGCAGCGCAGACTGCGCATCTGGCAGCTCGCGCCCATCGTGGGTCTGGCCGCGGTCGGCTCGCTGATGTTCGCCTTCCCGCTCGCCTTCGGCTCGGGCGACGGCGGCGCCGTCGTCGCGATGCTGGGCCTGCTGATCAGCGGCTGCGCCGCGGGCTGGAGCCTGATGGCGGCACGCCGGGTCGGCTACACCTGGCCCGGGCTCCCGGCGCGCGGCTCCGGTGAGCGGCCCGACTGGCGGGCGATCGCGCTGTACACCGCCGTCACCGCAGCGCTGGTGGTGCTGGCGGTGTGGCGGGTGGCCAGACTCCGCTGAACCGGCCGAGCCCGGGTCACGGATCGAAGGACGACCCCCTTCCATGAACCGCCGGAGCGAGATCCGGCCGCCGTACGCCGCGCCGTATCCGGACCGTACGATTGAGACCGTGACCTCAGCTCAGACCACCGCGAGCACGGCGTCGCCCGCCTTCCTGAAGGGCCACGGCGCAGAGAACGACTTCGTGATCGTCCCCGATCCCGATGGCGTCATCGACCTGTCCCCGGCCGCCGTCGCCCGGCTGTGCGACCGACGGGCCGGGATCGGCGGGGACGGGGTGCTGCGGGTGGTGAGGTCGGCCGCCCATCCCGAGGCCCGCTCGATGGCCGACCGGGCAGAGTGGTTCATGGACTACCGCAACGGCGACGGGTCGGTCGCCGAGATGTGCGGCAACGGTGTGCGGGTGTTCGCCCGCTACCTGGAGCACGCGGGTCTGGTCGGCGCGGGAGACCTGGCGATCGCCACCCGCTCGGGAGTCAAGCAGGTGCACATCGCCAAGCCCGCGCCGGGCGGCAGCGCCCCGGGAGACATCACGGTCATGATGGGCCGTGCCCGCTTCCCGGAGGACGAGGCCGCGGTCACCGTGGGCGGCCGCACCTGGCCTTCGCGCAATGTGAACATGGGCAACCCGCACGCGGTGGTGTTCGTCGAGGATCTCGACCACGCGGGCGAACTGCGCTCCACGCCGGTCCACGCGCCCTCGTCGGTCTACCCCGACGGGGTGAACATCGAGTTCGTCGTGGACCGCGGGCCCCGTCATGTGGCGATGCGCGTCCATGAGCGCGGTGCGGGTGAGACCCGTGCCTGCGGTACCGGGGCGTGCGCGGTCGCCGTGGCCGCGGCGCGGCGCGACGGCGCCGACCCGTCCGCGACCGGCGTCCCCGTCACGTACACCGTCGACCTGCTCGGCGGCACCCTGACGATCACGGAGCGCCCGGACGGTGAGATCGAGATGACCGGCCCCGCGGTGATCGTGGCCGAGGGCCGGATCGCACCTGCCCTGCTGGCCTGGCCGGCCACTGATCCGCGGCCGGTCGGACCACTGACCGGAGGCCGACCGGGCCGCCGTGAACCTCCCCGCGACGGGAACCCCCGTCCGTTCGATGACGATGAGCGAGGCGGAGCGGCGCAAACGGGCGTCGCCCCGAGCTTCGCTCGAATGGGTGATCCGTTTCACGCTGAGCGAGAGCGGGACTCCGCCACGTGGTGGGCTCGGTAGCATCAAGCACCGGCCCGGCGGGCAAGCCTGCCCGTCCCACCGCCGGTCGACGCTGCCGGAGGTGCCGCCATGAGCGCAGAGGCCCCGAAACCCGACGCTCCCAGTCGCCGGCGCGGCCGACCCAGGCTCGACCTCCGTCGGCTGGGCCGTGCCGCGCTGCTCGGGCCGACCGCGCGGGACCGGCTGCCCGACGCCATCAGCCATGTCGCCGAGGCGCACCGCGCGCATCACTCCGACGCCGATCTCGCCGTTCTGCGCAAGGCGTACGTGCTCGCCGAGTCATCGCACCGCGGCCAGTTCCGCAAGAGCGGCGAGCCGTACATCACGCATCCGCTGGCCGTCACCCTGATTCTCGCCGAACTAGGCGCGGAAACCACGACGTTGACCGCTTCCCTGCTCCACGACACCGTCGAGGACACCGATCTGACGCTGGAGCAGGTGCGCGCCGAGTTCGGCGACGAGGTCTGCTATCTCGTGGACGGAGTCACCAAACTGGAGAAGGTCGACTATGGTGCGGCGGCCGAACCAGAGACCTTCCGCAAGATGCTCGTGGCCACCGGCAACGACGTGCGGGTCATGTCGATCAAACTGGCCGACCGGCTGCACAACATGCGCACCCTGGGCGTGATGCGCCCCGAGAAACAGGCCCGCATCGCACGGGTGACGAGGGATGTGCTCATCCCGCTCGCGGAGCGCCTCGGCGTGCAGGCCCTCAAGTCCGAGCTGGAGGACCTGGTGTTCGCCATCCTCCACCCCGACGAGTACGAGCGCACTCGCTCGCTCATCGAGGGCGACGGCGACGCCTGCGACGCACTGGACGTGATCGCCGTGCGCGTGCGGGCCGTGCTGCGCGAAGCAGGGATCCCCTCCGAAGTGCTGATCCGGCCGCGGCACTTCGTCTCCGTGCACCGCATCCGCCTCAAACGCGGCGAACTGCGTGGCACGGACTTCGGACGGCTCCTCGTGCTCGTCGCGGAGGACGCCGACTGCTATGCCGTGCTGGGTGAGCTGCACACCTGTTTCACCCCGCTGATCTCGGAGTTCAAGGACTTCATCGCCGCCCCCAAGTTCAACCTCTACCAGTCGCTGCACACCGCGGTCGCGGGGCCCGAGGGCTCGGTCGCCGAAGTCCTCATCCGCACCCACCAGATGCACAGGGTCGCCGAGGCCGGTGTCATCGCCCTCGGAAACCCCTACGCGGCGGCGACCGAGTGCACCGATTCCGCTGCGGCACCCGGTACCACCGGCGCGCTTGAGACCGGCGACCCGCAGCAACCCGACGGGGAGCGCGCCGACCCGACCCGCCCCGGCTGGCTGTCCCGGCTGCTGGCCTGGCAGGAGTCAGCACCCGACCCCGACACCTTCTGGACCTCCCTCCAGGCCGAACTGGCCGAGGACCGGGAGATCACCGTCTTCCGCACCGACGGCGGCACCCTCGGTCTGCCGGCGGGCGCGAGTTGCGTGGACGGCGCTTACGCGCAATACGGCGAGGCGGCACACGCCTGTATCGGAGCCCGGGTCAACGGTCGCCTCGTGACACTCGGCACCGAACTGGGCGATGGCGACACCGTGCAGCTGCTGCTCGCCCAGGACGGTGCCTCCGGGCCGTCATCCGACTGGCTCGACCACGCGCGCACCCCCGCCGCGCGGATCGCGATCAGCAAGTGGCTGGCCGAACACCCCGGTGTGGGCAAGCCCACCGCTTCCACCGCCCGTCCGCCCGGGGCCCTCAGCGGAGGGCGTCGCGCCGCGGCGAACGCGGTCACCGATCTGCCCGACGCGCCCGTACGTCTCGCGGGCTGCTGCACACCCGTACCCCCCGACGCGGTCACCGGCTTCCCGGTACGCGGCGGCACCGTGACCGTCCACCGGGCCGAGTGCCCCGCCGTGGCCCGGATGCGGGCGCTCGGACGGGAACCGGTCGGCGTGCGCTGGGGCGATGCGTCGGAGTGCCGGGTCACCCTCGTCGTCGAATCGTTCGGCAGGACCCGGCTGCTGGCCGACCTCACCGAGGTCATCGCCACCGCCGACGCGGCCATCGTCTCAGCGGCCGTCGAACCACCGAGTGAACAGCGCGTCCGGCACACGTACACGCTCCAGCTGCCGGACTCGGCCGGGCTCCCCGCCCTGATCCGTGCCATGCGCGATGTCGCGGGGGTCTACGACGTGAGCCGGGTCTGACACCGGCCCGCCGCCGTGGTGCCCGCCGCGTGCGACAAAGCCCGTTCGAGTGGGCAGGGAGCGCGCCGTCGCCGCACACGAGCACCACCCTGGTAGCGGTGGTGCATGCTGTTCACCTCACGACGCCTGCGTGCCGCCGTGCTCGCCGCGGCCGCGGCCACCCTGCTGGCCTCAGCTCCTTCCGCGCCCGAGCCGCTCGGCATCGGTGACCCGCTCTTCCCACATCTGGGGAATCCCGGATACGACGTCATCTCCTACGACATCGCGTTCGTCTACGGCGGGACGAACACCGAGCCTCTCGATGCGGTCACCAAGATCGACGCCCGGACGACCACGCGCCTGGAGCGGATCAACCTCGACTTCAGCCGGGGGACCGTCAAGAGCGCTGAAGTGAACGGCGCGGAAGCCCAGTTCACCACCGTCGGCGAGGACCTCGTGCTCACTCCCGCCCGGCCTGTCGACGCGGGCCGCAAGCTGGCCATCACCGTCACCCACACCAGCGACCCCCGCAGTCCCAGGGGCGCCGGAGGGTGGGTGCGCACCACGGACGGGCTGGCGATGGCGAACCAGGCCGACGCGGGCCACCGGGTCTTCCCCTGCAACGACCACCCGGCAGACAAGGCCGCCTTCACCTTCCGTATCACCGCGCCGTCCACACTCACCGCCGTGGCCAACGGACTGCCGGAGGGTAGAAGCACCACCGGCTCGAACACCACCTGGCTCTACCGCACCCGCCACCCCATGGCCACCGAACTCGCCCAGGTCAGCATCGGGCGGTCGACCGTCATCGATCGCGCGGGACCGCACGGGCTGCCGCTCAGGGATGTCGTGCCGACGCCGGACCGCGCACTCCTCGAACCCTGGCTGAAGCGCACCCCGGGCCACATCGAGTGGATGGAGAGCAAGGTCGGGGCCTACCCCTTCGAGACCTACGGCGTGCTGGTCGCCAAGGCCGACACCGGATTCGAACTGGAGACGCAGACCCTCTCCCTCTTCGAACGTGCGCTGTTCACGCGGAGTGAGCGCGACAGGTGGTACGTCGACTCGATCATGGTTCATGAGCTGGCACACCAGTGGTTCGGCGACAGCGTCACCCCGCGGGCCTGGGCCGACCTCTGGCTCAACGAAGGGCACGCCACCTGGTACGAGGCCGTGTACGCGGAAGAGCACGACAAGAAGTCCCTGCAACAGCGGATGCGGCTCGCGTACACCCGCTCCGACGGCTGGAGGGCGTCGGGCGGGCCGCCGGCGGCGCCGAAGCCCGCGAAAGGCGGCCAGCAGCTGGGGCTGTTCCGCCCGATCGTCTACGACGGCAGCGCGCTGGTGCTCTACGCGCTGCGCCAGGAGATCGGAAACGACGCCTTCAACCGGTTGGAGCGCGCATGGGTGAGCCGCTACCGGGACGCGAACGCCGGCACGCGGGACTTCATCCGGCTGGCTTCGCAGGCCGCGGGCCGGGATCTCTCCGCCTTCCTCCGGAGCTGGCTGTACGCGGCGAAGACGCCGAGCATGCCAGGCCACCCGGACTGGCGCAGCGAGACGCCGACGGCCGAGCGAACGGTGAAGCCGACGCGGCCCGGCCAGGCGCCCCAGCCCAAGAAGGCGGCGAAGGGGGCGAAACCCGAGGGCGCCGCGAAGGCAGGCGAGTAGCCGCGGCCGGGTGCCGTGGCAGCCGCGCGAAACCGGGGTGACGGCCGCCAGGGCACCGTGCGACCATCGACATGGCGATCGGCGGGGAATTTTCCCCCGTGGTCACACGTTGTGACGATCGTTGGCGTTCGTTCCCATCTACGTAAGGATCCAATGACCTCCTCTTCATCCCCTTCCCAGGACGCACAGAGCTTCGCGGACACCAGCCGCACCGAGAGCCTTCGAGCCGATGCCCTGATGGAAGAGGACGTCGCCTGGAGCCACGAGGTCGACGCGGACAGGGACGGCGAACAGTTCGACCGCAACGACCGGGCCGCGCTGCGGCGCGTCGCCGGGCTCTCCACCGAACTCGAAGACGTCACCGAGGTCGAGTACCGCCAGCTCCGCCTCGAGCGAGTGGTGCTGGTCGGCGTCTGGACCTCCGGGACCGTGCAGGACGCGGAGAACTCGCTGGCGGAGCTCGCCGCCCTCGCCGAGACGGCGGGTGCCCTCGTGCTCGACGGCGTCATCCAGCGCCGAGACAAGCCGGACCCGGCGACGTACATCGGCTCCGGCAAGGCCAACGAGCTGCGGGACATCGTGGCCGAGAGCGGAGCCGACACCGTCGTCTGCGACGGTGAGCTCAGCCCCGGCCAGCTGATCCACCTCGAGGACGTCGTCAAGGTCAAGGTGGTGGACCGCACCGCGCTGATCCTCGACATCTTCGCCCAGCACGCCAAGTCCCGTGAAGGCAAAGCGCAGGTGGCGCTGGCACAGATGCAGTACATGCTGCCCAGGCTCCGTGGCTGGGGTCAGTCGCTGTCCCGGCAGATGGGTGGCGGCGGCGGTGGCGGTATGGCCACCCGAGGACCCGGTGAGACCAAGATCGAGACGGACCGGCGACGGATCCGCGAGAAGATGGCGAAGATGCGCCGGGAGATCGCGGAGATGAAGACGGGCCGCGAGATCAAGCGGCAGGAGCGCCGCCGGAACAAGGTCCCGTCCGTCGCGATCGCCGGATACACCAACGCGGGCAAATCCTCACTGCTCAACCGGCTCACCGGAGCCGGAGTCCTGGTGGAGAACGCGCTGTTCGCCACCCTGGACCCGACCGTGCGCCGGGCCGAGACCCCGAGCGGCCGGCTGTACACGCTGGCCGACACCGTCGGTTTTGTGCGGCATCTGCCGCACCACCTCGTGGAGGCCTTCCGCTCCACCATGGAGGAGGTCGGCGAGTCCGATCTCATCCTCCATGTGGTCGACGGCTCTCACCCCGCTCCCGAGGAGCAGCTCGCCGCGGTGCGCGAGGTGATCCGGGATGTCGGCGCCGTGGATGTGCCCGAGATCGTGGTCGTCAACAAGGCGGATGCCGCTGATCCGCTGGTGCTGCAGCGCCTGCTGCGCATCGAGCGGCATGCGATCGCCGTGTCCGCCCGTACGGGCAGGGGAATCGACGAGCTGCTGGAGCTGATCGACGCCGAACTGCCCAGGCCCGAGGTCGAGATCGAGGCACTGCTCCCGTACACGGAGGGTGCTCTGGTCTCGCGGGTGCACGCGGACGGCGAGGTGCTGTCCGAGGAGCACACCCCCGAGGGCACGCTGATCAAGGCGCGCGTGCATGAGGAACTGGCGGCGGCCCTCGGGCCGTACACCCCGGCGGCGCACTGACGCGCGACACCTTCCACCGGACTCGCGCACGGCAGCACGAAGGCCCGGTCCCCTCGGAGCAACCGAGGGGACCGGGCCTTCGTCGGACTCGGCCCAGTGCCGGGGGCACCTCCCAGGCGAAGCTCTCGGGGGAGTCGCGAGCCGGTGAACCTATCCGGTCACAGCACCACTAGCGGCCCGCGAACTTCTCGCTGACCGATTCGTACACGGCCTTGGCCTCGGGGCCGAACCGCGGGCCGGCCAGCCATCCCGCAGTCACCGGGCCTATGGAGGTGTTCGACACCAGAGCGGGCCTGCCGTCGCTGCCCTCGGCGACCCATCCGCCACCGGACGAGCCACCGGTCATGGTGCAGCCGATGCGGTACATCGTCGGCTGGTCCGCCTCAAGGGACAGCCGGCCGGGCTTGTCCGCGCACTGGTACATCCGCTCACCGTCGAACGGCGCCGCCGCCGGGTAGCCCGTCGCCGTCATCCCGCCGATCTTCGACACGGCGGGTGCGGCGAACTCCACCGGGAGCGCCGAACCGACCGTCTCCTCGAGTGACTTCCCGCTTCCGCCTTTCTCCGGCGTCACATGGATCACGGCGAAGTCATAAGGGGCGCCCTTGCCGCCGCTGGTCGCACCCTCGGCGATCCACTGGTCGCTGGTCCGGGCCCAGTCGCCCCACCACACACCGTAGGGAGCGATCTCCTCACGCGTGACCTCGCCCGACCTGGCCCTGTCGTTGTAGGAGGGTACGAAGACGATGTTGCGGTACCAGCCGCCTTCCTTGCCCGCGTGCACGCAGTGGCCGGCGGTCCACACCATGTTGGACTTGCCGGGGTTGGCCGGGTCCTTCACCACGGTCGCGGAGCAGACCATCGCGCCCTTGGGGCCGTCCATGAGCACCTTGCCCGCTTCCGGAACGTTGCCGTGGTACGGAGTGTTCACCTCCCGCGCGCGCACAGGGTCCGGGGTCGGATCGGTGATCCCGTCGTCACCGGAGACGTCCCCGTCCTCCACCGGCCGGTCGGGCTGATCGGCATTGCGCATCCGGTCCGGGTCCCAGAGGTCCTCGATGATGGGATTGACGAAGTCCTTGGCCTCACGCAGCCAGGTCTCCTTGTCCCAGTCCTTCCACTCGCCGTTCCGCCACTTGTCCAGGTCGATGCCGTGCGCCTTGAGCCGGTCCTTGAGGTCGTCCGGGATCGTGATCTTGCCGTCGGACGAGGACGCGACGGTGGGGCTGCTGCCGCCGCCCGCGTTGTCCTCGCTCGGGCCGCAGGCAGTCGCTGTGAGCGCGAGCGCGGCCGCGAGCGCCGTCGCCGCGAGAACCGGGGTTCTGCGACCGGCGTTCCTCCCGCGGCGAGCTGCGAAGGCCGGGCGGTTGAGTCGCATGTCGTGATCCCCCTGGGACTTCATGAGTTGGGTGCCTGCCGGGACGAACTCCCGCCACACGGTCCGGCAATGGGTGCGGGGGGCGGAAGCACGGCCCCCACTATGCCGGTGTCCATGGGGACGGCCGGGAGCCGGGGCCCGGTTCCGGGCCGTAACGATCTTCCGAATGCCCGTGATCCATTGGTTTCACCGTCGTTGGTACGCACGAGGGACACACGGTCAGGGTTCAGCGCCGCCGCGTCGTGCGGTGCGGGGCTCGGCATCGATGTGGACGCACAGATGTCAGCGGGAGGACCAGGAGGAGAACCCGTGGACGTGGACGTGGACGTGGCGGAATCCGCCCTGCCGGCGCAACCCGCCGCGCAGGAGGTGATCCTCCGCCGCCAGTCGCTCCGAGAGTCGGCGGCGCGTACGTACGCGCGTTCACTCCCGATCGTTCCCGTACGGGCCAGGGGCCTGACGATCGAGGGCGCCGACGGTCGCCGCTACCTGGACTGCCTGTCGGGCGCGGGTACCCTGGCACTCGGCCACAATCATCCCGTCGTCCTCGAAGCGATTCGCAAGGTGCTCGACTCGGGTGCCCCGCTGCATGTGCTCGACCTGGCCACGCCCGTCAAGGACGCCTTCACCACCGAGCTGTTCGCCACCCTGCCGCGTCAATTCGCGGAGAACGCCCGCATCCAGTTCTGCGGCCCGGCCGGAACGGACGCGGTCGAGGCGGCCATCAAGCTGGTCCGCACGGCGACCGGCCGCGCCGGACTGCTCGCGTTCACCGGTGCCTACCACGGAATGACCGCGGGAGCGCTCGACGCGTCAGGCGGTGCCACGGAGGGGCGGGTGACCCGGCTCCCGTTCCCGCAGAACTACCGCTGTCCGTTCGGGACCGGTGGCGAGCGGGGCGCCGAGCTGGCGGCCCGGTGGACGGAGACCCTGCTCGACGACCCGAAGGGCGGCATCCCCGCTCCCGCCGGGCTGATCATCGAACCGGTCCAGGGGGAGGGTGGGGTCATCCCGGCCCCGGACGCCTGGATGCGCCGGATGCGTGAGATCACAGCCACGCGTTCCATCCCGCTGATCGCGGACGAGGTGCAGACCGGAGTCGGGCGTACGGGCGCCTTCTGGGCGGTCGAGCACAGTGGCATCGTCCCCGATGTGATGGTCATGTCCAAGGCCATCGGCGGCTCGCTCCCGCTTGCCGTCATCGTGTACCACTCCGACCTCGACACCTGGCAACCGGGAGCACATGCCGGCACCTTCCGGGGCAACCAGCTCGCCATGGCGGCCGGTGCCGCCACACTCGCCTATGTGCGCGAACACCGCTTGGCCGAGCGCGCCGCCACTCTCGGGGCACGTATGCTCGGTCGGCTCCAGGGGCTGGCGGCGACCCACACCTGCATCGGCGATGTGCGTGGACGTGGCCTGATGATCGGTGTCGAACTCGTGGACCCGGACACCGACGATCCGTGCGCCACTGCCCCGCCGCCCGCGCCCGCCCTCGCCGCAGCCGTCCAGCGGGAGTGTCTGCGCCGCGGGCTCATCGTGGAAATCGGGGGGCGGCACGCGGGCGTGGTACGGCTGCTTCCCCCGCTCACCCTCACCGACGAACAGGCCGCCGCGGTCCTCGACCGTTTCGCCGACGCCCTCGCCGCTGCCGACGGCTCCCCCCACCGCCGGAACGCCACCGGGCCGTCGAACTGATCGCGGGTGTTCCCGCGGACGGCTCGCGTCCCGATGATCCCCGGATGACAGCACAAGGAAGTCACTGTGAACTCCACTCCCGTCGCACCCGGCGCTCCCGAGCCCGACGGCCCAGCCCCCCACCGCCCCGGCGTGCAGTCAGGACCGCGCGTCGCAGTCGCCGTCGAGTCGCCGACGCTGCCGCGACAAGCCGCAGGGCCCCGAGCCACGCGGTCACCCGGTCGGCAGCAGCCGTACGCCGCCGATCCGCCGCGGGACCCGGAGCACCTGGACGACAGCACGGACCCACTGGACCAGCGCGATCCACTTCTCGCCGCGGACTCCGCAAGTGTCGAGAATCTGCTGCGCTGCTGGGTCAGGGAGACCGGCCTGTCCCGTCCGGACGGCCCGACGCTCCGCATTCCGCTCCCTGCCAGCGGTACCGCCCTGCACGTCCCCGTCCGCTACTGGTCCGCCACAGGCTGGCACCGATTCGGGGCACCGGTTCTGGAAGGGGCACCCGACGCTGCCCCACGGGTGGACGCCGTGACCGTGGCCGCACTGCTCACCCGCGAACAGGGCAGCCCCGACACCCAGGCCGCCAGCGGCGCCGAACTCGTCGGCAGGGTCGCCGACTCGCTGCGCCGTACCGCCGAGTTCATCGCCGAGCGCAGGCTGCGCCCCGGACCACGGCCCGAGGCCGACCCGTTCCTGACCGCCGAACAGTCGCTGGTGCTCGGACATCCCCTGCACCCCACCCCCAAGAGCAGGGAGGGACTCTCCGAGGCCGAGAACCGGCGGTACTCCCCCGAGTTGCACGGCTCCTTCCCGCTCCACTGGATGGCGGTCGACCGAAGTGTCCTCGCCACCGGTTCCGCCTGGACCGAGCAAGGACGTGCCGTACCCGCCGAGCAGCTCACCAAGCGGCTCGCCGGGGGCCTCGGACTTCCCCCCGGCACCGCCGCGTTGCCGCTCCACCCCTGGCAGGCGCGCGAGGTGGTCCGGCGTCCGGCCGTAGCCGCGCTCATCGAAGCCGGTCTGCTCCACGACCTCGGCCCCGGGGGCGAGGACTGGCACCCGACCTCGTCGGTGCGCACAGTTCACCGGCCGGGCGTCCCCACGATGCTCAAACTCTCGCTCGGCCTGCGGATCACCAACTCCCGGCGCGAGAACCTCCGCAAGGAACTCCACCGCGGAGTGGAGGTCCACCGGTTGCTCCGCGGCGGTCTGGCCGCACAGTGGCGCAGCGCCCACCCCGGCTTCGACGTCGTCCGCGATCCCGCCTGGCTCGCCGTGGACGACCAGGAGGGCGCACCGATCACCGGACTCGATGTCGTGCTGCGCCACAACCCCTTCGGCCCCGGCGACGACGCCGTCTGCGTCGCCGGGCTCACCGCGCCCCGGCCATGGCCCGGCCGTGCCGGGACGCACTCGCGTCTCGCCGACATCGTGCACCGGTTGTCAGGCCGCCTGAGGCGTCCCGTCAGCGCGGTCTCCGCAGAGTGGTTCCTGCGCTACCTCCGATACGTCGTCCGCCCCGTGCTCTGGCTGGACGGCACCGTGGGAATCGCCCTCGAAGCCCACCAGCAGAACACCCTGGTGATCCTCGACCCCGAGGGCTGGCCTGTCGGCGGGCGCTATCGGGACAACCAGGGCTACTACTTCCGTGAGTCCCACCGCGCGGCGCTGTCGAGCAGACTGCCCGGCATCGGCGACGCCAGCGACACCTTCGTCAGCGACGCCGTCACCGACGAGCGGTTCGCCTACTACCTCGGCATCAACAACGTACTCGGACTCGTCGGCTCCTTCGGGGCGCAGCGCCTCGCCGAGGAACGCGTCCTCATCGCCGCGTTCCGCCGGTTCCTCGGCTCTGCAACGGACCTCGGCTCGCCGCTCCCGGGCCAGTTGCTGGAGGCGAGCACACTGCGCTGCAAGGCGAATCTGCTCACGCGACTCCAGGGACTGGACGAACTCGTGGGCCCAGTGGACACCCAGTCCGTCTATGTGACGATCAGCAACCCCCTCCACCTCTGAGGGTTGAGGACATCTCCCATGCCTCCCACCGAATCCAGCACCGGCACGGATTCCGGCACCGGGTCCGGTACCGCGCCGAGCACCGGGTCCGGCACCAGGCCCGATACGAGCCTCGGTGCCGGTCCCGTCGCCGGACGGGCGCAGACCGGCCCGGAATCCCGAGCGGGCTGCGAGGACACCCTGGACCTGCGGCTGCCCGGCGAATTCCTCGCGCTGTTCGAGACCAGCGAGAGGGATGAGGGCGCAGCGCCCCTGCGCGACGCGGAAGCACACCCGAACCACGGGGAAGCAGCCCCGAGCGGCGGCGGCAGACCCCCGCGCGAGGACCTGCTCGACGGGCCGGCCCACTGGGGCGCCTTGGCCACACCCTTCGGCTCGTTCCAGCTGATCCCGGTCAGTGTCGATCGTGATCTGAGGCTGATCAGCGGGTGGATGAACGACCCGGCGGTCGCAGCCTTCTGGGAACTGTCCGGCCCCGATCCCGTCACCAGCGCCCATCTGCGGGCCCAAGTCGACGGCGACGGCCGCAGCATCCCCTGCCTCGGTGTCCTGGACGGCGCACCCATGAGCTACTTCGAAATCTACCGGGCCGATCTCGACCCCCTGGCCCGACACTATCCGGCCCGGCCACATGACACCGGCATCCATCTGCTCATCGGAGGAGTCGCCGACCGGGGGCACGGAGTCGGTACCGCTCTGCTGCGGGCCGCCACCGCACTGATCCTGGACAACCGCCCCCGCTGCGCACGAGTCGTCGCCGAACCAGACCTGCGCAACACTCCGTCGGTCTCGGCGTTCCTGAGCGCCGGTTTCCGCTTCGCCGCGGAGGTGGACCTCCCCGGTAAGCGAGCCGCACTCATGCTCCGCGAACGCACACTGGCCAGGCTGCTGTGAACCGTCCGCCAAACCCCATAGCCCGCTCGTCCCGCATAGGTTCCACCCGAGGAGACCCCGTGCCGCAGTCCCCCGCCACCTCAGACTCCGACGCGTCTCCCTCCCTCTACGCCCCGGCCGAGCTGGACCAGGCGATCTGGCGTGACGCGGCCTGCCGCATGCTGGCCAAGATGATCGCCGAGTTCGCCTACGAGGGTCTCGTCGCGCCGCTCCTCGTCAGCCGTCCGACCGCCGGCCGTCCAAGCCCCGGCACTCGCGCTCAGGCACCCGCCGAAGCCCGCGTCGAGGCCCCTGAAGGCGAGCCGCAGGGGGGAGCCGACGCCTACCGCCTCCGACTCGACTGCGGTGAACGGCTCACCTTCCGGGCGAGGCGGGGGGCGTACGGCAGCTGGCGCGTGGCGCCTGACTCGATCGAGCTCGACGGGCTGCCGTTCGGCGATCCCCTGCGGTTCCTCGTGGCCGCACGCGAACTCCTCGGCCTCGACGGTGCCACGCTGGGCCATCTCATCCGTGAACTGAGCACCACCCTCGCAGCCGACTGCCGACTCGCCCACGAGTCCCTCCCCGCGGCCCTGCTCGCCGATCTCGATTACGCGTCGCTCGAAGGCCATCAGACCGGCCACCCCTGGCTTGTCCTCAACAAGGGCCGCATCGGCTTCTCAGCCGACGACGCCGCCCGCTGGGCTCCCGAAGCGCGCAGGCAGACCCGGCTGCCCTGGATCGCCGTCAGCACCGAACTCGCCGTCTACCGCGGGGTGCCGGGACTGGCGACCCCCGACGTGCTCTACGCGAAGGAGCTGGACGACGAGGTGCGTGTGGCGTTCGCAGCCGAGCTGCATGCGCGCGGCCGGGATCCCGAGGGCTATCTGCTCCTCCCCGTGCACCCTTGGCAGTGGGAGCACGTGGTGCTGCCGCTCTACGCCCCGTCCGTCGCGAACGGCGACATCGTGCCGCTGACCACGGACTCCGACCTGCGGCTGCCCCAGCAGTCCATCCGCACCTTCCTCAACACCAGCCGCCCCGACCGGCACACGGTCAAGCTTCCACTGTCCGTCCTCAACACCCTCGTCTGGCGCGGACTGCCGACCGAACGTACTCTCGCCGCCCCCGCCGTCACCGATTGGGTGCGGTCGATCCGGGACGACGACACCTTTCTGCGCGACGACTGCGGGGTGATCCTGCTCGGTGAGGTCGCGTCCGTCACAGTCGAGCACCCGCTGTACGACCGACTGCCGGACGTGCCATACCAGTACCGGGAGCTGCTCGGTGCCATCTGGCGCGAACCGCTGAGCCTGCCGCCCGGGGAGCGGGCCCGCACCCTGGCATCCCTACTCCACACCGATCCGCGGGGGCGCGCCTTCACGGCCGAGCTGGTCGAGCGTTCGACGCTCGCCCCCGCCGTCTGGCTGCGGCGCCTGTTCGCCGCGCTGCTGCCGCCCCTGCTGCGTTACCTCTACCGCTACGGCACCGTGTTCTCGCCGCACGGGGAGAACGCCATCGTGGTCTTCGACGCGCACGACGTCCCCGTACGCCTCGCGATCAAGGACTTCGTCGACGACGTCAACGTCAGCGCCGAGCCGCTGCCCGAGCACCGTTCGATGCCGGACGAGGTGCGGGCGGTCCTGCTGACGGAGACGCCGGAGTTCCTCACCCAGTTCATCCACTCCGGTCTGTTCGTCGGCGTCTTCCGCTTTCTCGCCCCGCTGTGCGAGGAGCAGCTCGGAGTGCCGGAGACCGAGTTCTGGGCACTGGTACGAGCCGAGATCCTGCGCCACCAGGAGCGTTTCCCGGAGCTCAAGGACCGCTACGAGCTGTTCGATCTGCTCACCCCGTGTATCGCGCGCCTCTGCCTCAACCGCAACCGGCTGCACCTCGACGGCTACCGCGACCGCTCGGAACGCCCGCATGCCGCCATGCACGGACTGGTGCCCAACCCGCTCGCCGCCGGATGACGCCGTCGGGCGGGGGCATGGCCGTGCCGGTATGTTCCCGCGCTGTCAGTGGCGCACCGTAGGGTGGACGGTCTATGACGAAACCCTCCCTCCCCGAGCTCCTCCACGCCGCGGTCACCGCTGTCGGCGGGGTCGAGCGGCCTGGCCAGGTCACGATGGCCGAGTCCGTGGCCGCTGCCGTCGACGACGGCTCCCATCTGCTCGTCCAGGCCGGCACCGGCACCGGAAAGTCCCTCGGCTATCTGGTGCCGGCCCTGGCACAGGGGGAGCGTGTGGTGGTGGCCACCGCGACACTCGCGCTCCAGCGCCAGCTCGTGGAGCGCGATCTGCCCAGGACGGTGGACGCGCTGCACCCGCTGCTGCGACGGCGTCCGGACTTCGCCATGCTCAAGGGCCGGTCCAACTACCTGTGTCTGCACCGGCTGCACGAGGGCGTGCCCCAGGAAGAGGAGGACGGGCTCTTCGACCCGTTCGAGGCCGCCGCTCCCACCAGCAAGCTGGGCCAGGATCTGCTAAGGCTGCGTGACTGGGCGGACGAGACGGAGACCGGTGATCGCGACGACCTCACGCCGGGCGTGTCCGACCGCGCGTGGTCCCAGGTCTCCGTGTCGTCCCGGGAGTGCCTGGGGGCCTCGAAGTGCGCGTACGGGGCCGAGTGCTTCGCCGAGATGGCCAGGGAGCGGGCCAAGCTCGCCGAAGTCGTGGTGACGAACCACGCGCTTCTCGCCATCGACGCGATCGAGGGTGCTCCCGTGCTGCCTTCGCACGAAGTGCTGATCGTCGACGAGGCACATGAGTTGGTGTCCCGGGTGACCGGTGTGGCCACGGGCGAGCTCACCCCCGGTCAGGTCAACCGCGCGGTACGCAGAGCCGCCAAGCTGGTCGACGAAAAGGCCGCCGACCAGTTGCAGACCGCCGCCGAGGGCTTCGAACGGCTGATGGAGCTCGCGCTGCCCGGTCGACTCGAGGAGATCCCCGAAGACCTCGGCTATGCGCTGATGGCTCTGCGTGACGCGGCCCGCACGGTCATCTCCGCCATCGGGTCCACCCGTGACAAGGCGGTGCAGGACGAGGACGCCGTGCGCAAGCAGGCGCTCGCCTCGGTCGAGTCCGTGCACGACGTCGCGGAGCGCATTACCCTCGGTTCTGAGTACGACGTCGTCTGGTACGAACGGCACGACCGCTTCGGTGCCTCCCTGCGCGTGGCACCGCTCACTGTCTCCGGGCTGCTCCGCGAGAAGCTCTTCGCGGACCGCTCCGTCGTCCTCACCTCGGCGACGCTCAGGCTTGGCGGAGACTTCAACGGCGTGGGCGCCTCGCTCGGGTTGGCGCCCGAGGGCGTCGAAGGCGACGATTTGCCCGTCTGGAAAGGCATCGACGTAGGGTCGCCGTTCGACTATCCCAAGCAGGGGATCCTCTATGTCGCCAAGCATCTGTCCCGCCCCGTGCGTGATGGCGGCCGGGAGGACATGCTCGATGAACTCACCGAGCTGATCCAGGCAGCCGGGGGCCGCACGCTCGGCCTGTTCTCCTCGATGCGTGCCGCCCAGCTCGCGGCCGAGGAGCTGCGTTCCCGCATTCCGGAGTTTCCGATCCTGCTCCAGGGCGAGGAGACACTTGGCGAGCTGATCAAGAACTTCGCGGCCGACCCCGGGACGTGTCTGTTCGGCACGCTGTCCCTCTGGCAAGGGGTCGATGTGCCGGGTCCGAGCTGCCAGTTGGTGGTAATGGACAAGATCCCGTTCCCGCGCCCGGACGATCCGCTGATGAGCGCGCGCCAGAAAGCGGTGGAGGACGCAGGGGGGAACGGGTTCATGGCCGTCGCCGCGACCCATGCGGCACTGCTGATGGCACAGGGGGCCGGCCGCCTCGTCCGGGCCACGGGGGACAAGGGTGTGGTCGCGGTACTCGACCAGCGGCTTGCCACGGCGCGGTACGGAAGCTATCTCAAGGCTTCCCTGCCCGACTTCTGGTACACCACGGACCGCAACCAGGTGCGTCGCTCACTGGCCGCCATCGACGCGACAGCGAAGGCCGAGGGGCGCTGAGGGCGGGTACCGGCTGAGCGCCCCACCGCTGGCGCGACCGGATGAAGACGAAGCGGTCCCTGCCTGAGGCAGGGACCGACACGATTGGGCCCCGGGACCGGCGCAGTGGGTCCCGGGGCCGGTCAGAGTCGGCGAGTGGGGTCACACTCGCCGAAGCACCGCCACCACCTTGCCGAGAATCGTGGCCTCGTCACCAGGAATCGGCTGGTACGCCGCATTGTGCGGAAGCAGCCAGACGTGCCCGTCCTCGCGCTTGAAGCGCTTGACCGTGGCCTCGCCGTCCAGCATCGCGGCGACGATGTCGCCGTTCTCCGCGACCGGCTGACGGCGCACCGTCACCCAGTCACCGTCACAGATCGCGGCTTCGATCATCGAGTCGCCGACGACCTTCAGAACGAACAGTTCACCGTCGCCGACGAGCTGCCGGGGGAGGGGGAAGACATCCTCGACGGACTCTTCAGCGAGGATCGGGCCACCGGCGGCGATCCGGCCGACGAGCGGCACGTAGGAGGCGGCCGGCTTGCCGCTGGTGTCCGTGGTCTGTGCGGCGGGCTGGTCGGAGCCGCGCACCTCGTAGGCCCGGGGGCGGTGCGGGTCGCGGCGAAGGAAGCCCTTGCGCTCCAGAGCCATCAGCTGGTGGGCGACCGACGAGGTGCTGGACAGTCCTACCGCCTGGCCGATCTCCCGCATCGACGGCGGGTAACCACGACGCTGCACGGAGTCACGGATCACCTCGATGACCCGCCGCTGCCGGTCCGTGAGGCCCGTGCTGTCCGCGCGGATGCCCGGAGGTCGGCCGGGCAGCGAGCGCGTGGGTCGCGAGGGGTCCGCCCCTTCGGGAGGCGTGGCTGCGTCGTTCATGGCATGCACCGGCTCGAATCGGTTCTGGGAGCGGTCCTGGGCAGTGATGGTGGCACTGTCTGCGGTGGTGGTCACGTCGGCCCCTCTCGAAATGGTCTCCCTAGCTGGACAACGGTAGTTGCTTTCGAAAGGTTGCGCCAAACACACGTTCGAGTGAAAAAACGCGATTGACCGTACCTGTACACGTGTCCGGGTGTATGGATGTCGGGCGCCGCGGCTTGGTTGCGGTCGCGCGGGATCCGGATGTGCTTCCAGTGTGTCATCCGCGTGCCCGGAAACCGGGGAGACGCGCGACTCCCGTAGGCTCGTCTCCGGCGGGCTGTCTACGAGTGGCGCGCCTCTTCTCCTGAGCGGCGGCCGGTGGTCTCCCGGCTCGGTCCGTATGCCCTTTTGCCCCGCCGTGCGCGATGTCTCCTCTGTGCGACACGCGCTCTCAGGGGAAAGGCGGTCAAACCCCAGATCTAGTGGTTGGATTGGGGTCGCCACCCACAAGTTGTGGTCCCGGGTGATTCGAGCCCTGGGAGATCGCCTATGCTTGTGGCTGCTTCGAGGGGGTGGACACCTCCTGTCGGGGCTATTCGGTCGTGTCGTGAAGGAGGGTTGGGAGCCATGCACTGCCCCTTCTGCAGGCACCCGGACAGCCGTGTCGTCGACAGCAGGACCACCGACGACGGCACGTCGATCCGGCGTCGCCGCCAGTGCCCCGACTGCTCCCGTCGTTTCACGACGGTGGAGACCGCCTCGCTGATGGTGATCAAGCGCAGCGGGGTGACCGAACCCTTCAGCCGTACCAAGGTCATCTCCGGTGTGCGCAAAGCGTGCCAGGGGCGGCCGGTTACCGAGGACGCCCTCGCCCAGCTCGGCCAGCGTGTCGAGGAAGCGGTGCGCGCCACCGGCAGTGCCGAGCTGACCACCCACGACGTGGGACTGGCCATACTCGGCCCCTTGCAGGAACTCGACCTGGTCGCATACCTGCGCTTCGCGTCCGTTTACCGAGCGTTCGACTCGCTCGAAGACTTCGAGGCCGCCATCGCCGAGCTCCGCGGGCAGCGGCCGTCCGCGCGGGAGCGCGGGCCCGGTGTGCCCGTACCCCATGCGGTGGGCCCGGTGCCCACCGCCGCCGCTGACTGATCGCGGCGGCCCGAGGGAAGGGCGGCGACCGGCCGCGGGAGCGGCAAAGACCTGCCATGGACGCCGTGCGCGGCGCGGCGCCCATGGCATCAGACAGAAACTGTGCCACGGGAAGATCTGGGCACTTCAGGGCGTTTTCGCCCGTATATGGGAGGCGGCATGACAGAGACGACGAGCGGCCCGGCACGGGGTTCCCGAGCCAAGGGCGGCAAGGCCGCGGCGGCCCGGCAGGGTCTGCGTATCGAGCGCATCCACACCACTCCCGGCGTGCATCCGTACGACGAGGTCGTGTGGGAGCGCCGCGACGTCGTCATGACCAACTGGCGCGACGGCTCGGTCAACTTCGAGCAGCGCGGCGTCGAGTTCCCCGACTTCTGGTCGGTGAACGCGGTCAACATCGTCACCAGCAAGTACTTCCGGGGTGCGGTCGGCACTCCGCAGCGCGAGGTGAGCCTCAGGCAGCTCATCGACCGCATCGTGAAGACGTACCGCAAGGCCGGTGAGGACTACAGCTACTTCTCCTCGCCTGCCGACGCGGAGATCTTCGAGCACGAGCTCGCCCACGCCCTCCTGCACCAGATCTTCAGCTTCAACTCGCCGGTGTGGTTCAACGTCGGCACGCCCCAGCCCCAGCAGGTCTCCGCCTGCTTCATCCTGTCCGTCGACGACTCCATGGAGTCGATCCTCGACTGGTACAAGGAAGAGGGCATGATCTTCAAGGGCGGCTCGGGTGCCGGGCTGAACCTCTCCCGGATCCGCTCCTCCAAGGAGCTGCTGTCCTCCGGCGGCAACGCCTCCGGTCCGGTCTCCTTCATGCGCGGCGCCGACGCCTCCGCGGGAACGATCAAGTCCGGAGGCGCCACCCGCCGAGCCGCCAAGATGGTCATCCTGGACGTCGACCACCCCGACATCGAGGGCTTCATCGAGACCAAGGTCAAGGAAGAGGAGAAGATCCGCGCGCTGCGCGACGCGGGCTTCGACATGGACCTCGGCGGTGACGACATCACCTCGGTCCAGTACCAGAACGCCAACAACTCGGTCCGTGTGAACGACGAGTTCATGAAGGCCGTCGAGGCCGGCGGGAAGTTCGGGCTGCGCGCCCGGATGACCGGTGAGGTGATCGAGGAGGTCGACGCCAAGTCCCTCTTCCGCAAGATGGCGGAGGCCGCCTGGGCCTGTGCCGACCCGGGCATCCAGTACGACGACACCATCAACCACTGGCACACCTGCCCCGAGTCGGGCCGGATCAACGGCTCGAACCCGTGCAGTGAGTACATGCACCTGGACAACACGTCCTGCAACCTGGCCTCGCTGAACCTGATGAAGTTCCTCAAGGACGACGGAGAGGGCAACCAGTCCTTCGACATCGACCGCTTCACCAAGGTGGTCGAGCTCGTCATCACGGCGATGGACATCTCCATCTGCTTCGCCGACTTCCCCACCCGGAAGATCGGTGAGAACACCCGCGCCTTCCGCCAGCTCGGTATCGGCTACGCGAACCTCGGCGCGCTGCTGATGGCCACCGGCCACGCCTACGACTCCGACGGCGGCCGTGCCCTGGCCGGTGCCATCACCTCGCTGATGTCCGGCGCGTCCTACCGCCGTTCGGCCGAGCTCGCCGCGGTCGTCGGGCCGTACGACGGCTACGCCCGCAACGCCGAGCCGCACCAGCGGGTGATGAAGCAGCACGCCGCCGCCAACACCACGGCCGTCCGCATGGACGATCTGGACACCCCGATCTGGGCCGCGGCGACCGAGGCCTGGCAAGACGTGGTCCGCCTCGGCGCGAAGAACGGCTTCCGCAACTCCCAGGCCTCCGTGATCGCCCCGACCGGCACCATCGGTCTGGCGATGTCCTGCGACACCACCGGCCTTGAGCCCGATCTTGCGCTGGTCAAGTTCAAGAAGCTGGTCGGCGGCGGCTCGATGCAGATCGTCAACGGCACCGTGCCGCAGGCCCTGCGCCGGCTCGGCTACCAGCCGGAGCAGATCGAGGCCATCGTCGCCCACATCGCCGAGCACGGGAACGTGATCGATGCTCCGGGCCTGAAGTCCGGGCACTACGAGGTCTTCGACTGCGCCATGGGCGAGCGCTCCATCTCCGCGATGGGCCACGTCCGCATGATGGCCGCGATCCAGCCCTGGATCTCCGGCGCGCTCTCCAAGACGGTCAACATGCCGGAGTCGGCGACCGTCGAAGAGGTCGAGGAGATCTACTTCGAGGCGTGGAAGCTGGGCGTCAAGGCGCTCGCGATCTACCGCGACAACTGCAAGGTCGGTCAGCCCCTCTCCGCGAAGAAGAAGGAGGAGAAGAAGGCGATCACCGAGAAGGCCGAGGAGACCATCCGCACCGCGGTCGAGAAGGTCGTCGAGTACCGCCCGGTCCGCAAGCGCCTTCCCAAGGGCCGTCCCGGCATCACCACCTCCTTCACCGTCGGTGGCGCCGAGGGCTACATGACCGCGAACTCCTACCCGGACGACGGTCTCGGCGAGGTGTTCCTGAAGATGTCCAAGCAGGGCTCGACCCTCGCCGGAATGATGGACGCCTTCTCGATCGCCGTCTCGGTCGGCCTCCAGTACGGCGTGCCGCTGGAGACCTATGTCTCCAAGTTCACCAACATGCGTTTCGAGCCGGCGGGCATGACGGACGACCCGGATGTGCGGATGGCGCAGTCGATCGTCGACTACATCTTCCGCCGCCTGGCGCTCGACTTCCTGCCTTTCGAGACCCGCTCGGCACTCGGCATCCACTCCGCGGAGGAGCGCCAGCGTCACCTGGAGACGGGTTCGTACGAGCAGTCCATCGACGAGTCCGAGGTCGACGTCGAGGGCCTGGCCCAGTCCGCCCCGCGCCGGCAGGAGCCCCTGAAGGCTGTGGCCACCCCGAAGGCCGAGGTCCCCGCCCCCAAGCAGGCGCACACCTCGGCGGAACTGGTCGAGATGCAGCTCGGCATCAGCGCGGACGCCCCGCTGTGCTTCTCCTGCGGTACGAAGATGCAGCGGGCCGGTTCCTGCTACATCTGCGAGGGCTGCGGCTCGACCAGCGGCTGCAGCTGATATCGCGGGAAGTCGAGGGGAACCGCGGCTGACGCGTCTTTGAGCGTCCGAGAGGGTGCCGGCCCGAGGCCGGCGCCCTCTCCCGCTGTGCGCCCAGCATGGGCGATTGCTTGGGGGTGGAAGTCCCCTGGGGGAAGAGGTGGTGCTAACCCCGAGCCGGAGGCAAGGGTGTCATCGTGAGGTGGGGTCTGGAGGAAGCCCGAGGCGAGACCTGGGTACCGAGGAACACGAACCGTGTATGAGGCGTGCTGGTCGGGTGAGTCTGCTGCGGAAGGCGAAGCCCGTCTCCACCAAGAAGGCCAGTGCGAAAACGCGGCGGGGATCCAGGGACAGTGATCGTTCTTACCTGGGGAGATCTGTCCGGGTGTCGGTTGTGCTGAGGTGTCGCCGCGCCGACGGGCTGCATCGGAAGGTGCGGTCTGACCGGGCAGAAGTCAGCAGAGGCCGTAGTACCAGCCGGGATGAGTACGGCGGCTGGGAAGGGCCGAACATCGAGTGGAACGGACGATGTGGTGGTTGCTCGTGCTGGTCACGGTGATCGCAGCAAAACTGCTTCGGCGGTGCCGTGGGGGCCCCTATCTCTTCGGTCAAGGTCCTGGGCCAGGATGGCGGCATGACGACGTGGTTCCGCACCTACTACGAGGACGAAGATCTGTGGCTGTATTTCGAGGCCGATGACGAAGGCTGGGCAGCACGACAGGTCGAGGTCCGGAGGCAGGACTCGCGTCCGGTGACGGCGGCCTCTCTGGAAGAGGTGCTGCACTTGCGTGATCATGCCGATCTCGCCGCCATGTTCCGCTATGAACGGCAGTTCGGGGTCCTTGCCGAAGGTCCGATGGAAGGTTGGCAGGACCAGCCCGAGGCGGCCGTGATCTCCGCGGAGGAGTTCGAGCGGGTGTGGACCGAGGCCCGCCAGGCTCTCGCTGATTCAAGCTGACCTGGCGGGTTGAGGTTCGTAGAAGGTTCCGTCGCGGAGCATGGCGAACAGGACGTCGGCCCGGCGCCTTGCGAGGCAGAGCAGGGCCTGGGTGTGGTGCTTGCCCTGGGCGATCTTCTTGTCGTAGTAGGCCCGGGACGCGGGGTCGCCCAGGGCGGCGAACGCGGAGAGGAAGAAGGCTCGTTTGAGCTGCTTGTTTCCTCGCCGGGATGGCTGTTCGCCGCGGATCGAGGAGCCCGAACTGCGGGTCGCCGGGGCGAGTCCGGCGTAGGCGGCGAGGTGGCCGGCGGTGGGGAAGGTGCTGCCGTCGCCGACCTCGATCAGGATGCGGGCTCCGGTCCTGACGCCGATGCCCGGCATCGAGGTCAGGACCTTGGAAAGAGGGTGGTCCTCCAGGAGTTCCTCGATCCGCCCGGCCAGCAACTTGCGCTGGTCGAGGACGGCGGCCAGTGATCCGGCCAGGCTCGGGACGATCAGCGCGGCCGCCTCGGTCCCCGGGACGGTCACGGTCTGCTCGTCCAGCGCGGCGAAGATCTCCTCGACCAGCCGTTCGGCCATCCGTGGCGCCTTCGGCCGCAGCAGCGTGACCAGTCGTCGGCGTCCGGCCTTGCGTATTTGGGCCGGGGATCCGAACCGTTCCAGCAGGGTGAGGACGGCTGGATGCTGCAACCGCGGTCCCAGGACCCGTTCCAGCGACGGATGGATCTGGGTGAGCAGGCCGTGGAGCCGGTTGGCGACCCGGGTCGCTTCCCCGGCCAGGTCGTCGTCGAAGCCGACGATCATCTCCAGTTCGGCGATCGTCTCGTCCTCGCCGTCGATGGCCCGCAGCGTGTGGGGCATCGCGCGGGCGGCGTCGGCGATGATGAACGCGTCCCTGGCGTCCGTCTTGGCCTCGCCCGGGTAGACGTCGGCGATCCGCCGCATCGTCAGCCCCGGCAGATAGGCGACCGGGCAGCCCATGTCCCTGGCGACCGCCAGCGGCAGGGCGCCGATCGAGGCGGGCTGGTCGACCACGACCAGCACCGTTCCGTGCTTGGCCTGGAGTTTCGCGAACAGTTCACGGAGCTTGGGTTCGGTGTTGGGCAGGCGCTTGTCGAACGCTTTCTTACCGGCCGGGGTGACGGCGGTGGCGTGGTGTTCGCCCTTGCCGACGTCCAGGCCGAGGAAGACGTCGATGTCGCCGGTGTCGATCACGTGCCAGCCCCTCCATCACGCTTTCGTCCGGCCTTGCCTGGGCACCGAGCTGCCACATCCACGTTACGGAGAGCTCTTCCGGCTCGGGTGAAGCCGGTGCTCAAGCCCCTCATCAGCGGTCCGTCGATGCCTCCGGGCCCGGTGACACCACCCCCCGGATCATCAACAACAAGGGGGGGAAGTCATGCCGGACCCGAAGGCCGGTAGCCCCATTGCGGAGCCACGAGGAAGGTAACGGGGGGGAAGAGCCGGTGCCCCCGGCGAAGCCGTCGACGGAGCGTAGTGACCGGTCGGCGCACTCCACGGAGGACGCTCACCACGAACGGGAACTCTCTTTGTGGGAGTTGATGCTCTCTAAGGAGAACCTGCTCGTGGCGCTCAACCGTGTCGAGGTGAACCGGGGTGCTCCCGGAGTGGACGGCATGCCCACGGCCGAACTCAGGTCGTGGGTCGCGGTGCACTGGCCCGAAGTGAGGGCTGAACTCGATGCGGGCATCTACCGGCCGGCGCCGGTCCGTCAGGTGATCATCCCGAAGCCTGGCGGCGGTGAGCGGATGCTGGGGGTGCCGACGATCTCCGGATCTTCGTGCGGAGCAGGCGAGCCGCTCAGAGAGTGCTCGACTCGGTCACGGTCGTGGTCGAGCGGCGGCTGAAACTGAAGGTCAACCGGGACAAGTCGAAGGTGGTCCCAGCTTCCGTCATGACGATGCCGGGCTTCGGCTTCTACTTCGCCCGGGGCGGGGAGGTCAGGATCCGGGTCGACCCGAAGGCGCTCGCGCGCTGGAAGGTACGGATCAAGGAACTGACATCTCGCCGGTGGAGTATCGCGATGGATGAACGCATCGCGAAGATCAACCGCTTCACCACTGGCTGGATGGGCTACTTCCAGCTCGCGGACACCCCCAAGGTGTTCCAGGGGCTGGACAAGTGGCTCCACCGCAGGATGCGGCAGATCCGCTGGAAGGAATGGAAACGGTACGCGACCAAACGTCGTAACCTGCGGGCGCTCGGGATCGGTGAGCGTGCTGCTCGGGAATGGGCGGCCAGTAGCAAGGGCTACTGGCGGATCGCGGGATCGGTTGTCCTCCAGCGGGCGCTGCCCAACTCTCACTGGGAGGGTCTTGGTCTGCGCATGCTCAAGCCGACCTGGCAACGGTTGAGATCAGCTTGATGAACCGCCGGATGCGTGGCCCGCATGTCCGGTGGTGTGAGAGGAGGGACGGGCGACCCGTCCCTCCTACTCGATTCCCTGGTCCCGGACAGGACCGCACCGGGGACCAATTCGGGTGCGGTGACGGTCCGTGGGTGCCTACGCTCGCTCCATGACCGGCCCAGAAGTCCGGCGGATCAACGCCTTCGTGTCCGCGTTCGCCCGCCGCCGCGCCGCACATGCCGTCGACGTGCCGGGTGGCTTCGCCGTATACGACGACGCCTTCGCCCACTCCCATGCGGACAACCAGGTCGTCATCGACTCGCACGTCGACCCGGAGGCGCTGCCGGCGATCGCGGAAGAGACACTGGGACATCTGCCGCACCGGATGATCTCCGTCCTCGGTGACGAAGCCGGAACGGCATGCGCGGGGCCGCTGATCCGCGCCGGATACGCGCACTCCACTGGTGTGGTCATGCTGCACACGGGGTCGGTGCCGCCGGGGGGAACCGCGGAGGAAGTGGACCTGGACACGCTACGCGCTCCCCTCACTCGGAGCTGGCGGGGCTTTCTCCCTGACGTCGCGGACGAGGTGGTACGCCAGCTCGTCGACCGGCGCGAGGCGCGTCGGCGCGGTGCGCATGCCGTGCACTTCATCGGTGCCCGTACCGAGGAGGGCGAGGTCGCCTCCTGGGCCGACCTCTACGTGGACCCGGCCACGGGCATCGCGCAGATCGAGGACCTGGTCACCTCGGAGGCGCATCTGCGGCGCGGTCATGCCGATGCCGTCCTGGGCTCGGCGCTGCGGCTGGCGGCCGACGCGGGCTGCGGCACCCGGTTCCTGCTCGCCGACGCGGTGGACTGGCCGCGGCACTGGTACGAGCGCCGCGGCTTCTCCGTCGTAGGCCGGACGCACTGGTTCGAACGCGTCTGAGCCGTGAGGCCACTGCGACGAACCGGCGGAACGCGGTCTGTCCGCCGGTCACAGCAGCCTGGTCTCGGCCTCGGGGAGTCCGGCCCACCAGTGGTGGTATCGGCCGTAGACCGCTGGATCGCGGTCCGCGAGCAGCGCGGTCAGGGAACGGGCCTCGGCGGAGAGCCGATCCCAGGTGGCGTCCGGCAGGGTGTGGAAGGCGGTGGCCTCTATACCGGTGTCCACCTGGCGCCAGACCCCGGCGACGTATCCATCGACCAGCAGGGTGGGCAGTACGTCGCCGTTTCGCCGGATCACCAGCGGGCGGTAGGCCGGGGGGATCACTCGGCTGCGGTCGGCGTACGCCAGCAGGACGCTGTCCCACATCGCCATGAGCCGGGCCGGTGCGGGTGTCTCGGCGGGTGGCCTGGAGGCACCGGGGAGGTCGAACAGCGTTGCGCCGTCCGGTCCCTGGAACTCTTCGACGGCATCGTCGAGAGTGCGCAGCGCCTCCCGGATGGCCGGCCGCTTCACCAGGGCGAACTGTGCGATGTCCGCCACCGACGCGGGCCCGAACCCCGACAGGTATCGCACGATGAGGCTCGGCAGGGAACCCCGTGCCGCCTCAGGATCCGTAGCAGGAGCCTCCGGACCGGCGGCGACGAAGGACGGCCGTGGGCCGAATGACCAAGGCCCACCCATGGGGACGTGATGCAGCGGAGCGTATCCCTTCAGCCCCCACCAGGTGCTGTCCGCGGCCCGCACGGCGTCCGGGACCCCTTCGCCTGCTGCCCGCTCGGCGAGCCATGTCCTCATGTCGGTCGCGGTACGCGGTCGGTGGGTGAAGGCGAGCAGTTCCGGGAGCAGCGCGTTGGCGTCCGCGGGGGTCAGCCCTCCGGCGGTGAAACGCGTGCCGAGCCTGGCCGCGTGCAGCGTGGGCTGCATCGCCGCGCGGAAGACCGGATAGTCATCGATGTGCACGGCATGGAGGGTGATGCGCATCAGGGTGGCCTTGACCACCGAGCGTGCGGTGAAGAGAGCGTCCAGGGCGGCCGGGTCAAAACCGCTGAGCCGGTTCCACAGCGCCACATAGGGCGAAGCCGGGTGCTGCGCCTGGAGTGCGACCACGTGCCGTACCCCGTCGAGTACGGTCAGCGGCGCACGTTCCAGGAGCAGTTGACGGCTCAGAGTCGACCGGTTGAGTTCCCGCGCGGAGATCATCACATCGTGTGATTCTGCCCCAGATGTGATGCCGCCGGGAGCTCAGGCGTGTGCGGCACCCATCAGATCGGAGAACTCGGCCGGACCGGCGACAAAGCCTCGGACGGCGGTGCGCAGCCGCCATGCGCCGCTGCCGTCGCGGGTGAACTCCGCGATCGTCGCGGCGGTGGCGCCGGGGACGCCGGACAGGTCGTCGGCGGCGAGTTCCACATGCCCGTCGAGGATCCGGACACCGGTGTTCGCGATGTCACCGAACACCCTCTCGCTGCCGTGCTGCTGGATGACGACGCCGATCACGACCCGCGTGTACTCGTCGGCGAGGCGATCGAGCTCCAGGGTCATGACCTCGTCCGGACCGAACCCCTGACCGGTCTTGCTGTCCCGGTTGAGGGTGATGGTGCCGTCGGGGGAGCGGCTGCCGAAGTGCACCAGATACGCAGGGGAGCCGTGTGGCGCGTCCGCCCGGTAGGTCGCCGCCACGAGATCCAGGTCGGTGGCCGCCGTGCCGAGGGCACTGGGATCCCACTTGAGCGTCACCTGGACCTTGCCGAGGCCCTTGCTGAGGCTGCTCATTCTGATTCCCCTTCTTCTTCCCGGACCGTCCCATACGTCAACATCCTTTGCACGAACCCATGTTGTCACGCTCACTGGGAGGAGGTCTCGTCGGAACGTGACCGGCGCCACGTCGGGCGCCGTACGATGGCGCGGTGCTGGTCAAGTGGATTCGCTGCACCGTGGTGGACCGTCGGGGGTTCGAGCGGGGGCAGCGAAAGTGGGCGGGGCTGCTGGGTGAGCCGGGATTCCGGGGACAAGGCGGAGGGTGGAGTCGTAGGCGGCCGGGTGTCGCCCATGTCTTCGCGTTCTGGGAGACGCGTGCGTTCTACGACTCGTTCATGGCGCGCTCGCATGACCGGCTTGCGGTGGCGCAGTCCGGGACGTTCAAGGACCCTCAGGCCAAGATCTTCGATTACCGCTTCGATGTGAAGACGGGCTTCGAGCCCCGCTTCACGGATGCCGATGTGGTGCGCGTCGCCCACTGCCGGGTGCACGAGCACCGGGTCGAGCACTTCTCGCTGATGCAGGAGAAGGTGTGGAACCCGGCGATGGCGGGGTCGCCGGGAATGGTGCGGGGCCTCTTCGGCGAGGCGCCGGGCAACGAGTTCCTGGTGCTGTCCATGTGGCAGTCGGCCGCCGAGCACGGCAAGTACCGCGTCGAGCGGGTGGAGCGCCTCTCGCTGCGAGCGCAGACAGAGGTGGACATCGCGGCGCTCACCGGCGACGTCGTGGAACTCGAGGCTTCCTGGACGGTCTGAGGCGATGGACCGCCGGGGCGCCGGGCGGGAACAGCAGGCGCGGCGGCGGTGCCGTACCCATCGATCTAGTGTTTGTCGTATGGCGCGACCGCGGTGCATCGTTCTCGTCCGGCACGGCGAGTCGGAGGGAAACGCCGACGACTCCGTGTACGAGCGTGAGCCCGACCATGCCCTGCGACTCACCGAGCGCGGATGGCGCCAGGCGGAGGAGACCGGTTCGCATCTGCGTGAGCTCTTCGGTAACGACCGGATCAGCGTCTATGTCTCGCCCTACCGCAGGACCCATCAGACCTACAAGGCGTTCCATCTCGACCCGAGGCTCGTACGGGTCAGAGAGGAGCCCAGGCTGCGTGAGCAGGACTGGGGAAACTGGCAGGATCGGGACGATGTGCGGCTGCAGAAGGCTTACCGCGACGCATACGGGCACTTCTTCTACCGCCTGCCGCAGGGGGAGTCGGGCGCCGATGTCTACGACCGGGTGGGAGCGTTCCTGGAGAGCCTCTACCGGAGCTTCGAAGCGCCGGATCATCCGCCCAACGTGTTGATCGTCACCCATGGGCTGACCATGCGGCTGTTCTGTATGCGGTGGTTCCACTGGACGGTCGCGGAATTCGAGTCGCTGTCCAACCCGGACAACGGCGAGACGCGGATGTTGCTGCTCGGGGACGACGGGCGGTACACACTGGACCGGCCCTTCGAGCGCTGGTGTGTTCCCGAGTCGTATGCGGACCACCCGATAGAGTGGCCGTGCGATGAGCGCTGACCTCCCCCCTGACAACCCCCTCGGTTCCGCCGAGGCGTCCGCATCCGTTGACTCCGGCGCCGCCAGGGCCGGTGATGCCGACGCTACCGTTGGTGACTCCGCCGTCACTCATGATCCCGATCGGCGTTTCGCCCGTGCCCTGGCCAGCCTGCGCGGGCTGGCCGTCGGAGATGCCCTGGGTTCCCAGTTCTTCGTTCCCTCGAACTATCCGCTACTGAAGCGGTGCGAACTGCCGGACGGGCAGTGGCAGTGGACCGACGACACCGAGATGGCCTGCTCCGTGCTGGCGGTGCTGGTCTCGCACCAGCGTGTCGACCAGGACGCGCTCGCGCGTTCGTTCGCCGAGCACCATGATTTCGACCGCGGCTACGGGCCCGCTGTGAACCGGATGCTCCGGCTGGTCCGTGAGGGCGGCGACTGGCGTGAACTCGCCTCGGCACTGTTCAACGGCCAGGGATCGTGGGGCAACGGCTCGGCGATGCGGATCGCCCCCCTCGGCGCGTGGTACGCCGATGACCCGGAGCAGGCCACACACCAGGCGGAGATCTCGTCCTACACGACGCACCAGCACCGTGAGGCCGTCGTGGGCAGCATGGCCGTCGCGGCGGCCGCCGCGCTGGTCGCCTCGCCTTCCGGGCCGCCCACCCCCGGCGACCTGCTCGATGGCGTGGTGGCCCTCGTGCCGCGCAGCGCGGTAGGTGCCGGGCTGCGCCGAGCGCGCGACATGCTCGACTACGGCGACGCTGCGACGGTCGCCGCCGTCCTGGGCAGCGGGCGCCGTACGAGCGCGCATGACACGGTGCCGTTTGCACTCTGGTCGGCTGCCCGTGCACTCGGCGACTACGAGCAGGCTTTCTGGACAACCGCCCAGGTGGGCGGGGATGTGGACACGACCTGCGCCATCGCGGGCGGCATCGTCGCCGCGGCCGGGTCCGGAGCCCCGCCCGCCCATTGGCTGGAGCGCACCGAGACCCTGCCGTCCTGGCTCCCCACGGGCCGGGCTTGACCGGTCCGGACGCGGCCGCGGCCGGGGAGCACAGAGGCACAGGGTGTGTCACGATCTTGCCACAGCGTGCGAGTGGCTGACCCACGCGTCTGACGTCGTGGCTGATCGGAGGGTTACCCTTCGGCCACACCCCGGCTGATCAGCTGATCATCAGAGTCGGGCGTCAGTGATGTACCGGGACCGTCGTACCACCCACGCGGTGGGAGAGGTGCCGGTCGGGAGGGGGACCCGTGTCCGACGTACCGTCCAGGCAGCCTGGAGCCGAACCGGCGCCGGATGACCGCAAGGGTGCCGGGATGCCGGTCGGGGACGGCGCAACCGCCGCCCCGAGCGGCTCCGGAGCCTCGGCACGAACGCCCGCCGCAGCCCCGGCCGGTCCCACCGGGCCGCCCGGCCCTCGGTCCGCGGCCGGTACGGGGCACGGCCCGGCAGCCGCCTGGCCTCCACCCGGGCGACCCTGGCCGCCTCCGGTGCGGCGTCCCGAGCCGCTGCTCGCGCGCATCCGACCGGCCGCGCCTGCTCCCATACGCGCGGCGACCCTGTGGTGCGTCCTCGCCGCCGCGCTGCTGAGCGCGCTGCTGCTGGGGGATGGGCTCGGGCCGAATCTGCTGATCGTGGCCGTACCGGCCGCGCTCGCCGCCTACTTCTCCGCGCGGGCCGCCGGTCGCAGGCCCCGCCCCTGGACCGTGGCCTGGATCGTCGGAGTGTCGGCCCTCCTTGCCGTTCCCGCGCTGTCGGACGCCGGTTGGCCCTCCTTCCTCGCGGTCGTGTCTGCGATCACGGCTGGTGCGATCGCTCTGCACGGTGGGCGCAGGTGGTCCGGCGTACTCCTCGCCCCGGCCGGTCTGTTCGACTCGCTGGCCACCGGAACGGCCTGGGGCTGGCGCGGGGTGCGCGAGCGGTACGGAGCGCGTGGCCGCTCCGGGCCAGTGGTCCGCACCATCGCCGTGGCGGTGGGCCTGGTCGTCGTGTTCGGGGCGCTGTTCGCCGGTGCGGACGCCGCTTTCGCGGATCTGCTCGGAGAGCTGATCCCCGATGTGTCCCTGGTCGACGGCCCCTGGCGGTTCTTCCTCTTCGTCGTGGGCCTGTTCACCGCCCTTGCGATGGCGCGTGCGGCGGCTGCCCCGCTCCGCTGGGACCGGGTGGCCGTGCGGGCCGGAAAGCCCCGAGGCCGTTTCGAGTGGGCGGTTCCGCTCATGGTGCTCAATCTGCTTTTCGCGGCCTTCATAGCGGTTCAGCTCGCCGTGCTCTTCGGCGGCTACGACAAGGTGCTGAGGGAGACCGGACTGACCTATGCCGAGTACGCGCGCCAGGGCTTCTGGCAACTGCTCTGGGCCACCCAGCTCGTGCTCATCGTCATCGGTCTGGCGCTGCGCTGGGCTCCACGGGGCGGCTCACGCGACCGCGCCCTGGTGCGCGGTGTGCTGGGGACGCTGTGCCTGCTCACGCTGGTGGTGGTGGCCTCGGCGCTGCGCAGGATGGATCTCTACGTCGACGCGTACGGGCTGACCCGGCTGAGGGTCTCCGTGGCCGCGATGGAGCTGTGGCTCGGGCTGGTGATCATCCTGATCATCGGAGCGGGACTCCTGGGTGGCCGCTGGCTGCCGCGGGCGATCGTGGGCAGCGCCGTGGCAGCGGTGCTCGCGTTCGGGCTCGTCTCGCCTGACGCGTTGATCGCCGAGCGCGGTGTGCAGCGTCACGAGGAGACCGGGAAGATCGACGTCGGCTATCTGGCGGGCCTGTCAGCGGACGCCGTACCGGCCCTGGACCGGTTGCCCGAACCCGTCCGGTCCTGCGCGCTCTCCGGAATCGCCAGCGACCTGGAGCGGACGGACAGCCCGTGGTACGCGATCAGCTGGAGCCAGGCCCGGGCCAGGGCGATCCTCAGCGAGCGCCCGGTCGAAGCCGGAACCTCCCATTGCCCGGGCAGCGTTCGCCGGCAGTCACCGGTGGGCGAACGCGACTCGCACGGCGACGAGTACGAGGATGAGTCCCAATACGACCCCGGCACCGGAATGGACTGACGGCGCTCACCCGGACCGCCCGCACCGCCTTCAATCGTTGCTCTCCTGCGCCGACTTCACGATCGGCGCGGCCCGGCCCGCGCGGACCTGTGGCCTGGGTCCGGCAACGTTCCCTGATCCTCGGTTCACGAGTGCGACGGGGAGGTCGCTGCCGAGTGTCTACGCGAGACGCTCGCCGACGGGGTCGCCGGGCTCGCCTTGCGACTCCCGCTCGATGTCATTCGGGAGTAAGGCAAGGGAATCGAGTCCGGGGTCGCTACGGCCACGCGTCATGGAAAGCTTCGTCAGCGAGGTGATCCCGGCGCATTCGAGAGGCCCCGCCAGCGTGCGCGAAAGCGAATCATGGGCTCGCTCCGGCCCTGGGTGATCCGTAGATCGACAGCCGGGGTGTCGCGACCAGTCGGAGCGGCGTACGCTGACTGGCGCCATGCCGTACGAACCACCCACTCACACCGTCGAGCGATCGCTCCGGGCCACCACCGGTGCCAAGATCATCGCGGGAGTCGACGAGGTCGGGCGCGGGGCCTGGGCAGGGCCGGTCACGGTTTGCGCCGCCATCACGGGACTCCGCAGGCCTCCCGCCGGTCTCACCGACTCCAAACTGATCAGTCCCAAGCGCCGTGCGGAGCTGGCTGGGCAACTGGAGCAGTGGGTCACCTCGCACGCCCTCGGGCACGCCGGTCCGCAGGAGATCGACGAGCTGGGTATGACCGCGGCGCTCCGGCTCGCCGCCGTGCGGGCGCTGGACGGGCTGCCGGTCCGTCCCGACGCGGTGATCCTCGATGGCAAGCACGACTACCTCGGGCTGCCCTGGCGCGTCCGCACGGTCATCAAGGGCGACCGGTCCTGTGTGGCGGTCGCCGCCGCCTCGGTGATCGCCAAGGTGCGCAGAGACGCGATGATGGCCGAACTCGGGATGGAGCCGGTGTGCGAAGGCTTCGGATTCGCCGACAACGCCGGCTACCCCTCTCCCGTGCACAAGGCGGCACTGGAGGAGCGCGGCCCCACCCGGTACCACCGGCTGTCCTGGGCGTTTCTCGACGGGCTGCCGCGGTGGCGTCATTTGAAGAAGGTCCGCGTCCCGGCAGGGGCGGCGGCTGTCCTGGAGAGTGAGGGCCAACTCGGCTTCGACTTCTGACCGGACCGGTCGGCGGCGCTGTGAGGCGTGGCCGACCCCATGGATCGCACTCATGTGCCCACCCGCCGCTGCCAGGCGCACCGGCGTTTGATAGATATCATCCCATGCCTCTCATCCCCGAGGAGCCTCAGATTCACGAGAGCGCCCAGGGTCCCCGCGTGACACCGGCCACCGGCCGTACCGCGTCGACCCCCCGTCCCGTACCCGGTCCGCGTAACGCGGCATCCCCCCGTCCCGGGCGTCCGGGCCCCGGCCCGGCAAGGCCCGCACCGTCGGTGCCGCGCGCGCACGGATCCCCGAGCCAGGCCGCCACGGCTGCTTCGCCCCAGGCAGAGAATCGTTCCGTGCCGCAGATCCAGCTGATCCCCGCTCCGGCGGCGGGTGCGCTCGACGCCGCGGACGAGGCGGTCGACCTGCTGCTCGACTCCGGTCGTGCGCCGGCGGACGTCCTCGTGCTCACCACGGGCGAGCAGCACCCCTGGGCGGAGCACGAGCTGTCCTTCGGTGAAGGCGCCTACTGGGCCCAGCACGATGCCCGGGACGACGTCTTCTATGCGGACGCCGCCTCCGCCGACCGTGCGACTGCCCGGCCGGTGGTCGTGGTCGCCGTCAACGGCGGCACCGACGAGGAAGCAGCCCGTGCCCTGCCCACCGCCTTGGACCGCGCGGGATCGCTACTGATCGTCTGCGGTGATCCGCAACGCGTCAACGCCGTTCTCGGCGCGGGCGTCTGAGTCCGCGCCGCCGGGAAGCGGTGGCGCGGGCATGTCCGGCCGGCCGTGCCAGTCACGGCCGGTCGCTACGACGTGTGCCGCGCCGAAGGCGAGAACAGCGGGAGTCCGGGAGCGGTTTCCCGAAGGCGCGGTCCGCGCCGGCGGTCGATGTTCCGTGAACTCAGCGGGCGGCCGTGCGGCGGAGTATCTCCGCCGCTCCGCTGGCGGCACGCAGGGGGAGTGCCCCCGGCTTGGTCGTGCCGCCGAACGCATCGGGCGGGGACTCGGAGCTGGGCCGGCGGCCGCCGCGTCCCTCCCCGAGCACCTGCCACCCGCCGCGCGTCAGTGTGATGTACGCGCCGCAGCGCAGCCCGTGTAGCGTGCAGGCGTCACGCAGACCCCACATCCAGGCTCCGTCCTCCTCCGTCCACCGCTCGTCGCCGTCACGGCAGTAGAGCAGCACGGCAGTGCGGGCCGGGGTACGCCGACGCAGATCGTGCGGTATCACCCGGCGCAGATGCGCCAGGAGCGCGTTGCGGAAGTCCCAGCCGTCGGCGGGTGCCGGACGCCGGGCGAACGAGGCGCTGGCGGTGAGTCTCTCCTCATGATCGAGCACGGCCACGATCGCCGTGGCCGGTGTGGGCAGGTGACGGGTGTGAAGGCCGCTGACAACCTCACGCGGGTTGCGCAGCAGGGGTATACCGGCTGCGGCCCATTCGGCGGGCTCCAGCATCCGGGCCAGACGGCTGGGTGAGTCGGCCGCACCGTTGATCGGAGCGGTTGGGGACGAGGCGAATCCGAAGGTCACGTTCCTCCCTTCGCATACGCGCGCACAGAGCGGGCAGGGTTCGGTGGGACGCGCCACGACACAACCCATCCGGACCACGAACGGGCCGCGCGGGGACGATCCCAATTCTTCCTGGCCTACGGGCGAGCGGCAACGAGCAATTGAGCCCGCTGACTGGAATAGACGGGTATGACGCTCATATCCTTCGCTTGCCCAGACCGGGCCCCCTCATGCGGATATGGCGAGTACCAGTGGAAACACTCCTGCGGCTCCCGCTCGGCGCAGCGACCGCGCGGCGACCGCGAGGGTCCAGCCGCTGTCCGAGAGATCGTCGACAAGCAGCACCGGCCCACCTGCCGATGCGAGCGCTGCGGCCAGTGGCTGAGGCACGGTCAGCGCGTCGTGCAGGCCCCTGACGCGCTGGGCGCTGTTGGTGCGTGAGACGGGCTTCTCCTCGGAACCGGCGGCGTATTCGACCGTGCCGAGCAGCGGCATCCGACCGACCTCCGCGACTCGGGCGCCGAGAGAACCGACCAGCACGGGTTTGCTGCGGGAGGCGACCGTGACCACGCCGACCGGACGAGGCGGAGCGTCCTGAGCGCCCGAGGACCAACCCCCCGGACCCTTGGCCCAGTCCGCGAGCACGGACACCACCGCGTTCAGCACATCGTCCGGCACCGGACCGTCCGGAGCCTGGGACGCGAGCATCGGCCGGAGCCGATTGCCCCAGCCGATGTCCGACAGGCGTCCCAGTGCCCGCCCGGCGAAGGCCTGTTCTCCGGCAGGGATGCGTCCCTTCAGGTCCACTCCCACAGCGGTCAGTCCCGTCGGCCACATCCGGCGTGGCTCCAGCGCCGCACCAGGGCGGCCCAACTCCCCACGCGCCGCCTGCAGTGCCGCGTCGGACACGCAGACGTCGAAACGGGCCCCGGCGCAGTTGTCACAGCGTCCGCACGGTGCCGCCTGCTCGTCGTCGAGCTGCCTGCGGAGGAACTCCATCCGGCAGCCCACCCCCGACACGTAGTCCCGCATCGCCTGTTGCTCGGCCTCCCGCTGCCGGGACACCCACGCGTACCGCTCGGCGTCGTACTCCCACGGCTGCCCCGTCGAAGTCCAGCCGCCCTTCACCCGATGCACCGCGCCGTCCACATCGAGGACCTTGAGCATGGTCTCCAGACGCGTGCGCCGCAGCTCGACCATGGGTTCGAGCGCGGGCAGCGACAGCGGCCGGCCCGCCTGCGCCAGCACATCCAGGGTCCGGCGCACGAGCTCTTCGGGCGGGAACGCCACGGACGCGAAGTACTGCCAGATCGCCTCGTCCTCCTTCCCCGGCAGGAGCAGCACCTCCGCGTGCTCCACACCTCGACCGGCCCGGCCCACCTGCTGGTAGTAGGCGATGGGAGAGGAGGGGGAACCGAGATGGACCACGAATCCCAGGTCGGGTTTGTCGAAGCCCATGCCCAGCGCCGAGGTGGCGACCAAGGCCTTCACCCGGTTGGCGAGCAGGTCGTCCTCGGCCTGCTGCCGGTCCGCGTTCTCCGTGCGCCCCGTGTAGGACGCCACGGCGTGTCCGCAGTGCCGCAGATAGGCCGTCACCTCCTCGGCCGCCGCGACCGTCAGCGTGTAGATGATCCCCGACCCCGGAAGCTCATCGATGTGGTCCGCCAGCCACGCCAGGCGGTGGGCGGCGTCGGGAAGCTGGAGCACACTCAGGCTGAGGCTCTCCCGGTCCAGCGGTCCGCGCAGCACAAGCGCGTCCGTGCCCACACCCGTGCCCAGTTGGTCGGCGACATCGGCGGTGACCCGGGCGTTGGCCGTCGCGGTGGTGGCGAGCACCGGAACACCCGGTGGCAGGTCTGCGAGCATGGTGCGCAGACGGCGGTAGTCGGGCCGGAAGTCATGGCCCCAGTCGGAGACGCAGTGCGCCTCGTCCACGACGAGCAGTCCGGTGCCGGCCGCGAGTCCGGGGAGGATCTGCTCCCGGAAGTCCACGGAATTGAGCCGCTCCGGACTGACCAGCAGCACGTCGACCGCCCCGGATGCGATCTCATCCTGGATCTCTTTCCATTCTTCCTGGTTTGACGAGTTGATGGTCCGGGCGGTGATGCCCGCGCGGACCGCGGCCTCCACCTGGTTGCGCATGAGCGCGAGCAGCGGCGAGATGATCACCGTCGGACCGGCGCCTCGCTCACGCAGCAGCGAAGTCGCGACGAAGTACACGGCGGACTTGCCCCAGCCGGTGCGCTGCACCACGAGTGCCCTGCGTTTGTCGGCGACGAGTGCCTCGATCGCCCGCCACTGGTCCTCGCGGAGCCTCGCGGCACCGGTGGCGTCCCCGACGAGACGGGCCAGGACGGAGTCCGCCGAGGCCCTGAGATCTGCGCGGTCTGCGTTGGTCATGTACCCATGCAACCCGATGGCACCGACATCGCGCGAACGAGGCGCCGACCTGTGGACAACGTTATCCACAAGGCTGGCGGCGAGGGCTTGATCACGGGACCGTCAAGGCATGCGAGAAACCAACGAACCGAACCGGCCCGCGTCCGACGACGCTCAGGGCCCTGCCGACGATCATCCCGTCACCCTGCGGGGGCCCGCCGAGCTTGTCGACGCCCTCCCGTATCTGATGGGTTTTCACCCGACGAACTCCGTGGTCATGGTGGCGCTGCACGGCAGCCCCGGACGCTTCGGGGGGAGGCTCAGAGTGGGGATCCCCGCCTCTCGGGACGAGTGGCCGCCGATGGCGGATCAGGTTGCCGAATGCCTGGTCGACGCGTGTCGGCAGCGCAAGGCGAAGCCGGACGGCATCATCGTCTTCCTCTGCCGGGACCCGTCGGCAGGGCAGACGGGCCGTGAGGTGATGGAGGAGCTCCGGCCGTTCGCGCAGCGGCTGCGGACCGCCTGCGGTTCGCACGACGTGCCGGTGTACGAGGCCCTGTGCCTCTCCGACGGCCGTTTCTGGTCCTACTGCTGCCCCGACGTCCGCTGCTGTCCGGTGGAGGGGACGGTCGTGTCGATGCCGGGCACGTCCGTGATGGCCGCGGCCGCCGCCTATGTGGGCATCCGGGTGAGAGGCTCGCTGAAGGACCTGGAGGCGCGGCTCGAACCGCTGCGGACATCCGTGGCGGCCGAGCAGGGACTGGCTCTGGACAGTGCCGCATCGGCGCTGCTGGCCGGAATCGCTCAGCAAGGATCCAGGGAGCGGGTCCGCGCGGAGACCCTGCGGCTGGCAAGGACACTGATGGAGCGGTTTGCGGCTCAGCCCTCCGCGCGGACCTCATGGATCGAAGCCGACGCACACGACGACAAGCTGATCACGCACGATGAGGCCGCTTCGGTGGTACTCGGGCTCCAGGACCGGGAGACCCGTGACAGGGCCGCCGGCTGGATGGAAGGGCCGGAGGCCGACCACGCCCTGCGTCTGTGGCGGGCGCTCTCCCGCCGCTGCGTCGGAGCGTACGGGGAGTATGGCGCGGTGCCGCTGGCCTTGGCGGGCTGGGTGGCGTGGTCGACCGGCGACGAACCCGCGGCGAGGGTCGCGCTCGGTCTCTCGCTGCGCGCGGATCCGGACTATCTCTTCGCCCGGCTGCTCCACCAGGCGTGCAACGACGGACTGGATCCGGAAGAGCTGCGCCGTTGTCTGCGCGAGCACGCGGATCCGGATGCGGACGACGCGGGGGAGGCGGGGCCCGCGCACACGGCCTCGGAGGCTGAGGCAGGTGAGCCGGGGCCCGCGCGATCGAGGACCTCGGTGCGGAAGACCGGGCGGAGGGGAGAAGGCCGCGGGAATCCCGCGACACCTGGTGCGGTCGAGGGGACTCGGCGGCGCTCCGCACCTGCCTCTCGGGAGGGGGCTGAGCGCCGTGACCGGAGAGGCGTTCCCGTCCGAGGCAGTCGGAGGGGCTCCGGTATCGAACCCGGTGGCGACCGAGAGCGGAGCTCTTGAGAAGGAGTGCGCGGATCCGGATCACGAAGGGAGTGTTTATCGTCAGGAAGACGACTATGATCGCGGCATGCCACCCTACGACCCGTCGGCTTTCCCGCCGTTTGCCGTCACCGTCGACCTGGTCGTGCTCACCGTACGCCGCCATGCCCTCTGCGCACTGGTGGTGCGCCGCGGAGAGTCGCCGTTCCAGGGGCGCTGGGCGCTGCCCGGAGGGTTCGTACGGGCCGATGAGGACCTCTCTGCCGCAGCCGCGCGGGAGCTCGTCGAGGAGACCGGGCTGTGTGTCCACGATCCCGGTTCGCCGGACGCGGGCAATGGCGCGCACCTCGAGCAACTGGCCACCTACGGAGACCCGAAGCGCGACCCCCGCATGAGGGTGGTGAGCGTGGCCCATCTCGCGCTGTCACCGGATCTCCCCGCGCCCCGGGCGGGCGGTGACGCGAACAGCGCGCGCTGGGCGCCCGTCGAGACGTTGCTGAACCCGGAGGACGGCGGACGCGGGGACGAGCCCTCCGCCCAGCTGGCCTTCGACCACGATCGGATCCTCGCGGACGGTGTCGAGCGGGCCAGGTCCAAGATCGAGTACTCCTCGCTGGCCACGGCGTTCTGCCCGCCCGAGTTCACGGTGGGTGAGCTGCGGCGCGTGTACGAGGCGGTGTGGGGAGTCGCGCTGGATCCACGGAACTTCCACCGCAAGGTGACGGGCACTCCGGGCTTCCTGGTCCCTGCCGGCGGGACCACGACCCGTCAGGGCGGGCGTCCCGCGCAGTTGTTCCGGGCAGGCGGGGCGACTCTGCTGAACCCGCCCATGCTGCGGCCCGAGGTTTGAATCGGCGCCTCGGGGAGTGCGCGCGCTCGGCGGGCTTCGTCGCGGCGTCCTGGGGCCGCCGTACGGGATCGTGGACCCCGTCTTGAGGGCGGCTCCGGTCCGAGCCGACGGATTGTGGCCCAGGAGGGGAAGAACTCCGGCGGTTCCTGCTTCGGTTGAGGCGCCCGAATCCCTCCGCCGCCTCTCCCTGGCATCCTTGTCGGAGCCGCATCGCCAGGGCATCGGTCTTCGGTAACTCCGCCTTGTCTCAATGAAGTTGTCGCGCTGCTGTGAGGGGACGGCGCGGTCTGGAGGTGCGGTGCGCCGTGCAACTACCCCATGTGTGACCGTTTATTCCTGATAAGTCGTCAATTGCGGCGAGGGCGGTGATCACCCTTTCGTGTGCTTTTCACCAAAGACCTCAAGGGCTGCTCGGGGCGCGCCGACAAAGGATGCGTGAGTACCCTTGCGCACACCATGATGACCGCCGCCCGCCCCGCCGAGTCCGGCCTCGTCGGCCCGGGCGAACTCGGCCGATACCCCTACCCGGACGCTCCGGGTGTCGACCGCCCCGACCGTGTCGGGCCCCCAGCAGCCTGGGACACTCCGGAAGCCGAACTGGGCCGCGCGGTCGGGCGCCGCGCGACGGGCAGCCGGGGTCGTGGGCTCCATGGCCAACTCGTCCAGCAGCTCGGCCAGATGATCGTCTCCGGGGATCTCGGTGCAGACCGCCCCCTCGTTCCCGAGGAGATCGGTCAGCGCTTCGAGGTCTCCAGGACCGTCGTCCGGGAGTCGCTCCGGGTCCTGGAGGCCAAGGGCCTCGTCAGCGCCCGCCCCAACGTCGGAACCCGTGTCCGTCCGGTGAGCGACTGGAACCTCCTGGATCCCGACATCATCGAGTGGCGCGCCTTCGGTCCGCAGCGTGACGATCAGCGCCGTGAGCTCACCGAGCTCCGCTGGACCATCGAACCGCTCGCCGCCCGTCTCGCCGCCGGTCACGGGAGGGAGGACGTGCAGCAGCGTCTCGCCGACATGGTCGAGATCATGAACCACGCGCTCACTCAGGGTGACGGCATCACCTTCACCCGAGCCGATGCCGAGTTCCACTCCCTGCTGATCCAGGTCGCCGGCAACCGCATGCTGGAGCACCTGTCCGGCATCGTCTCGTCGGCGCTCCAGGTGTCGGGTGGCCCCGCCGCCGGGTGTGACCGCCCCTCCGAGGCGTCGCTGGCCCATCACGCCCGGATCGTCGACGCGCTCGCCGCAGGCGATGCGAACGGCGCCGAGGCGGCCATGCGTCAACTCCTCACCGTCCACCCGGAGGTGGACCGGGTCGTGCCTGCCCCGCGCGAGCACTGACCGCCGATCCGGCTGGGGCGACGGACGCCCCATCGTGTGTCGCCGGGCCTTCGGGTCCGGCGACACGATCGTAGGCTTCGCGTCCGTGCGCCGTGACCGGCGTGGAACCGGCGCGATTCGCCGGAACGGCCGGAAGTGATCGCCCCGAGAGGGCGTCCGGGGTTTCCGGCACCGGCTGCGGGGAAGTGGGGGAAGGTGGCGGTAGCCGCGTGCGATACGGATGAGGCTATTGCCGGGCAACACCCCTTTTAGTCGTTTTGTCGCAAATGGGGTGTGACTCGGGCCACGCGTAATGGGCGTAACGCTCATCGAAACAGTGCGATGACCTAAGAGGTGACAGCCGAGGAGGGAATGCAGGCGCCGTTCATGGCGCTGTCGTCTCCCTGAGGCTCAGCCCGCGCCGCCGGTGCATCCCCAACCGGTGGTCGTCGGCTCCGGCCCGAACATGGGCGGGGCCGGAAGCCGTTTTCCATCGTTCCGAGAGGTTGTTCGTGTCGGCCAGCACATCCCGTACGCTCCCGCCGGAGATCGCCGAGTCCGAGTCTGTGATGGCGCTCATCGAGCGGGGAAAGGCTGATGGGCAGATCGCCGGCGATGACGTGCGTCGGGCCTTCGAGGCTGACCAGATTCCGCCAACCCAGTGGAAGAATGTTCTGCGCAGCCTCAACCAGATCCTCGAGGAAGAGGGTGTGACGCTGATGGTCAGTGCCGCGGAGTCGCCCAAGCGCACACGGAAGAGCGTCGCAGCCAAGAGCCCGGCGAAGCGCACCGCCACCAAGACGGTCGCGGCCAAGACGGCCACGGCGAAGACCGTCGCCGCCACCGCGGCTCCGGCGGCCACCGCCGATGCCTCGGCTGACGAGATCGCGTCGCCCGCGAAGAAGGCGGCGGCGAAGAAGACCGCCGCCAAGAAGACGGCGGCGAAGAAGACCGCCGCCAAGAAGACCACGGCCGCGGCCAAGAAGACCGCCGCCAAGAACGACCCCGACGAGCTGCTCGAGGGGGACGAGGCCCTCGAAGAGGCGCAGCCCGGCAAGGGTGGCGCCGATGAGCCCGAGGGCGCCGAGAACGCCGGCTTCGTCCTCTCCGACGAGGACGAGGACGACGCCCCTGCGCAGCAGGTCGCCGCGGCCGGTGCCACTGCGGACCCGGTCAAGGACTACCTCAAGCAGATCGGTAAGGTCCCGCTGCTCAACGCGGAGCAGGAGGTCGAGCTCGCCAAGCGCATCGAGGCCGGTCTGTTCGCCGAGGACAAGCTGGCGAACGCCGACAAGCTGGCCCCGAAACTCAAGCGCGAGCTGGAGATCATCGCCGAGGACGGGCGCCGCGCCAAGAACCACCTGCTGGAGGCCAACCTCCGGCTCGTCGTCTCGCTGGCCAAGCGCTATACCGGCCGAGGCATGCTCTTCCTGGACCTGATCCAGGAGGGCAACCTCGGTCTGATCCGCGCCGTCGAGAAGTTCGACTACACCAAGGGCTACAAGTTCTCCACGTACGCCACCTGGTGGATCCGGCAGGCGATCACCCGTGCCATGGCCGACCAGGCCCGCACCATCCGCATCCCGGTGCACATGGTCGAGGTCATCAACAAGCTTGCGCGTGTGCAGCGCCAGATGCTCCAGGACCTGGGTCGCGAGCCCACCCCGGAGGAGCTGGCCAAGGAACTCGACATGACCCCTGAGAAGGTCATCGAGGTACAGAAGTACGGTCGCGAGCCGATCTCCCTCCACACCCCGCTGGGCGAGGACGGCGACAGCGAGTTCGGTGACCTGATCGAGGACTCCGAGGCGGTCGTGCCGGCTGACGCCGTCAGCTTCACGCTTCTCCAGGAGCAGCTCCACTCGGTGCTCGACACCCTGTCGGAGCGCGAGGCGGGTGTGGTCTCCATGCGCTTCGGCCTCACCGACGGTCAGCCGAAGACGCTGGACGAGATCGGCAAGGTCTACGGCGTCACTCGGGAGCGCATCCGCCAGATCGAGTCCAAGACCATGTCGAAGCTGCGGCACCCCTCGCGTTCGCAGGTGCTGCGCGACTACCTCGACTAGTAGCCAGACATGCCCGAAGGGCCCGGCTTCCCCGAGACCACGGGGACCGGGCCCTTCGGGCATGGCGCAAAGAGTGCGGGCCCTCGCGGGGTGTCTGACTCTGGGTGGACGGAGAACACCGGAGAGTCAGGAGACGGTATGCGCCGCCCATTCGCCCGAGCACTGACAGCAGCCCTGGCCCTCGCGGCGGCAACGGTCCTGATGCCGCTCGGTCACCCCTCCACGGTGGCTGCCGACAGTGTGATCATCGGTGGCAAACCGGCGCGGTCCGTTGACAGCCCGTGGGTCGTCGCCCTGTCCAGCCGTAGCCTGTTCGGAGGTACGCGGGCCGGTCAGTTCTGTGGCGGCGCCCTCGTCGCGCCCACGAAGGTGCTCACGGCGGCCCACTGCCTCAGCCGGGATGTGCTGGGTGCTCCCGTCGAGCAGATCCGGGACCTCCGTGTCATCACGGGCCGGGAGAACCTCCTCGGGACGGGCGGGCAGGAGGTCGCCGTCCGGGAAGTGCGGATCGCCCCGGGCTACGACCCGAAGACCAACACCTATGACATGGCTGTGGTGACGTTGGCCAAGGCCCTGCCGGCGGCGCATGTGATCAGGCCGGCCAAGGCGGGCGACGCCGCGTACACGGTCGGTGGCTCCGCGTCGGTCTACGGCTGGGGCGACACGACCGGAGCGGGCAGTTACGCGATCGAGCTGCGGTCCGCGCCGGTTCGCGTCCTGGCGGACGAGGCATGCGCGAAGGCGTACCCCGGCGTCCCGATCGGGCGCTATGAGCCCGTGACGATGGTGTGCGCGGGGGACGCGAACGGCGGTCACGACGCGTGCCAGGGCGACAGCGGAGGGCCTCTTGTGGCGAACGGCCTTCTCATCGGGCTGGTGTCGTGGGGAAGCGGCTGCGGCAGGGCGGACAGCCCCGGTGTCTACACCCGGGTATCCGCGGTCATGCCGTCAGTGGCCGATCGGCTGTGACGGCTCGCGCGGCCACCGCGTGGAGGTGCGTGGTGCCGGGGCCGGGAAGAGCCCGGAGGAAGCGGGCATGAGAGCGGGTGGCCGCCCCTCCGTGAGGGGCGGCCACCCATCGACCGGTCCTGGACCGGCCCTTGGCTCGTCGTAGGACGTGAGAGTCAGCGCTCGTCTTCGCCGGCGCTGGCAGGTACAGCCGTCAGCCGGTCGGTCTCGTCCTGTATCTCAACGGCGATCTTCTTGAGTTCCGGCTCGAACTTGCGCCCGTGGTGAGCACAGAAGAGCAGCTCACCACCGCTGGTCAGGACGACGCGCAGGTACGCCTGGGCGCCACAGCGGTCGCAACGGTCAGCGGCCGTCAGTGGGCTCGCGGGGGTCAGAACAGTAGTCACGTCGCCTCTTCTCTAGCTCGACGAGCTGTCGTACCAGGGTCAACATCCAACCAGGCCGAAAACGTTCCCGCTCGGGCCTTTTCCTGGAAACTTCTTCTTGGCGGTGCTTCGAGGTGGCTGGCTGCCGACTGGCTGGCGGCGAATGTGCCGTATTGCTTCGCTTTACGGTTTCGCTTGCTTGCTTGTCTGTCTCATGGTTCCTCCCGGCTGGCTTGCCGGTTTGTTGTTGAGGACGTGCCCGGAGCCTAAATGGTTCATGCGCCAAAGGGAACGTGATGTGCGCGTCACCCGAACGAGGGATCGAACACGCATGCGACTCTGGACTAGCATGAGTCATCAGGAGGGTGGCGTTACATCGGCTCTACCAGGCCTCGGTACCCTCTGACCGGTGAACGACGCCCGGCCTTTACCCACAGGGGCCAGATCCAGAATTCAGCGAGGAGCGAACCGCGTGACCGCCGAAATGTCAGTGCCGTCCAGTGCGCTGCTGACCGCAGACCGTGACGGTTCCAACTACACCGCGCGGCACCTGCTCGTCCTCGAGGGGCTTGAGGCGGTTCGCAAGCGCCCGGGCATGTACATCGGGTCGACCGACAGCCGTGGTCTCATGCACTGCCTCTGGGAGATCATCGACAACTCGGTGGACGAGGCCCTGGGCGGGTACTGCGACCACATCGAGGTGATCCTCCACCACGACGGCTCGGTCGAGGTCCGGGACAACGGCCGGGGCATCCCCGTCGACGTCGAGCCGAAGACCGGCCTCTCGGGTGTCGAGGTCGTCATGACCAAACTGCACGCCGGCGGCAAGTTCGGCGGCGGCTCGTACGCGGCTTCCGGCGGTCTGCACGGCGTCGGCGCCTCCGTGGTGAACGCGCTGTCGTCCCGCCTCGACGTCGAGGTCGACCGGAGCGGTGCCACGCACGCGATCAGCTTCCGCCGCGGTGTCCCCGGCATGTTCACCGAGTCGGGGCCCGATAGTCCCTTCGACCCGGCGAACGGGCTGCTCAAAGGGAAGCGGGTGCCCAAGACCCGTACCGGCACCCGTGTCCGCTACTGGGCCGACCGGCAGATCTTCCTCAAGGACGCCAAGCTCGCCCTGGAGACGCTGCACCAGCGCGCCCGCCAGACCGCCTTTCTCGTTCCGGGGCTCACCATCGTCGTCCGCGACGAGCGCGACCTGGAGGGCGAGGGCAAGTCGCAGGAGATCTTCCGCTTCGACGGCGGCATCAGCGAGTTCTGCGAGTACCTCGCCCAGGACAAGGCGGTCTGCGACGTCCTGCGCCTCACCGGCAGCGGCACCTTCAAGGAGACCGTCCCGGTCCTCGACGACCGAGGCCATATGACGCCGACCGAGGTCACCCGCGAGCTCGGGGTGGACATCGCCCTGCGCTGGGGTACCGGCTACGACACCACGCTGAAGTCCTTCGTCAACATCATCGCCACCCCCAAGGGCGGTACTCATGTGACCGGATTCGAGCGCTCCGTCACCAAGACGGTCAACGAGGTGCTGCGCTCCGCCAAGCTGCTGAGGGTCGCGGAGGACGACATCGTCAAGGACGACGCCCTCGAAGGCCTCACCGCGGTCGTCACCGTACGGCTCGCCGAGCCGCAGTTCGAAGGCCAGACCAAGGAAGTGCTGGGCACATCCGCAGCAAACCGGATCGTGGCCAATGTCGTGGCCAAGGAGCTCAAGGCGTTCCTGACTTCGACCAAGCGCGATGCCAAGGCGCAGGCCAGGGCGGTCTTGGAGAAGGCCGTCGCCGCGGCGCGTACGCGTATCGCAGCCCGCCAGCACAAGGAGGCCCAGCGGCGGAAGACGGCTCTCGAGTCGTCCTCGCTGCCGGCCAAGCTCGCCGACTGCCGCAGCGACGACGTCGACCGCAGCGAGCTCTTCATCGTCGAGGGTGACTCCGCGCTCGGCACGGCCAAGCTTGCCCGCAACTCCGAGTTCCAGGCGCTGCTCCCGATCCGGGGCAAGATCCTCAACGTCCAGAAGTCATCCGTCTCCGACATGCTCAAGAACGCCGAGTGCGGAGCGATCATCCAGGTCATAGGAGCGGGCTCCGGCCGCACCTTCGACATCGACGCCGCCCGCTACGGCAAGATCGTGCTCCTGGTCGACGCCGATGTCGACGGAGCCCACATCCGCTGCCTGCTGCTCACCCTCTTCCAGCGCTATATGCGGCCAATGGTCGAGGCAGGCCGGGTCTTCGCCGCCGTCCCGCCGTTGCACCGGATCGAGCTCGTCCAGCCCAAGAAGGGCCAGGACAAGTACGTGTACACGTACTCGGACAACGAACTGCGCTCCACGCTCCTCGAGTTCCAGCGCAAGGGCATCCGGTTCAAGGACTCGATCCAGCGCTACAAGGGCCTCGGTGAGATGGACGCCGACCAGCTGGCCGAGACCACGATGGACCCGCGGCACCGCACGCTGCGCCGGATCAACATCGGCGATCTGGAGTCCGCTGAGCAGGTGTTCGACCTGCTGATGGGCAATGACGTCGCCCCACGCAAGGAGTTCATCACCAGCAGCGCGGCGACGCTCGACCGCTCGCGCATCGACGCCTGACTCGAAGCCCTGACCGGGCGGCGCTTCCAACCCTGCCGCTCCGGTCACCAACCTGGCGGAATCCCGGCATCCGTCACCTAATGGGGTGAAGAGGAAGAGAGAAGAGTCAGGGATCTCCCCGTTCTGTCCATTCTGGTGGGGGCCAGCGACCGCGATGGTTCGCTGACAGGGAGAGAGCTGAGCGTGGAGAAGCAGGATTGCCGGGAAGGCGGTGCCGTGCGCATCGACGACCCGTGGTACGACGCGTTGGCCTTCGGCTGGGGCGAGTCCGACAGTGCGGGCCTGCCCGCAGCGAGCGTGCCTCCGGGGGCCGGATTTCGGGAGCATCGCGGCGCACCAGCCGACATCTACCGGGAAGTGCAGCGCAGCGCGGCCTTCCAGGAGGTGCGCAGTCGCTACAGGCGGTTCGTCATTCCGGCGACACTCGTCTTCTTCACCTGGTACGTGGCATACGTCATCACCGCCACCACCGCACCCGCGCTGATGGCGAAGCCGGTCGCTGGGGCGGTCAACGTGGCGATGGTGGCCGGCCTGGGGCAGTTCCTCACCACCTTCCTGCTCACCTGGGCCTACGCCCGCCATGCCCGGCTGCGCAGGGACCGTGCGGCCCTCGATCTGCGCTGGACGGTTTTCGACCAGACACGCGAGGCCGACCTGCGAAGCGGCACCGATTCGGCGACCGAGGACGGGGCGGACCACGGATCCTCGGGCCCGGTGCGACCCGTCCGGGGCGGCGCGGAGCCATCAGGGAGGGCCGGGCGTTGAACGGCGACCACCAGACGCTGGCGCTGCTGCTGTTCAGCGCCTTCATCGCGCTCACCCTGGGTATCACCACCTGGGTGGGGCGCCATCGGCGTGGCTCGGCGGAGGAGTTCTACGTCGGCGGACGACTGTTCTCGCCCATGGAGAACGGCTTCGCCATAGCCGGCGACTACATGTCAGCGGCCTCGTTCCTGGGCATCTCCGGCCTCATCGCCCTCTACGGCTACGACGGAATGCTCTACTCCGTGGGCTTCCTGGTGGCCTGGTTGGTGGTGCTGCTCCTCGTCGCCGAACTCGTGCGAAACTGCGGACGGTTCACCCTGGCCGATGTCGTCGCCGCCCGCATGAGGGAACGACCGGTACGGATGGCGGCCGGCACGTCGTCCGTCGCCGTGTCCGTGCTCTATCTGGTGGCACAGATGGTGGGCGCCGGCAGTCTGGTCGCCCTTCTGCTCGGCGAGACCAGTGAGTCGGCACGCTCCTGGACCGTGGTCGGGGTCGGAGCCCTGATGGTGATCTATGTGTCCTTCGGCGGGATGCGGGCCACCACCTGGATCCAGATCGTGAAGGCCGTGCTGCTGATGGCAGGTGCCACAGCCCTCACCGTGCTCGTACTGGCGCGCTTCCACGGCGACTTCAACGCCTTGCTCGACTCCGCCGCACGGCAGAGCGGCCACGGACGAGACTTCCTCGCTCCCGGACTGCGCTACGGCGGTGACTGGACTGCGCGCCTCGACTTCATCAGCCTCGGGCTCGCACTGGTGCTGGGCACCGCCGGATTGCCGCACATCCTGTCGCGCTTCTACACCGTGCCGACCGCTCGCGCCGCGCGCCGCTCCGTCGTCTGGTCCATCGGGCTCATCGGCAGCTTCTACCTGATGACGATAGTGCTGGGATTCGGTGCCGCGGCGATCCTCGGCACGGACGAGGTGCGCGCCTCGAACGCCGCGGGCAACACGGCGGTTCCGCTCCTCGCCCAGGAACTCGGCGGCGGTCCGGGTTCCACCGGAGGCACCGTGCTGTTCGCCGTGGTGGCGGCGGTGGCGTTCGCGACGATTCTCGCCGTCGTCGCCGGAATCACCCTCGCGTCCTCAGCCTCGGTCGCCCACGATCTGTACGCCTCGCTGCGTCGCAGCGGCGCCGGACAGCGCAGCGAGGTGGGCGTGGCCCGGCTCGCTGCGGTGGGCATCGGAGCGGTTGCGATCGCGCTCGGCCTCATCGCCCGTGACCTGAATGTGGCGTTCCTGGTGGGACTGGCCTTCGCCGTCGCCGCATCGGCCAACCTCCCGGTGCTCCTGTACGCGCTGTTCTGGCGGAACTTCACTACGCGCGGCGCGGTCTGGTCCGTCTACGGCGGGCTGATCCCGGCAGTGTTGCTCGTGGTCCTGTCGCCGGTGGTGTCCGGAAGCCCGGAGGCATTGTTCCCCGGTGTCGACTTCCAAGTCTTCCCCCTGCAGAACCCCGGTGTGGTCTCGATTCCCCTGGGCTTCCTCGCGGGCTGGATCGGCACCGTCACGTCCTCCGAGCCCCCGGACGAGACCAAGTACGCGGAGACGGAGGTGCGTGCCCTGACCGGGGCGGGTGCGGTCTGAGGGCGGCGCACGGCTCGGCACGGGGCGGACCCCCGGGTCCGCCCCGTATCCTGGGATGCTCGATAGGTGCCGAAGCCCCCAGGGAGCCGCGTTGAGCCAGCCTCAGATCCCCGTCGTCGTCCTCGCGGGATTTCTGGGATCCGGCAAGACCACACTGCTCAACCATCTGCTGAAGGCCAGCGGCGGGACCAGGATCGGCGCGATCGTCAACGACTTCGGGTCGATCGAGATCGATGCCATGACGGTGGCCGGTCAGCTTGGCGACTCCACGGTGTCGCTGGGCAACGGCTGTCTGTGTTGCGCCGTCGACGCGAGTGAACTTGATGTGTTCCTGGACAAACTCACCGGGCCCGCGGCGAGGGTCGATGTCATCGTGATCGAGGCGAGCGGTCTCGCCGAGCCGCAGGAACTGGTCCGTATGATCCTGGCCAGTGAGAACGAGCGGATCGTGTACGGCGGCCTGGTCGAGGTCGTCGACGCGGCCGAGTTCGAGGCGACACGGGCGAAGCACCCTGAGATCGAACGGCACCTCGCGATCGCCGATCTGGTCGTGCTCAACAAGGCGGACCGGATCGCTGACGGGGAACGACTGCGGGAGCGGATCACCGCTCTCGCCGACGGGGCTGCCGTGCTCCCGACGGTCTACGGTCGCATCGACCCCGCGCTGCTGTTCGAGTGCCGCCCGCGCGGAGAACGCGTCGGGCAGCTGTCGTTCGAGGACGTCATCGAGGAGAGCTGTGAGGACGCCGACGAACACGACCGCGGCGACCATGACGTCCCCCACCGACACCACGGCTCCGGCGCCCATCTGCACGCCGCCTACGACACTGTCTCCTTCGCCGCCACCCGGCCGCTCCACCCTCGCAGGCTGCTGGACTTCCTCGACTCACGTCCCGACGGGCTCTACCGGATCAAGGGGCACGTGGACTTCGGCGCAGTCGACCCCGCCAACCGTTACACCGTCCACTCCGTCGGCAGATTCCTGCGTTTCCACCCGGAGCCCTGGCAGCGGACCGGAGCCGACGAGCCTGGAACCCAGTTGGTCCTCATCGGGTCCGGCATCGACACCGGGTCGCTGATCGAGGGACTCGACGCCGTCTGTGTGGGTGGTCCCGAGGACGCCCCGGACCAGCACGCCCTGTGGGCCCTGTTGCGGTACGTCCCCGGACCGGCCGACGCCTCCGGCGCCGAAGTGAGTGAGCCGGACGACTACCTGTCGTAGCTCATCGCCCGGGGACCCCGTGCGGTGCGGCCGGTTCCAGGCTCGGTGTGCGGTGCGGGAACCCGTTCGGCCAGGATCCGTCTGCCGCGAACTGTCAGTCGGGCAAGACGGTGGGGGACACGAAGACCTCCGTGTGTGGTGTGGAGCCCGGACACCTCCACCACACCGGAGGTCTTCGCCATGAAGACCCAGCCTTGTTGACAACGCTCGTGGTGAACACACCTAGGGCCCTGCCAACGCGGCCACTGGCTTCGCCAGGGCGATGCCGGAGCCGTCGCGGCGCGGATCGATCTCCGGCAGGTCCGCAGGCGTGCCGTTCTTCTGCGCAGCACGGGCGGGAGCCGCGCCGGCCCAGGCCAACAGCAGGACGTCCTCACCCTTGAGGAAGCGCTGGCAACGCACACCCCCGGTCGCCCGGCCCTTGCGCGGATACTGGTCGAACGGGGTCAGCTTCGCTGTCGTGACCGAGTCGTCCAACGCTCCCGTGGCGCCCGCCGCGGTGAACACCACTGCATCGGACGCCGGGTCCACCGCGGTGAACGAGATCACCCCGGCGCCCTCGGCGAGCTTGATGCCGGCCATGCCACCGGCCGGTCGACCCTGCGGCCTGACCTGCGACGCCTGGAAACGCAGCAGTTGGGCGTCGGAGGTGATGAACACCAGGTCCTCATCGCCGGTACGCAGCTCGGTGCCACCCACGATCCGGTCGCCCTCCTTCAGCGCGATGACCTCCAGCTCGTCCTTGTTGGCCGGGTAGTCGGGCACCACCCGTTTGACCACACCCTGGAGCGTGCCGAGTGCCAGCCCGGGGGAAGCCTCGTCGAGTGTGGTCAGGCAGACCACCGACTCGTGCGGTTCCAGTGACAGGAACTCCGACAGTTGCGCACCACCGGAAAGTGCCGGCGCGGAAGCCGAATCGGGAAGTTGCGGAAGGTCGATCACCGAGAGTCTCAGCAGACGCCCCGCCGAGGTGACGGCCCCCACCTCGCCGCGTGCTGTGGCGGCGACCGCGGAGACGATCAGATCGTGCCTGGCGCGCTTGCCGTCGCCTTGCGGCCACGGCTCGGCCGTGGCGGTGCGGGCGAGCAACCCGGCGGAGGAGAGCAGCACCCTGCAGGGGGCGTCCGCCACCTGCAGGGAGGCGACGGCAGGAGCGGGGGCGCCCGAGGACTCCAGCAGCACCGTGCGTCGCTCGGTGCCGAACTTCTTCGCCACCGCCGCCAGTTCCGAAGAGACCAGCTTGCGCAGCTCCGCGTCCGACTCCAGGATCCGGGTCAGCTCCTCGATCTCCGCGGTCAGGCGGTCGCGCTCGCTCTCCAGCTCCAGCCGGTCGAACTTGGTGAGCCGCCGCAGCGGGGTGTCGAGGATGTACTGGGTCTGCACCTCGCTGAGGGAGAAGTGCGCGATGAGGCGCTCCTTCGCCTGCGCGGAGTTCTCGCTGGAGCGGATCAGGCGGATGACCTCGTCGATGTCGAGGAGAGCGACCAGCAGGCCTTCGACCAGGTGCAGCCGGTCGCGCTTCTTGCCGCGGCGGAACTCGCTGCGCCGCCGCACCACATTGAAGCGGTGGTCGAGATAGACCTCGAGCAGCTCCTTGAGGCCCAGGGTCAGCGGCTGTCCGTCGACGAGCGCCACGTTGTTGATGCCGAAGGACTCCTCCATCGGCGTGAGCTTGTAGAGCTGCTCCAGGACGGCCTCCGGGATGAAGCCGTTCTTGATCTCGATCACCAGCCGCAGCCCGTGCTCGCGGTCGGTGAGGTCCTTGACGTCCGCGATGCCCTGGAGCTTCTTCGAGCCGACCAGGTCCTTGATCTTCGAGATCACCTTCTCCGGGCCCACGGTGAAGGGGAGTTCGGTGACGACCAGGCCCTTGCGGCGGGCCGTCACGTTCTCGACTGCCACCGTGGCACGGATCTTGAAGGTGCCGCGGCCCGTCTCATAGGCGTCCCTGATCCCGGACAGGCCCACGATCCTGCCACCGGTCGGCAGATCGGGCCCGGGGACATGCCTCATCAGGGTCTCCAGGTCCGCGCCCGGGTACCGGATCAGGTGGCGCGCGGCGGCGATGACCTCGCTCAGATTGTGCGGCGGCATGTTCGTGGCCATACCGACCGCGATCCCGGAGGCGCCGTTGACCAGGAGATTCGGGAAGGCGGCGGGTAGTGCGACCGGCTCCTGCTCCTGTCCGTCGTAGTTCGGTGAGAAGTCGACCGTGTCCTCGTCGATCGACTCCGTCATCAGACTTGTCGCGTCGGCCATCCGGCACTCCGTGTACCGCATGGCGGCCGGAGGGTCGTCATTGCCGAGCGAGCCGAAGTTCCCGTGGCCATCGACCAGCGGCAGCCGCATGGAGAAGGGCTGGGCCATCCGCACCAGGGCGTCGTAGATCGACGCGTCACCGTGCGGATGGAGCTTGCCCATGACCTCGCCGACCACCCGGGCGCACTTCACGTACCCACGGTCGGGGCGCAGGCCCATCTCGTTCATCTGATAGACGATCCGGCGGTGGACGGGCTTCATCCCGTCCCTGGCGTCGGGCAGGGCACGGGAGTAGATCACCGAGTACGCGTACTCGAGGAAGGAGCCCTGCATTTCGTCGACGACGTCGATGTCGAGGATCCTCTCCTCGAAGTCGTCGGGCGGCGGCGTCTTCGTGCTGCGGCGGGCCATCGCTGCTGCGGCTCCTTCACCAACATGAACCATGGACGGGAACTGATGCGGACCATTGTGGACCGTACCGCCGACAACGCGGACCTCGACCCGGGCCCCGGGCTCTTCGGCGGCCCTCGTGACCACACCCGGTGACCGAGGGGGAACTGCCGGGAACTTCGCCAGGTGTCGGCGGGCTTGCATACAGTGGCTGTGCATAGGCAGGTAGACGAGCAGGACTACCGAATCGCGATCGAAGGGACCACATGCCCATGGGTCACACGGCCACAGCGCAGGCCGGCTCCGGCGGCCTGACAGCGACCGAGCACCGCCTGGCCAACGGCCTGCGGGTGGTGCTCTCCGAGGACCACCTGACCCCGGTCGCCGCGGTCTGCCTCTGGTACGACGTCGGCTCCCGTCACGAAGTCAAGGGTCGTACGGGGCTGGCTCACCTTTTCGAGCACCTGATGTTCCAGGGCTCCGCGCAGGTGTCGGGCAACGGCCACTTCGAGCTCGTGCAGGGGGCCGGCGGTTCGCTCAACGGCACCACGAGCTTCGAGCGCACCAACTACTTCGAGACGATGCCGACCCACCAGCTGGAGCTCGCGCTCTGGCTGGAGGCGGACCGCATGGGCTCGCTGCTCGCCGCGCTCGACGAGGAGTCCATGGAGAACCAGCGGGACGTCGTCAAGAACGAGCGGCGTCAGCGCTACGACAATGTCCCCTACGGTACGGCGTTCGAGAAGCTGACCGCCCTGGCCTATCCCGAGGGCCACCCTTATCACCACACCCCGATCGGCTCGATGGCCGACCTGGACGCGGCGACCCTGGAGGACGCGCGGAACTTCTTCCGTACGTACTACGCGCCCAACAACGCGGTGCTTTCGGTGGTCGGTGACATCGATCCCGAGCAGACCCTCGCCTGGATCGAGAAGTACTTCGGAACCATCCCCTCGCACGACGGCAAGCAGCCGCCGCGTGACGGCTCGCTGCCCGAGACCATCGGCGGGCAGCTGCGTGAGGAGATCGTCGACGAGGTTCCCGCCCGTGCGTTGATGGCCGCCTACCGGCTGCCGCACGACGGCACCCGGGAGTGCGACGCCGCCGACCTGGCGCTCACCGTGCTCGGCGGAGGCGAGTCGTCCAGGCTGCACAACCGCCTGGTGCGCCGTGACCGCACGGCGGTCGCCGCGGGCTTCGGTCTGCTGCGCCTGGCCGGGGCGCCGTCGATGGGCTGGCTGGACGTGAAGACCTCCGGTGGTGTGGAGGTGCCCGACATCGAGGCCGCTGTGGACGAGGAGCTCGCCAGGTTCGCCGCCGACGGCCCGACCGCCGAGGAGATGGAGCGCGCCCACGCCCAGCTGGAGCGCGAGTGGCTCGACCGGCTCGGCACCGTCGCGGGCCGCGCCGACGAACTGTGCCGCTACGCGGTGCTGTTCGGTGACCCGCAGTTGGCGTTCAGCGCCGTCTCGCGGGTCCTGGACGTCACCGCAGAGGAAGTGCGGGCCGTCGCACAGGCCAGGCTGCGCCCGGACAACCGCGCGGTGCTGGTGTACGAGCCCGCCGCCGCGGCGGCCGCGACAGAGGACAACGACGACGCTGACGACGCAGAGGGAGCCGGACAGTGACCGAGGCTGCCGTGACCATGGAATTCCACCCGCAGCCCCAGCCCGGCGACGCCCGGCCGTGGGCCTTCCCTGCGCCCGAGCGCGGGGCGCTCGGGAACGGGCTGACCGTGCTGCGCTGCCACCGTCCCGGCCAGCAGGTGGTGGCCGTCGAGATCTTCCTCGACGCTCCTTTGGACCTGGAGCCCGACGGCCTCGACGGCGTCGCCACGATCATGGCCAGGGCGCTCTCGGAGGGCACCGACAAGCACTCGGCGGAGGAGTTCGCCGCCGAGCTGGAGCGTTGTGGCGCGACGCTCGAGGCGCACGCCGACCACCCGGGCGTCCGTATCGGGCTCGAAGTGCCGGTCTCCCGGCTGGCGAAGGCCATGGGACTGCTCGCCGAGGCACTGCGGGCCCCGCTGTTCGCGGACAGCGAGGTCGAGCGGCTCGTCCGCAACCGCCTCGACGAGATCCCGCACGAGACGGCGAACCCGGCTCGCCGCGGTGCCAAGGAGCTGTCCAAGCAGCTCTTCCCGGCGTCTTCGCGGATGTCGCGCCCGCGCCAGGGCAGCGAGGAGACCGTGGAGCGCATCGACTCCGCGGCCGTCAGGGCCTTCTACGAGGCCCATGTCCGGCCCGCCACGGCCACGGCGGTGATCGTCGGCGACCTCACGGACGTCGATCTGGACGCCGTGCTCGCCGACACCCTCGGTGCCTGGACGGGCAGTGCGGGCGCGCCTCGCGCCATGGCGCCGATCACCGCCGACGACACGGGTCGTGTCGTGATCGTCGACCGCCCCGGCGCGGTCCAGACACAGCTGCTCATCGGCCGCGTCGGACCGGATCGCCATGACAGCGTCTGGCCGGCCCAGGTCCTCGGCACCTACTGCCTCGGCGGCACGCTGACCTCGCGCCTGGACCGTGTACTGCGTGAGGAGAAGGGCTACACCTACGGCGTGCGGGCGTTCGCCCAGGTGCTGCGCTCGGCCGCCCCGGCGTCTCCGGGCGGAGCCACCGGCGCGGCCACCCTCGCCATCAGCGGTTCCGTCGACACGCCGAACACCGGACCGGCCCTCCAGGACCTGTTCACTGTGCTGCGTACGCTCGCCGCCGAGGGGCTGACGGATGCCGAGCGCGATGTCGCCGTGCAGAACCTGGTGGGTGTAGCCCCGCTGAAGTACGAGACGGCCGCCTCCGTCGCCGGCACCCTGGCCGACCAGGTCGAGCAGGGCCTTCCGGACGACTTCCAGGGACAGCTCTACGCCCGGTTGGCCTCGACGGGCACCGTCGAGGCGACCGCCGCGGTCGTCAGCGCCTTCCCCGCGGATCGCCTCGTCACGGTCCTCGTCGGTGACGCGGCGGAGATCGAGGAGCCGGTCAAGGCCCTGGGCCTCGGTGAAGTGACAGTTGTCACGGGCTGATTGACCGTCCTTGAGGCGCCGCTCGTGGAGCCGAGAGGCCGCGGCGAGTGAGTGCGAGGAAGGGCCCCGTTGGGCATGGGTACGCCAACGGGGCCCTTTTCGCTGCCTGTTTAACGTTTGTCCGGTTTGCTGGAGAGGCTGCCTGTCTGTGCTGTGGGATACGCGACAAAATCCCGTGACCGTTTGGTGATTTACGGAAGATCGGCTTAGCGTCTTCTGCGCTGTCCGACCTTTGCACGCGCCGCACCCGCGGCAACGGGCAGCGATCGCCGAGTCCCCGTCAGGCGCGAGCCTGGGGAGCCGGGGACCCGCAAGTCCCCTGGGGTGAATCGGAACGCCTTCGCACACCTGCGCGGAGGGGGGCCGTAGGAGACCTTCCTGCTCCGAACCCGTCAGCTAACCCGGTAGGCGAGAGGGAAGGAAAGGACAAGCCACTTCATGGCGTTCACCCGTGCCACCGGGAAGCATCGTGGTCCGAGCCGGCTGTCGCGCAAGCGCGCGGGCGTGGCCGGAGCCGCCGCGCTGGCCACCACCGGCGTCGTCGGAGCACTCGCCTCACCCGCGCTCGCCGCCGAGCCGGACAGCCTCTCCGTCGAGGACACCGGCCTGAACCAGGTGGTCGTCGCCGGCGACATGCTCGCCAAGCAGGTCGGCGCCCAGGCCGACGTCCAGCAGGAAGAAGCCGACTTCGCCGCGTCCCAGGCCAAGGCCGAAGCGGACGCGAAGCGCAACGCCGAGATCCGGGTCAAGGCCGCCCGGGACGCCGAGGAGCGCGCTGCCCGAGAGGCCGAGCGCAAGCGCCTGCTGTCGTACAACCTCCCCGTCGCCGGGTCCTACGTCAGCACGGACTACCACTCGGGCGGAGCCGTCTGGTCCTCGGGCAGCCACACCGGGATCGACTTCCACGCCTCCTCCGGGACAAAGGTCGTCGCGGTCGGCACGGGCACCATCGTGGAGGCGGGCTGGGGCGGCGCCTACGGCAACAATGTCGTGATCAAGATGAACGACGGCACGTACACCCAGTACGGCCACCTCTCGTCCATCAGCGTCTCCGTCGGCCAGCGGGTCACCCCGGGTGAGCAGATCGGGCTGTCCGGCTCCACCGGCAACACCACCGGCCCGCACCTCCACTTCGAGGCCCGCACCGGCTCCGATTACGGTTCCGACATCGACCCGGTGGCCTATCTGCGCGGCCACGGCGTCAAGCTCTGACCTCCGCGCGCTGTCCCACGGCGCGCGGAGTCCGAAGGCTCCGGCCGGTCATCGAGACCGGCCGGAGCCTTCGGTATTTTCCGGCCAAAAAATATCCATGGATCAAGGCAGGCCATCGGAAATTCCCGCCCATTGTCATAGAGTCACCGAAGGGCATCGCCTGACTGGTCGGCTGCTCGACTCGGATGCCGCTTGAATTCGAGCGGATGTGGCAGATGCAGGGGATTACTGCGGAGGTTCGGTATGCGCATTCCCGCGCGTTCGGTATGCACGGCGATCCGCGACGACATCGTGTCCGGGGTCTTCGAGCGAGGCAGCCGGCTCGCCGAGGAGCAGCTGGCCCGTCGCTACGGAGTCTCGCGGGTCCCCGTGCGTGAGGCGCTGCGCACGCTGGAGTCGGAGGGCTTCGTGGTGTCGCGGCGGCATGCCGGAGCGTGCGTCGCGGAGCCCACCGCGCAGGAGGCCGCCGATCTGCTGGAGATCCGCGCGCTCCTGGAGCCTCTCGGTGCCGCCCGGGCCGCGCGGCGGCGCACGGAGGCCCATCTGAAGGTGCTGCGCGGACTGGTGAGGCTCGGCCAGGAGCGAGCGCGCCACAGCCAAGGCGAGGACCTGCGGGCACTGGGCGGATGGTTCCACGAGACGCTGGTTCAGGCGTCCGTGAGCCCCGGGCTCATCACCCTGCTCACCCAGTTGCGGCACAAGATCGCCTGGATGTACGCGGTCGAGCAGCCGACCCAGCCGGTGGAGTGCTGGTCCGAGCACGGGGCGATCGTGGACGCGGTGGCCCGCGGTGACGCGGAGCGGGCGCGGGCGCTCACCGCGGCGCACGCCGAGCGGGGGACCAGGGGGTACCGGCTGCGTATCGCTCCGCTCGCGCCGCACGGTTCAGCGGTGAGGGTTTCGCAACATTCCGTAAACACGGCAAGTGTCCGCCATTAACACGCGCTCTGTATACAAATAGAGGTGCGCTCAGGATTTTCTGGAGTGGCCCAGGTGTTGATTCTATTCACCTGATCCGGAGTCTTCGTCTTGGTTCGGTTTCTCGGTTTTCCGAATGCGGTGTGCCCGGTCGATTTCTCGCGAGGTCGGTGATCAGACGGTCTCGGGGAGTTCCTCGAGGCCTTCGGCGACCAGCTTCGCCAACCGGTCCAGCACGGCCTCCGCGCCATCCGCGTCGGATACGAGCACGATCTCGTCGCCACCCTCCGCGCCGAGGCTGAGCACCGCCAGCATCGAAGCGGCGTTGACCGGGCTGCCGTCCGCCTTGGCGATGGTGACCGGGATGCCCGCGGCCGTGGTGGCGCGGACGAAGATCGAAGCGGGGCGGGCATGCAGGCCTTCGGCCCAGCCGACCTGGACGCGGCGCTCAGCCATGGTGATGCCTCCTGAGTCTGGGGGTGTCCTCAGACTGCACCCGCCTTCCTTGCTTCGCGACCGGGACCCGGGCCGTAGTCTTGGGGCCATGCAGACCCCGTCGGACCACGTGTACCCCGACCACTGGGAAGCCGACGTGGTGCTGCGCGACGGTGGCACCGCGCGCATCAGGCCCATCACCACGCAGGACGCCGAACGGCTCGTGAACTTCTACGAGCAGGTGTCGGACGAGTCCAAGTACTACCGCTTCTTCGCGCCCTACCCTCGGCTGTCCACCAAGGACGTCCACCGGTTCACCCACCACGACTACGTGGACAGGGTGGGCCTGGCGGCGACGGTGGGCGGTGAGTTCATCGCGACCGTGCGCTACGACCGTATCGACGCGAACGGCAGGCCGGCGTCGGCACCCGCCGACGAGGCGGAGGTGGCCTTTCTGGTCCAGGACGCGCACCAGGGCAGGGGTGTCGCGTCGGCGCTCCTCGAACACATCACCGCGGTCGCCCGTGAGCGCGGCATCCGTCGGTTCGCGGCGGAAGTGCTGCCGGCGAACAACAAGATGATCAAGGTCTTCACCGACGCCGGATACACCCAGAAGCGCAGCTTCGAGGACGGAGCCGTCCGACTGACGCTGGATCTGGAACCGACCGCGCGGTCACTCGCCGTCCAGCGAGCCCGCGAACAGCGCGCGGAGGCGCGCTCCGTGCAGCGTCTGCTGGCACCGGGTTCGGTGGCGGTGATCGGCGTCGGCCGGGTGCCCGGCGGAGTGGGTCGGGCCGCGCTGCGCAATCTTCTGGAATCCGGCTACACCGGGCGGTTGTACGCCGTGAACCGCTCTCTGCCGCTGGAGGGCCCCGACGGCTCGGACGACCACGAGATCGAAGGTGTGCCCGCCTTCCGTACGCTCGCGGACATCGGCGAGCCCGTCGACCTGGCAGTGGTGGCGGTCCCCGCCGAACGGGTGCCGGAAGCCGTCGTGGACTGCGGCGAACACGGAGTGCAGGGGCTGGTCGTCCTGACCGCCGGTTACGCGGAGAGCGGCGTACGAGGGCGCGAGCGGCAGCGGGAACTGGTACGCCAGGCGCGCAGGTACGGCATGCGGATCATCGGACCGAACGCCTTCGGGATCATCAACACCGCCGACGGGGTCCGGCTGAATGCCTCACTGGCCCCCGAGTCACCGGCCCGGGGCCGGATCGGACTGTTCACCCAGTCGGGCGCGATCGGCATCGCCCTGCTCAGCGGACTGCACCGACGCGGTGCCGGACTGTCGTCCTTCATCTCGTCCGGCAACCGGGCCGATGTCTCCGGCAACGACTTCCTTCAGTACTGGTACGAGGACCCCGACACCGACGTGGTGCTGCTGTACCTGGAATCGCTGGGCAACCCCCGGAAGTTCGCCCGCCTCGCCCGACGCACCGCCGCCGCCAAACCCGTCGTGGTGGTGCGGGGCGCCCGGCACAGCGGGAGCGCGCCCCCCGGTCACGCGGTGCCTTCCACCCGCATCCCGTACGCCACTGTGTCCGAGCTGCTCGCCCAGGCAGGGGTGATCCGCGTCGACACGGTCACGGAGCTCGTCGACGCGGGTCTGCTGCTTGCCGGGCAGCCGCTGCCCGGGGGCTCGCGGGTGGCGATCCTGGGCAACTCCGAATCGCTCGGGCTGCTCACCTACGACGCCTGCCTGGCGGAGGGCCTGCGGCCACTTCCGTCGCGTGACCTGACGACGGCGGCGACCCCGGACGACTTCCGCGAGGCGCTCACCGAGGCGATGAAGGACCCGGCGTGCGACGCCGTCGTCGTCAACGCGATCCCCTGGGTCGGCGAGGGCGGGGCGACCGAGTCGGGCGACGGCGAGGTGCTCGCCGGAGCGCTGCGTCAGGCGGCGGAGTCCTCCCCGCCCAAGCCGGTCCTCGTGGTCCACGTCGAACTGGGCGGTCTGGCGGACGCCTTGGCGGCGGCGACGAGTTCGGCACCGCCGCGCCCGTCCACCGCCCCCGGTGCCGATGCGGCTCCCGGGGCGCTGGCGGCGGACGGGGCCGTGCGGCGAGAGACCATGCGGCAGGACACCGCCGTACGGGACGGGGACCGGGGGCACGGCCCGGAACCGGCCGCCGCGCCGGTGCTCCCCGCCATGCCCCGTATCCCCGCCTACCCCGCTGCCGAGCGTGCCGTAAGAGCCCTTGCCGAAGCCGTGCGGTACGCCCAGTGGCGGCGGGACGCCGCGCGTCCCGGGAAGGTGCCGGAGTTCGATGGCATCGACGAGGACGGGGCAGCGGCCCTCGTCGCCCGGTTGATGGATCAGGCCCGCGGGGCGCTCGGAGTCACGCTGACCGATCACGACACACGCGCGCTCCTCGCGTACTACGGGATCGACGTGCTGACCACCGTCCCCGCTCCCAGCCCCGATGCCGCCGTACGCGCCGCCGCCCAACTCGGCTACCCCGTGGCGCTCAAGACCATGGCACCGCATCTGCGGCACCGCCCCGACCTCGGGGGCGTGCGGCTCGATCTCGCCGACGAGTACCAGGTACGACAGGCGTATGCGGAGCTGACCGCGACGCTGGGCGGGCCCGCCGAGCTCAGGCCGGTCGTGCAGGCGATGGTCCCGCGAGGTGTGGACACGGTGGTACGCGCCGCCATTGATCCGGCCGTCGGAGCCGTACTGTCGTTCGGGCTCGCCGGACCCGCCACGGAACTGCTCGGCGACACCGCCCACCGGCTGGTTCCCGCAACCGACCGCGACGTGGCGGAGCTCGTGCGCTCCATCAGGACCGCCCCCATCCTCTTCGGCTGGCGTGGTTCGGCGCCGGTGGACAGCGGCGCTCTCGAAGAGCTCCTGCTGAGGGTGTCGCGACTGGTGGACGACCACCCGGAGGTGGTCGGCATCGGCCTGGAACCGGTCGTCGTGGCCCAGCACGGCCTCTCCGTGCTCGGCGCCACCGTCCGGCTGGCCCCACCGCCGCCTCGAAGCGACCAGGGCCCGCGCACGCTCCCCCGTTACTGAGCGCACTCCAGGGTCCCGGGGCCCCGTAGGATGGAGCCCATGGCGAAGACCGGTACGACGACCCAGGGGCTGCGCACGGCGATCGAGCGCAGCGGCTACTACCCGGCTCTCGTGGCCGAGGCGGTGGAAGCCGCCGTGGGCGGTGAGCAGATCGCGTCGTACCTGGTCCATCAGGAGACCACGTTCGACTCCAATGAGGTCCGCCGCCATGTCACCGTGCTGGTGCTGACGGCGACCCGGTTCGTGGTCAGCCACACCGACGAGCAGGCCGCCGACAACAGCTCTCCGACGCCGTACGCCACAACCTCCACCGAGTCCGTCAAGCTGGACAGGATCTCCTCGGTCGTCGTCAGCCGGGTCGTCGCCAACCCGGAGGCGTACACCCCCGGCACTCTGCCTCGCGAGGTCGTGCTCACCATCGGTTGGGGCGCCGTCTCCCGTATCGATCTGGAGCCCGCCGCCTGCGGGGACCCCAACTGCGACGCGGACCACGGTTACACCGGCAATTCCACGGCGGACGATCTCAGCCTGCGGGTCAGCGAGGCGGGTGACGGCCCGGACGCCGTCCGGCAGACCCTCGCCTTCGCCCAGGCGCTGTCCGAGGCCACGGCCGCCACGACCGCCGCGCGCTGATGGTCCTGCCCGACTCCGCCAGGCCCGGTGACCACTGGTACAGCGAGAGCGAGCCGCTCGCACTCGATACCGCCGCCGCACCCGCCTACGGCAGTGGCTCCCTCGCCGATCTGCTGCCGACCATCGTCGCGGGCCAAGGCGTGCCCGGAACGCACTCCACGCTCACGGAGTTGGCGCCCGCCGACCGGAACTGCGTCTTCCTGATCGACGGCCTCGGCTGGGAGCAGCTGAAGGCCCACCCGGCGGAGGCGCCGTTCCTGACCTCGCTGCTGGCTTCTTCCCGCGGTGGTACCGGTCGGCCGATCACCGTGGGCTTCCCCTCCACCACAGCGACTTCGCTGGCCTCCTTCGGCACCGGTCTGCCACCCGGCTCGCACGGGCTGCCCGGCTACACGGCCCGCAACCCGGAGACCGGCGAGCTGATGAACCAGCTGCGTTGGACGCCCTGGACGTCCCCGCGGGTCTGGCAGCCGTATCCGACCGTCTTCCAGCTCGCCCACGAAGCCGGTGTGCACACCGCCCAGGTGTCGTCACCGGGCTTCCAGGACACCCCCCTCACCAAGATCGCACTGAGTGGTGGAACGTTTCACGGGAGGCTCAGCGGCGAGGAGCGGATGGATTTCGCGGCCGAGCAGCTCGCCGCCGCCGATCGGTCGCTCGTCTACACCTACTACAGCGAGGTCGACGGCAAGGGCCATCGCTTCGGAGTGGACTCCGACGCCTGGCGCGGCCAGCTCATGTACGTCGATCGCTTGGTGCAGCGCCTCGCCGAGCAGCTTCCGCCGCGTACGGCGCTCTACGTGACCGCCGACCACGGCATGATCGACATCCCGTTCGACGAGGAGTCGCGCATCGACTTCGATGAGGACTGGGAGCTGCGCGCCGGTGTCGCCCTGCTCGGCGGCGAGGGCCGGGCCCGCCATGTGTACGCGGTGCCCGGCGCCGAGTCCGATGTGCTCGCCGTCTGGCGGGAGGTGCTGGGTGACCGTTTCTGGGTCGCGAGTCGTGACGAGGCCATCTCGGCGGGCTGGTTCGGACCACACGTGGACGAGCGGGTGTACGGCCGCATCGGCGATGTCGTCGCGGCGGCGCACGCCGATGTCGTGATCACCGCGTCCGTGAACGAGCCCCGGGAGTCGGCGATGGTCGGCATGCACGGTTCGATGACGCCTGTGGAGCAACTCGTTCCGCTGATCGAAGTACGCTCCTGAGACGCGCCGCCCGCACCGACCGCGTCCGCGCCCACTGCCCGTCCGTTGCCAAGACCTGACCCGCCCAGACCTGAAAGGTCGTCGCTTCCTCATGCCCGAGCTGGTGTTCTTCTCCGGAACCATGGACTGCGGAAAGAGCACCCTCGCTCTTCAGATCGAGCACAACAGGTCCGCGCGCGGCCTCCAGGGCATGATCTTCACCCGCGACGACCGGGCGGGCGAGGGCAAACTCTCCTCCCGTCTCGGACTCGTGACGGAGGCGGTGGAGGCCACGCCCGGGCTGGACCTCTACGCGTACGTGGTCGAGCACATGTCGCGGGGCGGAAAGGTCGACTACGTGATCGTGGACGAGGCGCAGTTCCTGCCGACTGAGCAGATCGACCAGTTGGCCAGGACGGTGGACGACCTGGAACTCGACGTGTTCGCCTTCGGTATCACCACAGACTTCCGCACGAAGCTCTTTCCCGGCTCCCAGCGGCTGATCGAACTGGCCGACCGGGTCGAGACGCTCCAGGTCGAGGCCATGTGCTGGTGCGGGGCCCGCGCCACCCACAACGCGCGCACGGTGGGCGGCGAGATGGTGGTCGAGGGCGAACAGGTGGTGGTGGGCGACGTGGGCGGGGCCGCTGAGCTCGTCGGGTACGAGGTGCTGTGCCGTCGCCACCACCGCAAGCGGATGACCGGGGCGGCGGCCCGAGCGGCGGCACTGTCGCCTGACGTGCTGCCGGTCACCCCGGGCTGAGCCGCCGTTCGCGATCCCCCGGGTATGCGGTCCTGGGGGAGTGGCACGGTGCCCGGCCCGCCTCCGAGGCGCGACTCCGTAGGGCGAGGGGAGGCGCCCGGCGCCCATCAGGGCTCGGCCGACCGCACGATCGTGAACACCGCGCCCTCGGGGTCCGCCACCGTCGCCAGCCGGCCGCTGCCGCCCTCGCGGGGCTCGTGCAGCACATGACCGCCCAGGTTCCGCACCAGGGCCGCAGCCTCCTCGGTGTCCTCCACCTCGAAGTAGGTCATCCAGTGCGAGCCCCGGTCGCGTGGCAGGGCATGGCCGACACCGTGCAGCGAGGCCACCGCGCGTCCCTCCAGATGCAGGGTCGCGTAGTCGAACTCGGCGGAGACGACCGGTTCCACGTCATAGCCGAAGACCGACTGGTAGAACTTGCTGACCGCCGAAGTCTCCCTGGTCACCAGCTCGTTCCAGACCGGTGTGCCGTGCGTGCCGAACAGGGCGGTGCCGGTGTGCGCGGCGGCCTGCCAGATGCCGAACACGGCGCCTTCCGGGTCCGCCGCGATCGCCATACGGCCCGCGTCGGCCGCGTCCAGCGGCCCGACGCCGACGGTGCCTCCGCAGGATCTGATCTGCTCGGCCGTCTCGTCGGCGTCGTCGGTGGCCATGTAGGGCGTCCAGGCGATCGGCAGATGGCGGTCGGGCGGGAGCTGGCCGATTCCCGCCACCTCCTTGCCGTCGATCAGGGCTCGGACGTACGGTCCGAAGGGCTGCGGTCCGGGGGCGAAGTCCCAGCCGAACAGATCCCGGTAGAAGTCCTGCGTCGCGGAAAGCCCGTGCACCATCAGGCTCACCCAGCAGGGCGTGCCGGGCGGGCGCCGAGTCGCCTCGGTCGTCATCGTCACCCTCTCCTCGGACCATCGTCGTGGTCGTACGGCGTGGGGCTGGGAACGAGCCCTGCCGGGCAGCAGCCCGGTGCCCCCTCCAGATGCTTGCACCACGCGGCGCGCGGCGTAGCCCGGCCGCGCCGCTCTTCCGTGGATCTCCCTGGAGGATGCCCGTTTCGGCATGGCCCATCCCCTCCGTCGCCGTAAGGGGCACGCCGTGCCCGTGCCCTGCGCGAGGATGGCTGTATGAACCCCATCATCACCGCATCAGAACTGCTGAGCGAGTCGGCCGGTCCGCGACCGCCGGTGCTGCTCGACATCCGCTGGCAGCTGAGCCTGGCCAAGGCGGCGGGCGCCCCTCCCTTCGACGGACGGGCCGAGTACCGTGCCGGGCACATTCCCGGTGCTGTCTACATCGATCTCGACAACGAGCTGGCCGGTGCGCCAGGGGCCGGCGGCCGACATCCGCTGCCGGATGTGGCGGCCTTCGGCGCGGTGATGCGGCGGGCGGGCGTGTCCGTGGCCACCCCGGTCGTGGTGTACGACGGAGGCCAGGGCTGGGCCGCGGCACGGGCGTGGTGGCTGCTGCGCTGGACGGGGCACGGAGACGTCCGCGTACTCGACGGCGGTCTCGCGGCCTGGGGCGGTCCGCTGAGCACACAGACCCCTGATCCCGAGCCGGGTGACTTCGTGCCGGTTCCCGGTGCCCTGCGGCTGCTCGACGCGGATGCGGCGGCGGCGCTGGCGCGATCCGGGGTGCTGCTGGACGCGCGAGCGGCCGAGCGCTACCGCGGTGACGTCGAACCGATCGACCGGGTGGGCGGCCATATCCCCGGCGCGGTCTCGGCGCCGACGACGGAGAACGTCACCCCGGGCACCACGACGTTCCTCCCGGCGCAGGAATTGGCCACCCGCTTCAAGCGGCTCGGCGCGGCGGACGGCATGGAGGTCGGTGTCTACTGCGGATCGGGTGTCTCCGGTGCCCATGGGGTGCTGGCGCTGGAGATCGCGGGCATTCCGGCGGCGCTCTACGCGGGTTCATGGTCCGAGTGGTCGGCTGACGAGAGCAGGCCGGTGGCCACGGGACCCGACCCGCAGTAGTCGCGTGAGCCGACACGCGTGTGCAGGGCCCGTACGGAGATCGGTACGGGCCCTGTGTGAACGGCACGGTGGGCGGGGGCCCAGAGGTCGCTACTCCTGCTTCTTGCGCCGGGTCCCGAACACGATCTCGTCCCAGCTCGGCACGGCCGCGCGGCGGCCGGGACGGACACCGTCCGCCTCCGCCTGGCGGTCGGTCGTGCCCGTGAGGCGATCACGGTGCCCGCTCACCGCGCGGGGCATGAGGACGTCCGCATAGGCCGAGCCGGCACCGGCGGAGGCGGCGGGGGCCGGGGGCTCCTCGGCCTCGGCCTCCTCGTCGGGGTCGCCGGCGGGCGATTCGACCGGGCTCGGACGCTCGGGCACGACCATGTCGCCGCGGAAGTTCGGAACCGCCTCCAGGAGGCTGGTCAGGGAGTCGCGCCCGCTCTCCTCCGGCTCACCGGCGGCCGGCACCGGGGTGGGCCGCTCCAGGGCGCGGTCCAGCGCACGGTCCATACCACGGTCGAGCGGCCGGTCGCGGGGCAGTCGCGCGATACGCGGGACGAAGGGAAAGGTCGGCTCCTGGGCGACGGCGAGCGCGTCGTCCGTCTCGCCGATCAGCGCGCGCGCCTCGTCGTCCACGGCCTGGACGAGCCGCCGTGGCGGGTCGTACATCCAGCACGCCGAGTGCGGTTCCCCCGCGACCCGGTAGACGAGGAGTACTTCCCAGGTGCCGTCGTCGCGGCGCCAGGAGTCCCACTGCACGGAGTCCTTCTCGGCGCCGCGCAGCAACAGCCGCTCCTGCACCGCCTCGCCGAGTTGGGGGCCGGCGTTCTCCCCGGGGCGGCGCACGGGCGTCTTGCGCGCACGCTCCGCCATGAACGCGCGCTCGGCCAGCACGGGGCCTTCGAACCGACGCACGCGGTCGACCGGGATTCCGGCGAGCTGTGCGACTTCCTCCGCGGAGGCACCCGCTCGTATGCGAGCCTGGATGTCGCGCGGCCGGAGGTGGCTCTCCACCTCGATCTCGATCTGGCCGAGGCGGGCGCGGTCATTGCGGACGGCGGCGCGCAGCCGCTCGTCGATGGGAAGCGTGTACTCCGTGCTGTCCGCAGCCTTCAGCACCAGTCGTGTGCCGTCGTTGGAGACGGCCACGACACGCAGTTCGGGCATGGGGACCTCCCGGGTGGTGCCTGCCGACGTCACGTGCGTCGCTGCTTCCGCTAGTCGAGTGTGGCCTGCCCGGGTGCAGCCTGCCACAACCTTGCCGAGTTGCCCGGCGTGTCGGGCACGGGCCCTGATCGCCGTCATGGCACGGTTACCTGTCTGCAACGCAGCGTGACGGATTTCGTCACGCTGGACAACAGGCCACCGTGCGGTGCCGCGGCGCCGCCGGTTTCGAGTGCCGCTTTTCGGCCCCCTCCCGAGGTCCGGGCACCCGTGAGGCGACCGGTCCCAGGGCTCGCCACAGTACTCCATTCGGGCCACGGGGGTGGACCGCCGCGCCGCCGAACTTATGGCGGAGTGCGGGAGTTGAGTCGTCTACCCGAAAACGGCCGGTATCAATCTTCACAGGATTCCCGGAAGTGGAATCATCGGTTTCGCCTTTATGTCCCATCTTGGTGCATGGTGGGGCAGATGGGTAAGCAGAGGCTGGAGATCGATCCGAAGCCGGACGGCGACAAGCCGAGAACGGCACAACACAAGGAGCATCGGCTCGATCTGAGCGTTCCCCAGGTGGCGGGCAGCGCACTCGCGGCCGTTGCGGCGGCCGTGCTGGCCTCCCGCCTCGGGGTCTACGGAACCATCGTCGGAGCGGGTGTGGTGAGCGTCGTCGCCACGTGTGGTGCCACCGTGCTCCAGCACCTTTTCCGGCGAACCGGCGAACAGATACGCGATGTCGCGGCGGGGGCCGGACCGGGTCCACGCCGGTCGCACCGTCCCCCTCGCGAAGCACGGCCCGAAGGGCAGTTCGGCGAGCCGACCGTCCATGGCACCCGGTTGCGTGGCTGGAAGCGGCCGTTGTCGGCCGCGGTGGTCGTGTTCGTCGTGGCGATGGTCGGTATTACCGCATACGAGGTGGCGGTCGGTCGGGACCTGAGCGGCGGAGGGGGTACGACGGTGGGGTCGGTCGTCTCTGGCGGCGGCGCGGGGCGTGGCGGTGGTGGCGGTGCGGACGACGGAACGCCTCCGGCGGACGGGGCGACGGAGCGGCGGCGGCAGGACGATGGACGCGGCTCCTCGCCCGGTCCTTCCGGCGACCACACCGGTCCGGGGCGGGGTGAGAGCGGCTCCACGAGCCCGGCACCGGGTGACCGTGACACCGGTTCTCCGTCGCAGTCCCCGGCCCCGACCCGGTCGGCCTCCCCGGACGGAGGAGGCTCCCCCTTGCCGCCGTCGGCCGGTGAGCCCGCGCAGGACGAACCGGGTGACACGGCGTCATCGACTCTCCGGTGACGGCCTCAGTCGCCCAGGACCCGCCGCAGGTAGTCGTTGCCGAACACCCGTCCGGGGTCCAGTCGGTCGCGTAGGGCGGTGAACTCCCCGAACCGCGGGTACACACCCGTGAGGTACTCCGCGCCCCGGGTGTGGATCTTGCCCCAGTGCGGCCGGCCGCCGTGCGCGGTCATGATCTGCTCGACCGCGGTGAAGTAGGAGTGGTAAGGCGTGCCCTTGTACATGTGCACGGCGATGTAGGCGCTGTCGCGCCCCGACGCCGTCGACAGGGCGATGTCGTCGGCCGGGGCGGTGCGGACCTCGATGGGGAAACTGATGCGCAGGGGTGAACGCTCGATCATGGCCTTGACCTCGCGCAGCGCCATGACCGCGGCGTCCCGCGGCAGTGCGTACTCCATCTCCACGAAGCGCACCCTGCGGGGACTGGTGAAGACCTTGTAGGCGATGTCCGTGTAGGTACGGGCGGACAGGGTGCGGCTGGCCACTTTGGCGATCGGCGGGATCGTCGCCGGGACCGCCCGCCCGAGTGAATTGATCATCTGGAAGAGGCCGTTGGACAGCAGTTCGTCCTCGAACCAGCCGCTCACCGCTCCGGGCGGTGCGGCGGGGCCGGCGCTGCGGTTGTTGCGCTTGGTGTTGCAGTTGTCCGTGTGCGGGAACCAGTAGAACTCGAAGTGCTCGTTCTCCGTGCTGAGTTCGTCAAAATCCGCGGTGACCCGATCGAAGGTCATCGGTTCCTCGCGTGCTGTCAGCAGGAAGAGCGGTTCCACCGCGAAAGTGATCGCGCTGATGACGCCGAGGGCGCCGAGCCCGATCCGGGCTGCGGCGAACACCTCCGGGTTCTCCTTCTCCGAGCAGCGCAGCAGTGAACCGTCCGCGGTGATCAGCTCAAGCCCTCTGATCTGTGCGGCGATCGACCCGGAATCGCGCCCTGTGCCATGGGTGCCCGTGCTGGTGGCGCCGGCGACCGTCTGCTCCATGATGTCGCCCATGTTCGTGAGGGAGAGATCCTCACGGGCGAGCGCGGCGTTGAGCCGCTTGAGCGGCGTGCCCGCCTCGACGGTCACGGTCATCGCCGTACGGTCGATCCGGCGGATGCCGGTGAGCAGGTCCGGTCGTACCAGCAGGCCGTCGGTCGCCGCTATCGCGGTGAACGAGTGGCCTGTGCCGACCGTCTTCACCCGCAGCCCGTCCTCGGCCGCCGAGCGTATGGCGGCGGCGAGCTCATCGGCGGTGGCCGGGGTGGCCTCCCGCACCGGTCGGGACGTCACCGTCCCCGCCCAGTTACGCCACGCGTTCCCCGTGCTGCTGGTCGTGGCTGTGCCCGTCATGCTGCCCCTCCCGCGTCGGCACCGGCCTCCGCAGCCGGCGGTACCCCAGGAACGCGACCACGACCGCGAGCACTCCCGCCACGGCGGGCACCGCGTACGCCGCGCCTGCCCCGTGCTCGTCCACCATCCACCCCGAGGCCGACAAGCCGAGTGCCACACCGACCGCGAGGCCGGTGCCCGTCCAGGACATGCCCTCGGTCAGCTTGGTGCGTGGTACGTGCGCTTCGACCAGGGCCATCGTGGTCACCATCGTCGGTGCGATGGCCAGGCCCGCGACAAAGAGCGACACGGCCAGGGTCACGAGATTCCCGGCCAGTTGGAGGGGGATCATACTCACGGTCATCGCACATACGCCCAGCACCCATCTGCGGGACGGCTCGCCCTTCAGCCGCAACAGCCCGAAGACCGCCCCGGCGAGGCAGGAGCCCAGCGCGTAGACCGCGAGAACCAGGCTGGACGCCGCCTTGCTGCCCTGCTCGTCGGCGAAGGCCACCGTCACCACGTCGACCGAGCCGAAGATTGCGCCCATCGCCACGAACGTCACCACCAGCACCTGGAGGCCGGGGGAGCGCAGCGCCGAACCGCGGGTGTGCTCCTCGCGCGGATGCACCGGGGGTTCCGTGGCGCGCTGCGCCGTCAGCCAGAGCACGCCGATCACCAGGAACACCCCGGCGATCAGCGGACCGGCCTCTGGGAACCAGATGGTGGACAGCCCGATGGAGACGATCGGGCCCACGATGAAGCACAGTTCGTCCACGATCGACTCGAAGGCGTACGCCGTGTGCAGGCGCTCCGGCATTCCGTGGTGGATCGCGGCCCACCGGGCCCGGGTCATCGCACCGACGCTGGGGATGCAGCCCGCGCAGGCGGTGAACACGAAGAAGACCCAGTCGGGAGCGTCCTGCCGGGCGCTGATCAGCAGTCCCGCCACCGCGGCGCCCGACGCCAGCAGTGCGGGACGCAGCACCCGCCGCTGGCCGTGCCGGTCGACCAGCCGGGAGACCTGCGGGCCGAGCACCGCCGCCGAGAGCGCGAGTGTCGCGGAGAGGGCCCCCGCCATGCCGTAGCGCCCGGTCAGCTGGGACACCATGACCACGATGCCGACGCCCATCATGGACAGCGGCATACGGCCGAGGAACCCGGCGGTGGAGAACGCGATGGTGCCGGGGTGGGCGAATATCGCGCGGTAGGGGCTGGGCACGGGGCGCTCCGTCGGGTGGTTGAGTGGACGGGCGCGGGGCGCTCCGTAAGGCGTCTGGGCGGCTGGAACAGCTTACGTGTTAGGTAACCCTTACTCCAGCGTGGGTGCCCTGGTGGGACCCTGGGCAGGGGAGAGGAGCACGGTGCCGGAGTGGGAGGATCGGCATCATGGCCGAACAGCTGGACACCCTGGACACCGCTCCGCCCGACCCCGCGCCCTACGACGCCCTGCTGCTGCTCTCGTTCGGCGGCCCCGAGGGTCCGGATGACGTGGTCCCGTTCCTGGAGAACGTGACGCGGGGCCGCGGCATCCCCAAGGAGCGACTGAAGGAAGTCGGGCAGCACTACTTCCTCTTCGGCGGGGTCAGCCCGATCAACGACCAGAACCGCGCCCTGCTCGGCGCGCTGCGCGCCGACTTCGCCGCCGCCGGTCTCGACCTGCCCGTCTACTGGGGCAACCGCAACTGGGCGCCGTATCTGACCGACACCCTGCGCGAGATGGTGCTGGACGGGCGCAGGCGCGTCGCGGTGCTCGCCACCAGCGCCTACGCCTCGTACTCGGGCTGCCGGCAGTACCGGGAGGATCTGGCCGACGCGCTCGCCGCACTGGACGCGGAGGGGCTGCCGCTGCCCCGGGTGGACAAGCTGCGGCACTACTTCAACCACCCGGGCTTCATCGGCCCCATGGTGGAGGGTGTCCTCGCCGCGCTGGCGGACCTTCCCGAAGAGCTCGGGGCCGGGGCGCGGCTGGCGTTCACCACCCACTCCATCCCGGACGCCGCGGCGGACGCGTCCGGACCCGCGTGGGAGCACGGGGAAGGCGGCGCGTATGTGAAGCAGCACCTCGACGTGGCCCGCGTGATCGCAGGAGCGGTGCGCGAGGAGACGGGTGTCGAGCACCCCTGGCGGCTCGTCTACCAGTCGCGCAGCGGGGCGCCGCACATCCCCTGGCTGGAGCCGGACATCTGCGACCACCTGGAGGAGCTCCACGGGGCCGGGGCGCCGGCGGTCGTGATGGTCCCGATCGGCTTCGTGTCGGACCATATGGAAGTGCTGTACGACCTGGACACCGAGGCCACCGCCAAGGCGGCCGAGCTCGGACTACCGGTGCGCCGCTCGGCAACGGTGGGTGCGGACCCCCGGTTCGCCGCGGCGGTACGGGACCTGGTGCTGGAGCGGGCGGCGACAGAGCGGGGCGCGGTGGTGGAGCGATGCGTGCTGGGTGCGCTCGGGCCGTCGCACGACCTCTGCCCGATCGGCTGCTGCCCGGCTCGCTCGGAACGGCCCGCGGCCGCGGGCGCCGACAGCCCGTACGCCTGAGCCGTCCGCCCGCGTGGCACGCGCGTCCGTGTCGTTGCGGGCACCCGTACCGATGAGGGAGCACCTTGTGACCGACCCCCTGCTCGACGAACTGTTGTCCCTGGCCCAGGAGGCCGGACGGCGTGCGGGCGCACTGCTGCGTGACGGACGGCCGGACGATCTCGCCGTCGCCGCGACCAAGTCCAGCCCGATCGACGTCGTCACGGAGATGGACATCGCGGCGGAGAAGCTGATCACGGGATTCCTCGCCGAACGGCGCCCCGATGACGGCTTCCTCGGCGAGGAGGGCGCATCGGCACCCGGTACCAGCGGGGTGCGTTGGGTGATCGATCCGTTGGACGGCACGGTGAACTACCTGTACGGCCTGCCCACCTGGGCGGTCTCGATCGCCGCCGAACGGGACGGCGAGACCGTGGTGGGGGTCGTGGACATCCCGATGCGCGGTGAGACGTACCACGCCGTGCGCGGCCGAGGGGCCCACTGCGGCGAGCGGCGGGTGCGCTGCCGGCCGGCGCCCCAGCTGGACCAGGCGCTGGTCGCGACCGGCTTCAACTACGTCCACTCCGTCCGCAGCCACCAGGCGGAGGTCGCCCTCCGGCTGATCCCGCGGGTGAGGGACATCCGGCGAAGCGGCTCGGCGGCCGTCGACCTCTGCGACGTCGCCGCGGGCCGTCTGGACGGCTACTACGAGCGCGGACTGCACGCCTGGGACCTCGCGGCCGGTGATCTCATCGCGCGTGAGGCGGGCGTCCTCACCGGCGCCCGCCCGGGGGAGGGGCCTTCCGGTGACCTGACGGTCGCGGCCACCCCGGGGGTCTTCGAACCGCTGCAGCTCCTGCTCGAAGAGCTGGGCGCCTGGCACGACTGAGCCGCCCCCGGGTCCCATCCGGAGCGGCAGCCCCTGCCCGGCGCGGTGGCTCCTGCTCCCGCCCGGCGCGGCAGCCCCGGTCTGTCCGGTACTCCGGCCGCCGCCCGGCACGGACGCCTGCTCCCGGTCCGGCGCACACCCGCACGCGCGCGAGGGCCCGGCATCGCGGATGGTGTCGCGATGCCGGGCCCTCGGCCCTACCCGTGGGCGTCAGGCGCGCGCGGCGCCGACCTCCACGCCGTGCTCGGCGGCGAGCCGATGCAGGTCGTCCAGCTCGGCCTGCTCGACCTCCGCGAGGAAGTCGTCGCCCGTCTCGCGGGCCCGCGTGAGGTCGGTTTCCGTGGTCCTGATGCGGTGCAGGAGTCCTGTGGTGAATGCGTCCATGGTCGCGCCCCCTCGTCGTGGGTCGATGGCACGGGGGTGTGCCTACGGCGGGTTGATCACGCCCCTTCCCTGGGGGACAGAGAGCGGGGTGTGGCAAGCCACGTACATGGCGTGATCGCGGGTGTGACCTCGTCCTCCCCAGGCTCACCCGTCGGGAAACCTCAACTGTTCAGGGAATCCCGACAATTCCCGGACGCCCTGTCCGGACCGTTCCCGCCGCCTGAACCCGGGCCCACGAGGGACCTCGTGACTTACATCCGGTTTACGCGCGTAAGGGGGCAGGATGGAGGGACACAGTCAGTGCGTCCACTACGGCACCCCTGCCCAGAACATGTCCGTCACGCCCGGTCGCGTCCGGTCGCGCATGGTCGGCGTCATGGGGCGGGTGCTCGGGACCGGGATCCAGAGGAAGGACCAGCCACGTGCGCGTACTCGTGGTCGAGGACGAGCAACTGCTCGCCGATGCGGTGGCCACCGGGCTGCGCCGGGAGGCCATGGCGGTGGACGTCGTGTACGACGGCGCCGCGGCCCTCGAGCGCATCGGGGTGAACGACTACGACGTCGTCGTGCTCGACCGCGATCTCCCGCTGGTCCATGGCGACGACGTCTGCCGCAGGGTCGTGGAACTCGGCATGCCGACCCGGGTGCTGATGCTCACCGCGTCCGGAGATGTCAGCGACCGTGTGGAGGGCTTGGAGCTGGGTGCGGACGACTACCTTCCCAAGCCGTTCGCGTTCACCGAGCTGACCGCCCGTGTGCGCGCCCTCGGGCGCCGCACGACGGTGCCGCTGCCCCCGGTACTGGAGCGTGCCGGAATCAAGCTGGACCCCAACCGCCGCGAGGTCTTCCGCGACGGCAGGGAGGTCCAGCTCGCCCCCAAGGAGTTCGCCGTACTGGAGGTGCTCATGCGCAGCGAGGGCACGGTCGTGTCGGCCGAGCAGCTGCTGGAAAAGGCCTGGGACGAGAACACCGACCCGTTCACCAACGTCGTACGGGTCACCGTCATGACCCTGCGCCGCAAGCTCGGTGAGCCGCCCGTGATCGTCACGGTCCCCGGCTCCGGCTACCGGATCTGACCCGTGGCCGCTGCACCCGCGCCCCCCGCGGCGCCCCCGAAGCCCACCTGGGCCCCCGGTGAGCAGGCGAGCCCCTGGTTCCGGCCGACCATCCGGATACGGCTCACGCTGCTCTACGGCGGGATGTTCCTGATCGCAGGGATCCTGCTGCTCCTGATCATCTACCTGCTGGCCGCGCAGGCGCTGCAGCCGGACAGCGAACTGCCGTTCAAGATCGAGAAGGGTGAGGTGAGCAGCGAGGTATGCAAATTCCCCGACGCCCCGCCGAGTTCGACCGAGATCTTCAACCAGCTCGTGAACTCCTGCGTGAACCAGCAGCGCCAGCACGCCCTGGACGAGCTCCTCACCCGCTCGTTGTTCGCCCTCGTCGGCCTGAGCGTGATCGCGTTCGCCTTCGGCTATGCGATGGCGGGTCGGGTCCTGTCCCCGCTCGGGAAGATCACGCGTACCGCGCGCCGTGTGGTGGGCTCCGACCTGTCCCGGCGTATCGAGCTGGACGGCCCGGACGACGAGCTGAAGGAGCTGGCCGACACCTTCGACGAGATGCTGGAGCGGCTGGAGCGGGCCTTCACTGCCCAGCAGCGTTTCGTCGCCAACGCCTCGCACGAACTGCGCACACCGCTGGCGATCAACCGCACCCTGCTGGAGGTCCATCTTTCCGATCCCGGTGCCGGTGAAGAGCTCAAACAGCTCGGCAAGACCTTGCTGGCCACCAATGAGCGCAGCGAACAGCTGGTGGAGGGCCTGCTGCTGCTCGCGCGCAGCGAGAACCAGATCGTGGAGCGCAAACCGGTCGACCTCGCCGAGGTCGCCACCCGGGCCGTCGACCAGGCGCGCGGCGAGGCCGAAGCCAAGGGCATCGAGTTCCGCGGGCGGCGGGCACCCGCGGTCGTCCAGGGCAACGGGGTGCTGCTGGAGCGGATCGCCCTCAACCTGGTGCAGAACGCCGTGCGCTACAACGTCCCGGAAGGCGACGGCGGCGGCTGGGTGGCCGTGACCACCGAGGTCGTGCACGGCCAGGCGGTGCTGCTGGTGTCCAACACGGGTCCTGTGGTCCCGGCGTATGAGATCGACAACCTCTTCGAGCCCTTCCGGCGGCTGCGTCAGGAGCGCACCGGCAGCGACAAGGGAGTCGGTCTCGGCCTGTCGATCGCCCGGTCCGTGGCGCGTGCCCACGGGGGCCGTATCATCGCGGAGCCGCGCGAGGGCGGCGGCCTCGTGATGCGGGTGACCCTGCCCGTCTGACACGGCCGGTGCGGGACGGCGGCAGCGATGCCGAAGCCTGCGCTTCGCTGCATGGCGCGTTGCTGGACGGGAGAACACCCCTGTTCGCTTTACGCGGAATTTTCGGGACTCAACCCCCCGGGCCGCGTGTGTGATCGCTCACAGAGGTAGTTTTCCGGCCGTCTACGCTCCGTGAGCGAAAACCCGCGGAAAGCCGGGAAAAGTCCTGGTTTTCAGGGGTCCCTATCACGGGAAGTACACGGGGTGGCGCCTATGTGGTGCGACCTCAAGACCGTGTACGGTCCCGATCGCCATCCAACCTGATCACTCTTGAGGGGTCCGGTTGGGTGTCGATTGAGTAACAGACCTTGATGTGAGGCAAAATCTCCGCCTCAGGTCGGGCACAAGTCCGGCCTCTCACGCGTTACGTGCGCTGGAGACACCGCAGACACCCAGAGGGGGAGAGCGACATGGCAACCGATTACGACACCCCACGTAAGACCGATGACGATCTCAACGAGGACAGCATCGAAGAGCTCAAGGCTCGTCGGAACGACAAGTCGACGTCCACCGTCGACGTCGACGAGTTCGAGGCCGCCGAAGGTCTGGAGCTGCCCGGAGCAGACCTCTCCAACGAGGAGCTGGCCGTCCGGGTGCTGCCCAAGCAGGCTGACGAGTTCACCTGCATGAGCTGCTTCCTGGTGCACCACCGGAGTCAGCTGGCCCGTGAGAAGAACGGCCAGCCGATCTGCCGCGACTGCGACTGAGGCAGAGCTGCCGTGGCTGGCGGGACACCTTCCGGGAAGCCCTTCGGGAAGCACCGCTTCCGACGCAAGGGTGCCTCGGGGTCTCCGGAGTCCGGGCACACCCGGAACGACGCTCCGGAGCCGTGGGAGGGTGCTGCGGCGCCCCATGCAGCGGGTCACGGCCATGCCGGCCACCCGCCTTCCCCGGGTGACGCACGTGACGACGAGCGGGGCCTCCCGGCCTCGCTCGAGGCCACCAGACAGCCGGTGCCCGTGTCGCGGCACCGGCGGCTGGACGCCGTCAGGAGCGGCGTCCGCAGGACAGGCGAGGCCGGCAAGGCCCTGCTGGGCCTGCTGACCGACCGGGTCATCGACATCGCTCCGCGTGTCCCGGTACGCGACCTCGCCACGCTCCGGGCCCACTTCCCAGGGCTCGGCCCCGACCAGATCGCCGACAAACTGATCGCGGGAGCTGCCAACGCCAGCTCCACCGTGGGCGCCGGAGTCGGTGCGGCGGCGATGCTGCCCGTGCCGCCCGCCCTGCCCGCCGAGCTGGCCACGGAGATCGTCTGTGTCGCCGCGATCGAGCTGAAGCTCGTCGCCGAGCTGCACGAGGTCTACGGTCTGCGACCGCCGGGCAACGTCAGGGAGCGCGCCACCGCCTATCTGACCTCGTGGTCCGAGGAGCGGGGCATCGACGTGACCAAGCCGACGACGATGAATGCCGCACTCGGCGGCCAGATGAAGCGCGAGCTGCGCCAGCAGATCATGAAGCGCATGGTCCGCAACCTGCCGAACGTGATGCCGTTCATGATCGGTGCCGCCGTGGGCGCGGTGATGAACAGGCGTGACACCAGAAAGCTCGCCGAGCACATCAGGAAGGACCTGCGCAAGCACCAGGTCCCTTGGGATGCGCTGCCCGAGCTGCCGCGGCTGGAGAAGCCCACGGGCGAGCTGCCCCCCGAGCTTCCGCCGGAGCTGCGCAGGGAGCTGGAGAACGGCTGACCGGACGGAACCGACGTCCGTGCGCAGTCGGAGGTCAGGCCCGTGCCGCGTCCAGCGCGTCCACCAGAGCCTGCGGGTGCCGGGTCGAGACGTATGCGTACGGCGTGGGGTCATCGGGGTCCGTGACCGCCACCCGCACCGCCGTCGGCACATAGCCCCGCAGCAGCATGAAAGCGCGCGGATCCGCCTTGTACGAGCGCCAGGCACGGGCCTCATCGGTGTCCAGCACCTCCGCTTCACCGAGCGCTTCGACCGGGATCCGAGCGTCACCGGCCACCAGCGAACCGGCCACCACCCGGACCCGCGCCGACCCGTAGGAACTCACTGCCGCGGCCGCGAGCGCGCCCACCCCGATCAGTCCGGCCAGCATGGCCACCGGGCCCAGCGGGAGCAGCACCAGGCCACCTGAAAGGGCCGCCAGGGCGGTGATCGCCCACCAGGACCGGGGGGCGGTGAGACGCTCGTCGTAGGACGGCGTCGCGGGCGAGTCGGGGGCGGCGGCGGAGGGCTGCATGAACCCAAGCTTGGCACGGCGCGACCTGTGGCTACCCGCGCGGGTAAGGTCTGCGCCTGTGAGTACTGCACTGACCCCTCCCGGCGACGCCATACCACCGGTACGGCACCCCGAAGCGCCCGCCCCCGGCGAGCTGCTCGGCGCGCACTACGACCACTGCTTCGGCTGCGGTGGCGGGCAGCCACACGGGCTGCACCTGGAGGCGAAGGCGGGTGAAGGCGTCAGTCTCACCGCCGAGTTCACCGTCAGCCCCGCCCACCAGGGTGCCCCGGGCCTTGCTCACGGCGGCGTGCTGGCCACCGCGCTCGACGAGACGCTCGGCTCGCTGAACTGGCTGCTGCGGGTGATCGCGGTGACCGGGCGGCTGGAGACCGACTTCGTCCGGCCGGTACCGGTGGACACCGTGCTGTTCCTGGAGGCCGAGGTCACCGCGGTCAGCGGCCGGAAGATCTACTCCCGGGCCACAGGCCGGATCGGCGGCCCGGAGGGCCCCGTCGCCGTGCGCGCCGAAGCGCTTTTCATCGAGGTCAAGGTCGACCACTTCGTCGACAACGGCCGCCCGCAGGAGATCCAGGCCGTCATGGCCGATCCCGACCAGGTCAGGCGCGCCCGCGCCTTCGAGGTGAACCCCTGATGCACAACCCCGTCGACGTACTGATCCGGCGCTTGGACCCCGAGGTGCCGATCCCGGCGTACGCACATCCGGGCGACGCCGGTGTCGATCTGGTGACCACGGAGAGTGCCGAGCTGGCGCCCGGGGAGCGGCTGGTCCTGCCCACGGGGCTGGCCATCGCCCTCCCGGACGGGTACGCGGCCTTCGTGCATCCGCGCTCCGGGCTGGCGGCCCGGTGCGGTGTCGCCCTGGTCAATGCCCCAGGGACGGTGGATGCCGGGTACCGTGGGGAGATCAAGGTGATCCTGGTCAATCTGGACCCGCGCGAAAGCGTGCGGTTCGAGCGGTTCGACCGGATCGCCCAATTGGTCGTCCAGCAGGTCGAGAAGGTGCGCTTCCACGAGGTGGCGGAGCTTCCCGGATCGGCCCGGGCCGAGGGGGGCTTCGGGTCCACCGGTGGTCACACCGCCGTGGGCGGGTCAGGCGTGGATGGCGTACAGGGTGGGAATCGATACGCTTCGGTCGTATCCGACCGGGAAGGACAGTGACGTGTTCGGACGTCGCAAGAAGAGCGGTTCCGCCGATGAGGTGGCGGGCGAGGCCGAGCAGGTCGTCGACGAGCTCGACACGGAGGACGCGGCTGAGGACGACGCAGCGCGCCGGGTGAGCCTTCCGCCGGAGCCCAGGCCCGACGGGCCCTGGGACATCTCCGAGACGCCCCAGCCCGGCGAGGGCCGAGTGGACCTCGGCGGTCTCTTCGTGCCGGGAGTCGAGGGCATGGAGTTGCGGGTGGAGGTCGCGGGCGACGCGATCGTCGCCGCGACGGTCGTGCTGCAGGACAGCGCTGTCCAGCTTCAGGCGTTCGCCGCGCCCAAGAAGGAAGGCATCTGGGGCGAGGTCCGCGAGGAGATCGCCACCGGCATCACCCAGCAGGGAGGTGTCATCGACGAGGTCGAGGGCCCGCTGGGCTGGGAGCTCAGGGCGCAGGTGCCGGTGCAGCTGCCGGACGGCACCGGGGGCGTCCAGCTCGTCCGCTTCGTCGGTGTCGACGGACCGCGCTGGTTCCTGCGCGGTGTGATCTCCGGGCAGGGAGCGGTACAGCCCGAGGCAGCCGGACTGCTGGAGCAGATCTTCCGGGAGACGGTCGTCGTCCGCGGCGAAGGCCCGATGGCGCCGCGCGATCCGATCGTCCTCAAGCTCCCGAACGACGCCCAGATGGTGCCGGAGGGCGTCCAGCAGGAGGAGCAGGAAGGATCCCGCTTCTCCGGCGGGATGGGACAGCTCCAGCGAGGACCCGAGATCACCGAGGTGCGCTGACGCGTCAGGCAGCTCGGACAGTGGCGATGGGCCGCACACCGCTCGCGGTGTGCGGCCCATCGGCGTGTGCGGCCCGGGTTCACACGAGCGCTCGCGACTGCGTCAGAATCGCGTCAATGGGCCCATGGCCATCTCATGATGTCCGTTTCGGCGGATTTCATGGATGTAGCTTCATCAGGTGTCCGCTGTGGACGCAGCCGCCCGCCGGGGCGGTCATCGAAGGACAATGAGGCCATGGCACGCGGCAGGCTACGCATCTACGTCGGCGCGGCACCGGGCGTGGGCAAGACGTACGCGATGCTCTCCGAAGCGCACCGCAGGGTGGAGCGTGGCACCGACTGCGTCATCGGCTTCGTGGAGCACCACGACCGTCCCCGGACGCAGGTCATGCTGCACGGTCTCGAACAGCTCCCGCGCAGGGAGCTGGCCTACCGGGGCACCGTTTTCACGGAGATGGACGTGGACGCGGTGCTGCGGCGCCGACCCGCCGTCGCACTGGTGGACGAGCTGGCCCACACCAATGTGCCGGGCTCGCGGAACACCAAGCGCTGGCAGGATGTCGAAGAGCTGTTGGCGGCCGGGATCGATGTCATCTCGACCGTCAACATCCAGCACCTGGAGTCACTCGGTGACGTCGTCGAGTCGATAACCGGGGTGCGCCAGCGGGAGACCGTACCCGACGAGGTCGTCCGCCGTGCCGACCAGATCGAGCTGGTCGACATGGCGCCCCAGGCGCTGCGCCGCAGGATGGCGCACGGCAACATCTACCAGCCGGACAAGATCGACGCGTCGCTGTCCAACTACTTCCGCCTGGGCAACCTCACCGCGCTGCGCGAGCTCGCGCTGCTCTGGGTCGCCGACCGGGTGGACGAGTACCTCCAGCAGTACCGCGGCGAGCACAACATCCGCACCACCTGGCAGGCCCGCGAGCGGATCGTCGTCGGACTCACCGGTGGCCCCGAGGGGCGGACCCTCATCCGCCGGGCCGCGCGGATGGCTGCCAAAGGCTCCGGGAGCGAGATCCTCGCCGTCTACGTCGCGCGCAGCGACGGGCTGACGTCGGCCTCCCCGAAGGAGCTGGCGGTCCAGCGCACCCTGGTGGAGGACCTGGGCGGCACGTTCCACCATGTGATCGGCGACGACGTCCCCGCCGCTCTGCTCGACTTCGCCCGCGGGGTCAACGCGACCCAGATCGTGCTCGGCTCCTCGCGCCGGAAGACCTGGCAGTACGTCTTCGGCCCCGGCGTCGGTGCGACGGTGGCCCGGGAGTCCGGGCCCGACCTCGATGTGCACATCGTGACGCATGAGGAGGCCGCCAAGGGCCGCGGACTGCCGGTCGCACGGGGTGCCCGGCTCGGCCGCTCCAGGATCATCGCCGGCTGGCTCGTCGGCATCGCCGGCCCCTTGCTGCTCGCCCTCCTCCTCATCCGGATCCAGCAGGGCGGGACGGAGCTCGGCCTCGCCAACGACATGCTGCTGTTCCTGGCCCTGACGGTGGCGGCGGCGCTGATCGGCGGGCTGCTGCCCGCGCTGGCGTCGGCGGCGGTCGGTTCGCTGATGCTGAACTACTACTTCACCCCGCCCTTCCACCTCTTCACCATCGCCGACCCCCGGAACATCGTCGCGATAGTGATCTTCGTGGCGGTCGCCATCTCGGTCGCCTCGGTCGTGGACCTCGCGGCCCGGCGCACCCACCAGGCCGCCCGGCTGCGCGCGGAGTCGGAGATCCTCTCGTTCCTCGCGGGCAGCGTGCTGCGCGGCGAGACCACGCTGGACGCGCTTCTGGAGCGGGTGCGGGAGACCTTCGGCATGGAGTCGGTGGCACTGCTGGAGCGTTCAGGCGATGTGGAGCCCTGGGAGTGCGCGGGCAGCGTCGGCCCCGCGCCCGCCGCCCGGCCCGAGGACGCGGATGTGGACATGCCCGTCGGCGACCATATGGCACTCGCGCTGTCAGGGCGGGTGCTGCCCGCGGCGGACCGCCGCGTCCTCGGCGCGTTCGCCGCCCAGTCGGCGGTGGTCCTGGACCGCCAACGGCTCATCGACGAGGCCGAGGAGGCCCGTAAGCTCGCTGAAGGCAACAAGATCCGCACTTCGCTGCTCGCCGCCGTCAGCCATGACCTGCGTACCCCGCTGGCCGGAATCAAGGCGGCCGTCACCTCGCTGCGCTCGGATGACGTCGATTGGTCCGACGAGGACCGCGCCGAGCTGCTCGAAGGCATAGAGACCGGAGCCGACCGGCTGGACCACCTGGTCGGCAACCTGCTCGACATGTCCCGTCTCCAGACCGGCACGGTCACCCCCCTCATCCGCGACATCGACCTGGACGAGGTCGTGCCGATGGCCCTTGTCGGCATCCCCGAGTCCGCGGTCGGCCTTGACATCCCCGAGACGCTGCCGATGGTGCGGGTCGACAAGGGGTTGCTGGAGCGTGCCGTGGCCAACATCGTCGAGAACGCCGCCAAGTACAGCCCCGACGCGAGCCCCGTGATGGTGTCCGCGAGCGCGCTGGGCGACCGTGTCGAGCTACGGGTCGCCGACCGCGGCCGGGGGGTGCCCGACGAGGTGAAGGAGCGGATATTCGAGCCCTTCCAGCGCTACGGTGACGCACCGCGTGGTGCCGGCGCCGGTCTCGGTCTCGCCGTGGCCCGGGGCTTCGTGGAGGCCATGGACGGCTGCCTGGCCGCCGAGGACACACCGGGTGGCGGTCTGACGATGGTGCTGACCCTCCGGGCGGCGCCCGGAGGCACTCCTGTGGCCCCCGAGCTCTCCGTCCGGACGACCGGCTGATCCGGTCGACCTCATCGGCCGAATCGGTCGGCCGCATGAACAAGCAGACGAGAGACGAAAGGCAGGCACCGATGACCCGAGTGCTTGTGGTGGACGACGAGCCGCAGATCGTACGCGCCCTCGTGATCAACCTGAAGGCGCGCAAGTACGAAGTCGACGCGGCCCCCGATGGTGCCACGGCGCTCCAGCTCGCCGCCGCCCGGCATCCCGATGTCGTCGTCCTCGACCTCGGGCTGCCGGACATGGATGGAGTCGAGGTGATCAGGGGCCTGCGCGGCTGGACGCGCGTCCCGATCCTCGTGCTCTCCGCGCGGCACACCTCGGACGAGAAGGTGGAGGCGCTGGACGCCGGAGCCGACGACTACGTCACCAAGCCGTTCGGGATGGACGAACTGCTGGCACGGCTGCGCGCCGCGGTGCGAAGGGCCGAGCCGGTCGGTGGCGGTGATGACGGGATCGCCGTGGTCGAGACCGGGCAGTTCACCGTCGACCTCGCGGCGAAGAAGGTCAATCGCGGCGGCAAGGACGTGCGCCTCACCCCGACCGAGTGGCACCTCCTGGAGGTCCTGGTACGCAACACGGGGCGGTTGGTCAGCCAGAAGCAGCTGCTCCAAGAAGTGTGGGGGCCTTCGTACGGCACCGAGACCAACTACCTCCGGGTCTACATGGCACAGCTGCGGCGCAAGCTGGAGGCGGACCCCTCGCACCCCGAGCACTTCCTCACCGAGCCGGGGATGGGATACCGCTTCGAGCGCTGAGCCGCCGCAGTGCGGCGCGCGCGGGCCGGAAGCGGCCATGATCGGCTCATGACGGGGAGGCCAGGGCTCCCCGGTACGCTTTCGGTATGAGTGCTGCGTCTCGATCCGGGAATGGCGACAAACCTGCCGGCCGCTTCCGCCGGATGCTCGACCGTCTGTCGAGTTCCCAGCAGGACCTTGAGTCCGAGGAGCTCCGGGAGGACTCTCAGGCGACGGGTTGTACGCGCATCTCCGACTGCGGGGACCGCCAGATCGTGAAGGTGACTGGTACCTTGCGCACGGTCACCCTGCGGCCGAGGGCCGGAGTCCCGGCCCTTGAGGCGGAGCTGTTCGACGGCTCCGCCGCGTTGGACGTGGTGTGGCTGGGCCGACGTTCGATCGTGGGCATAGAGCCGGGCCGCAGGATGATCGCCTCGGGCCGGATCGCCATGAGCCACGGTCGGCGTGTGCTGTTCAACCCGAAATACGAGCTGCGACCGCTCGGACAGGAGTAGCAGGTGACGTCCCTCGACAAGCCGACCGCGCAGGACCAGGAAGACGGCGGCCCGGAGCACAGCAAGGCCGTCACCGAAGCGGCCCTGTTCGAGGCCTTCGGCGGGGTCCGGGGCATGGTGGAGACGGTCCTGCCCGGACTGCTCTTCGTCACGATCTTCACGATCAACAAGGACCTGCACATCGCGGCGATCGCCGCGCTGGCGATCTCGCTGCTGCTCGTCGTCGTACGGCTGATCCGCAGGGACACCGTGAAGCACGCCTTCAGCGGGGTCTTCGGGGTGGCCTTCGGCGTGGTCTTCGCGATGATGACCGGCAACGCCAAGGACTTCTACCTGCCGGGCATGCTGTACACCCTGGGTCTGGGACTCGCGTACATCATCACGGCCCTCGCAGGCGTGCCGTTGATCGGCCTCATCCTCGGCCCGGTCTTCAAGGAGAACCTCTCCTGGCGCACCCGCAACCCGGGCCGCAAGAAGGCGTACGCGAAGGCCAGCTGGGCCTGGGGCCTGATTCTGCTGGCCAAGTGCGCCATCCTCTTCCCGCTCTACTGGTGGGCGGACACCACCGAGTTCGGCTGGGTGCTGATCGCCCTGAAGATCCCGCCGTTCCTGCTCGCGGTCTATCTGACCTGGGTCTTCCTGGCGAAGGCCCCGCCGCCCATCGACGTCTTCGCGGAGATGGAGGAGCGGGAGCGCACGGAGGGTGCCGAGGAGGAGCGCCAGGCCGCCTCGCGCGGCGACCACGAGCTGTAGGTCATTTCGCCGCGAGTACGCCCCGGGGCCTTCGCCCCGGGGCGTACTCGCACTCGTCCCGTACGCGTCAGCCGCAGGAGGCACCGGACGCGGAGCGGCCCGGGGACGTGAGTCCCCGGGCCGCTCGCCGTAGTGCGCCCAGCATGGGCGATCGATTGGGGGTGGAAGTCCCCTGGGGGAAGAGGTGGTGCTAACCCCGAGCCGGAGGCAAGGGCGTCATCGTGAGGTGGGGTCTGGAGGAAGCCCGAGGCGAGACCTGGGTACCGAGGAACACGAACCGCGTATGAGGCGTGTTGGTCTGGGTGAGTCGGCTACGGACGACGATGCCCGTCACTGCCAAGAGGGCCAGTGCGTAGACGCGGCGGGGATCTGGGGACATTGATCGTTCTTACCTGGGGAGATCTGTCCGGGTGTCGGTTGTGCTGAAGATGTCGCCGCGCCGACGGGTTGTGCCGGGAGGTGCTGCCTGACCGGGCAGAAGTCAGCAGAGGCCGTAGTACCAGCCGGGATGAGCCGCGTGGACGGCGGGCTGGGAAGGGCCGAACATCGAGTGGAACGGGTGATGTGGTGGTTGCTCGTGCCGGTCACGTGGACCGCAGTAATACCGCTTCGGCGGTGCCGACCGGGGAGGGACCGGTGCATTCCGGAAGTGCCCCGGCGGAGCGCAGTGGCCGGTCGGCGCACTCCACGGAGGACGTTCACCGCGATCAGGAGTCCTCGCTTTGGGAGTGGATGCTCTCGAAGGAGAACCTGCTCGCGGCGCTCAACCGTGTCGAGATGAACCGGGGTGCTCCCGGGGTGGACGGGATGACCACGGCGGAACTTCGCCCGTGGCTGCTCGTCAACTGGCCCGTTGTGCGGGGTGAACTCGACGCGGGCACCTACCGGCCGGCGCCGGTCCGTCAGGTGATCATCGGCAAGCCTGGCGGCGGCGAGCGGATGCTGGGGGTGCCGCGGGTGCTGGACCGCTTGATCCAGCAGGCCATCGCGCAAGTGCTCGTGCCCATTTTCGACCCGGAGTTCTCGGGGTCGTCCTTCGGGTTCCGTCCCGGCCGGTCCGCCCATCAGGCGGTGCGGGTCGCGCGGCGGGCCATCGAGGACGGTCACCGGTGGGTCGTGGACCTTGATCTGGACCGGTTCTTCGACCGGGTTCAGCACGATGTCCTGATGGCACGGGTCGCGCGCAGGGTCGGTGACCGCCAGGTCTTGAGGCTGATTCGCCGGTATCTGGACGCCGGGATCATGGTGGACGGCGTGAGACAGCCGAGCGAGGAAGGGACCCCGCAGGGCTCCCCGCTCTCGCCTGTCTTGTCGAACATCATGCTCGACGACCTCGACCGGGAGTTGTTCAAGCGCGGTCATCGGTTCGTGCGTTACGCCGACGACGTGCGCGTCTTCGTGCGGAGCAGACGAGCCGCCCACAGAGTGCTCGACTCGGTCACGACCGTGGTCGAGCAGCGGCTGAAATTGAAGGTCAACCGGGACAAGTCGAAGGTGGTCCCAGCTTCCGTCATGACGATGCTGGGGTTCGGCTTCTACTTCGTCCGGGGCGGGAAGGTCAGAGTCCGGGCCGATCCGAAGGCGCTCGCGCGCTGGAAGGTGCGGATCAAGGAGCTGAGCTCGCGCCGGTGGAGTATCGCGATGGATGAACGCATCGCGAAGATCAACCGCTTCACCACTGGCTGGATGGGCTACTTCCAGCTCGCGGACACCCCCAAGGTGTTCCAGGAGCTGGACAAGTGGTTGCACCGCAGGATGCGGCAGATCCGCTGGAAGGAATGGAAGCGCTACGCGGCCAGACGCCGGAACCTGCGCGCGCTCGGGATCCCTGAGCGGTCCGCCCGTGAATGGGCGGTCAGCAGCAAGGGGTACTGGCGGATCGCGGGCTCGGTCGTTCTCCAGCGGGCCCTGCCCACCTCCTACTGGGACGACCTGGGTCTGCACATGCTCAAGCCGACCTGGCAACGGCTGAGATCAGCTCGATGAACCGCCGGATGCGGGCCCGCATGTCCGGTGGTGTGAGAGGAGGGACGGGCGACCCGTCCCTCCTACTCGATCCGATCACGCGCCCGCGCCGGCGAGTCGCGTCAGCGCTTGGAGGAATCCGGGTCCCCCCGGCGTACCGACAGCAGGTCCTCCAACTGCTCCTCACGGGCCTGCGCCGCGACGAACAGCAGCTCGTCACCGGGCTCCAGCGTCTCCTCGCCGTGCGGGGTGAGCACCCGGGACCCGCGGATGATGGTCACCAGGGAAGTGTCCTCGGGCCAGGCCACATCACCGACCTGAACACCCGCGAGCGCCGACTCCGGCGGCAGCGTCAGCTCCACCAGGTTGGCGTCGCCGTGGCTGAAACGCAGCAGCCTGACCAGGTCCCCGACGCTCACCGCCTCCTCGACCAGTGCCGACATCAGACGAGGAGTCGACACCGCGACATCCACGCCCCAGGATTCGTTGAAGAGCCACTCGTTCTTGGGGTTGTTCACCCGGGCGACCACGCGTGGCACGCCGTACTCGGTCTTCGCCAGCAGCGACACGACCAGATTGACCTTGTCGTCACCGGTCGCCGCGATCACGACATTGCACCGTTGCAGGGCGGCCTCATCCAGCGATGTGATCTCACAGGCGTCGGCCAGCAGCCACTCCGCCTGCGGCACCCGCTCCACCGAAATGGCGGTGGGCGCCTTGTCGATCAGGAGCACCTCGTGCCCGTTCTCCAACAGCTCGCCCGCGATGGAACGCCCCACCGCGCCGGCCCCGGCAATCGCGACCCGCATCAGTGACCGGCCTCCTCAGGACCCTGGGCGAACGCCGCCTCGACCTTCTCGATCTCGTCCGTGCGCATCATCACATGGACCAGATCGCCTTCCTGGAGGACCGTCTGCGACGTCGGCAGCACGGCCTCCCCCAGTCGCGTGAGGAACGCGACACGCACGCCCGTCTCCTCCTGCAGCTTGCTGATCTTGTGCCCGATCCAGGCCGGTGACGTGTGCACCTCAGCGAGCTGCACACCGCCGCTCGGGTCACGCCACAGCGGCTCGGCGCCGGACGGCAGCAGCCGCCGCAGCATCTGGTCGGCGGTCCACCGGACTGTGGCCACGGTGGGGATGCCCAGGCGCTGGTAGACCTCGGCGCGCCGCGGGTCGTAGATCCGGGCCGCCACGTTCTCGATGCCGAACATCTCCCGTGCGACCCGCGCCGCGATGATGTTCGAGTTGTCGCCGCTGCTGACGGCCGCGAAGGCACCGGCCTCCTCGATACCCGCCTCGCGCAGGGTGTCCTGGTCGAAGCCGACACCGGTCACCCTGCGCCCACCGAACCCGGAGCCCAGACGACGGAAGGCGGTGGGGTCCTGGTCGACCACGGCGACCGTGTGCCCCTGCTGCTCCAGGGTCTGCGCGAGTGCCGCCCCCACCCGGCCGCAGCCCATGATGACAATGTGCACCTATCTACCCCGCAGTCCTGGTCAACCGGCTGACCTGCGCAAACACCCTGGTCACTCTTCTCTCTCGGCTCTGCTGGGCCATGGCCGGGGCAACAGCACCCGGCGCAGCTCTTGACGAGCTTATGACGCGGCTACCCGCTTGCCCTCATCCGCGGTACCCATCCCAACGCATCGACGCACCGGTGTGCGCGTACGCGCCCGGAACCAAGGGTCGCTCTGTAGCCCTGCGTACCAGGTCACCACCACAACGTGGCGTTCGGACGCCGATACGCGCCCGGACGGGACCGTGAGTGGGCGTCCCCCATACGGAGCCCTTACGATCCTCTGCGTGCCTAAACTGACCGACCCGCTCAAACGGATCCTGATCGGCAGGGCCCTGCGCAGCGACCGGCTGGGAGAAACGCTCCTACCGAAGCGCATCGCACTCCCCGTCTTCGCCTCCGACCCGCTGTCTTCGGTGGCGTACGCCCCGGGGGAGGTGCTGCTGGTCCTCTCCATCGCGGGTGTGTCGGCGTATCACTTCAGCCCGTGGATCGCAGCGGCCGTCGTGGTCCTGATGTTCACGGTCGTCGCCTCGTACCGCCAGAACGTCCACGCGTACCCCAGCGGCGGCGGCGACTACGAGGTGGCGAACACCAACCTCGGCCCCAAGGCCGGCCTCACCGTCGCCAGCGCGCTCCTGGTCGACTACGTGCTCACCGTCGCCGTGTCGATCTCATCCGGCGTGGAGAACCTCGGCTCCGCGATCCCGTTCGTGGTCGAGCACAAGGTGTTCTGCGCCATCGGCATCATCGTGGTGCTCACGCTGATGAACCTGCGGGGCGTCAAGGAGTCCGGCAAGCTCTTCGCCATCCCGACGTATGTCTTCGTCGCCGGCGTCTTCATCATGATCGCGTGGGGCGCCTTCAAGGGGCTCGTCCTCGACGACACCATGCGCGCCCCGACCGCCGACCTCGAGATCAAGCCCGAGGCACAAGGACTGGCCGGCCTCGCCATGGTCTTCCTGCTGCTGCGCGCCTTCTCCTCGGGCTGCGCCGCGCTCACCGGTGTCGAAGCGATCAGCAACGGTGTCCCCGCCTTCCGCAGGCCCAAGAGCAGGAACGCCGCGACCACGCTGCTGCTGATGGGCGCGCTCGCCGTGACGATGTTCTGCGGCATCATCGGCCTGGCCATAGCCACGGATGTGAGGATGGCCGAACACCCGGCTCAGGACCTGATCCGCAACGGCACCCCGGTCGGTTCCGACTACGTCCAGAACCCGGTGATCTCCCAGGTCGCGGCCGCCGTCTTCGGCAGCGGCACGTTCTTCTTCGTCCTGCTCGCCGCCGCTACCGCCCTGGTGCTGTTCCTGGCCGCGAACACGGCGTACAACGGCTTCCCGCTCCTCGGCTCGATCCTGGCCCAGGACCGCTACCTGCCGCGCCAGCTGCACACCCGCGGCGACCGGCTGGCCTTCTCCAACGGCATCGTCCTGCTCTCGGGCGCCGCGATCCTGCTCGTCTGGGTCTACGGAGCCGACTCCACCAAGTTGATCCAGCTCTACATCGTGGGCGTGTTCGTCTCCTTCACCCTCAGCCAGACCGGCATGGTGCGGCACTGGAACCGCCATCTGGCGACCGAGCGCGACCCCGCCAAGCGGCGCCGCATGATCCGCTCCCGCGCGATCAACACCTTCGGCGCCTTCTTCACCGGCCTGGTGCTGGTGGTCGTCCTCGGCACCAAGTTCACCCACGGGGCATGGGTCGCCCTGCTCGGCATGGTGATCTTCTACGGGACGATGACGGCGATCCGCAAGCACTACGACCGCGTCGCCGACGAGATCGCCGCCCCGGACGAGCCGACCGACGACACCGCCCGCCCCTCCCGGGTGCACTCCATCGTGCTCGTCTCGAAGGTCCACCGCCCCACGCTGCGGGCCGTCGCCTACGCCAAGCTGATGCGTTCCGACCGCCTTGAGGCGCTCAGCATCAACGTGGACCCGGCGGAGACCAAGGCCCTCAAGGCGGAGTGGGACCGGCGCGGCATCAACGTACCGCTCAAGATCCTCGACTCGCCCTACCGTGAGATCACCCGGCCGATCATCGAGTATGTGAAGAACCTGCGCCGCGAGAGTCCGCGTGACGCGGTCAGTGTGATCATCCCTGAATATGTGGTCGGCCACTGGTGGGAGCACCTGCTCCACAACCAGAGCGCGCTGCGCCTCAAGGGCAGGCTGCTGTTCACCCCGGGTGTCATGGTCACCTCGGTGCCGTACCAGCTCCAGTCGTCGGAGGCGGCGAAGGCGCGGGCCAAGAGGCGCCAGGACTGGAACGCCCCGGGCGCGGTGCGCCGCGGCCCCGTGAACGAGGCGCCCAAGGAGCCCAGCACCAAGGCCTGAGGCCCCCGCGCAGCCACGTAGACTGGTGGGCTGTCGCAGCCGCACCCCATGCCCTTGGAGTCCTCCCCGCCATGCAGAACGCACCTGAGTCTTCGCTCGTCGGGGAGGAGTACGAGGTCGAGATCGGCCCCGTAGCACACGGCGGCCACTGCATCGCCCGCACGGCGGAGGGCCAGGTGCTGTTCGTCCGGCACGCCCTGCCGGGCGAGCGGGTCGTGGCACGCGTCACCGAGGGCGAAGAGGGCTCCCGCTATCTGCGTGCCGACGCGGTTCGTGTTCTGGAGCCGTCCAAGGACCGGGTCCAGGCGCCCTGCCCCTTCGCGGGCCCCGGAAAATGCGGCGGCTGCGACTGGCAGCACGCCAAGCCGGGCGCACAGCGCCGCCTCAAGGGCGAGGTCATCGCGGAGCAGCTCAAGCGCCTTGCCGGCCTCACACCTGAGGAGGCCGGCTGGGACGGCACGGTGATGCCCGCGGAGGGAGACAAACTGCCCGCAGGGGAGGTGCCTGCCTGGCGTACCCGCGTCCAGTACGCCGTCACCCCCTCCGGCCGGGCCGGACTACGCCGCCACCGCTCCCACGAGGTCGAGCCGATCGACCACTGCATGATCGCAGCGCCCGGTGTGACCGAACTCGGCATCGAGCAGCGCACCTGGGACGGTATGGCCTCGATCGAGGCCATCGCCGCCACCGGCTCCCAGGACCGCCAGGTCATCCTCACCCCGCGCCCCGGCGCCCGGCTCCCGATCGTGGAGTTGGACAAGCCGGTCTCGGTCCTGCGCGTCCACGAGAGGGACGGCAGCATCCACCGTGTCCACGGCCGCCCCTTCGTTCGTGAACGCGCCGACGACCGGACCTACCGCGTCGGCATGGGCGGCTTCTGGCAGGTCCACCCGAAGGCCGCCCAGACCCTCGTCGAGGCGGTGATGCAGGGCCTGCTCCCGCGCAAGGGGGACACGGCCCTCGACCTCTACTGCGGCGTCGGCCTGTTCGCCGGCGCCATCGCCCAGCGCGTCGGCGATAAGGGCGCGGTACTGGGCATCGAGTCCGGCAAGCGCGCGGTGGAGGACGCCCGCCACAACCTCCAGGACCTCCCAAGGGTCCGCATCGAGCAGGGCAAGGTCGAGTCCGTCCTCCCACGCACCGGAATCACCGAGGCCGACCTCGTCGTCCTCGACCCCCCTCGCGCGGGCGCGGGCCGCACCACCGTCGAGTACGTCTCCAGCCTCGGCGCCCGCCGTATCGCTTATGTGGCCTGCGACCCGGCGGCACTGGCACGGGACTTGGCGTACTTCGGCGAACACGGTTACAGGCCGCGGACGCTGAGGGCGTTCGACCTGTTTCCGATGACGCACCACGTGGAGTGCGTGGTGATTCTTGAGCCTGCTGAGAAGGGCCGCTGACCTGCTGTTTCTCCGAGTGTGCGTTATGTGCGCTACGTGCGTTACGGGCGATATCTTGACGCAAATCCGACGCGCGTGACGCATGTTTGACGCACGTTTGACGCACGCCGGAGGTCGCCTCTGACGGTCAGTCACAGGCGGGGAATCGCCATCCGGCTACAGTGGGTGAGCCCGTTGAGTGGCATAGCGAATCCGTGCAGAGAGGGGCAGCAGGGAATGAGTGTGGTGGAGAGCTGGTCCCGCGTAATGAATCTCCTCCGGGAGCATGCTCCGGCCGATCACGCGGACCTGCCCGGCCCGGCCCCGGAGCGGATGCTCGCGGCCGCCGAGGAGCGCATGGGTGTCTCATTGCCTCAGGAACTGCGGGCGTGGCTGCTGCAGAACAACCTGGATCTTCCCGAGGACGATGTGGACGACGACGTCGCCTGCTGCGGCTACGCCGGGTTCCCGGACGAAGGGAGCTTCTTTCTGGGCATCCGGGCGATGGAGAAGCTCCACGCGAACCACCCCTTGTCCGGTGGGGACGAATGGCGCGAGGAGTGGATCCCGTTCCTGTCGGATCAGGACGCCTGGACGGGGAAGTTCATCGATGCGACGGACGGACGTATCGGCAGATGGTTCGTGGGTGAGCCCACGATCACCGGCGAGTACGCGTCATTGGCCCACTACTTCGACTCCGTGGCGGAGATGCTGACGAGGATCGGCGCGGGGGACCATCGGGTCTGTTCCGTTGTCGATGGGCGACTTGTCTGGTCGTGAGGCCGCGCCGCCGTGAAACAGAAGTGCCCCCCGGCACCGAAGAACGGCCGGGGGGCACTTCTCATAGTCCGGTTACGGAGTGGGTGCGGTGAATCCGTCGAGGTCGAGCCAGTAGTCGTCGTCCTCCATCAAGCGCTGTTCCTTGATGAAGGCGCCGAACGGCCGCATCGACTGGGTGTTCTGCCAGTTCGACATCGAGGACCGGCCACACGGCTCCTTCCACGTCGGTGCCGTGGCATCCGGGCGGAGATGGAGCGTCATGGTGTCGTCGGCGTTGCGCCGGAGGTACGTCTGCACACACTCCTTGCCGCTGTAGGCGACGGGGTTGGGGCCCGCGGAGTTTCCGGCGCTCTGGGCCGCGTTGGCGAAGACGAACTCATCACAGCTCTTCAAGTCGGTCTGTGGCGTGCCTGACTCCAGGCTCCACATGTCGCTGAAGTCACCGGTGCCACTGTAGGCCTTCCACTGCCTGGCGCAGATGAGCTGACGGTTGCGGTCCGACTGGATCTTGCCGGAACCGTCGACGGACATCTTGTTGCCCAGGTAGGTGAGCGGCTTGCTGCTGCTGCGCTGGCCCCACTTGATGTTGGTCTTGCGCCACATCATGTCGATGTGTGCCGCGGCCCCGGGGAACTTCTTGGAGTTCATGACATACGTCGGCTTGTAGCCGGAGAACACACAGCCGGTACCCGCGCCGGAGACCTCGGTGTCGCAACGGATGTCCAGCTTGGCGCTCTCGAACTCGGACGGATTCACGACCGTAGCGCTGTTGACCTTACCGCCGAAAGACATGTACGGGGTGATCGTGTTCTTGGTGCCGCTGGGCGTCCACTTGAACCGCGCAGTAACGGTCCGCAGGAGCGTGTCGCCCTTGGCGAAGGTCTTCGACCCGTTCCAGTCGACGCTGGTGACGACGCAGTAACCGCGGCACTTGGCCTCGTAGTCGAAGGTAGCGGTGCTCACCGCACCGTCCATCAACTTCAGCCGGATCGTGGTGACCTGCGAGAACTCGGCACTACGCGGGTCGAGGTAGTACGTGGTGTAGAGGTCGAAGGCCGCGTTTCCGGTCGGTACGCCGTGCAACATCTCCGTCATCGCGTAGTCGCTGTGGATACAGGCGGTGGTGCGCTTGCGGCTGAGGGAGTGGTTGACCGTCGAGCATGACGCGGTGCTCGTGGCGGCCATAGCCCTCGGCGCCGCCGTGGCGGTGTCTGCCGGGGAGCTGCCGGCCGCGGAGAAGAGGCCGTCGGTGATGTCCTCGTTCGGCTCGACCGGCGCCGGGTCCGGAGCGGTCGGGTCGACCGTCATATTGCCGGTCAGCTTCGTGCCGTTGTACGTGCCCGGCACGAACGCCACCGCGTCGAAGGCGATGTCCGCCGACCCGCTGCCGCCGTTGAAGTTGTCGAGCTGCACCTCCGGGATCTGGTCACCGAACTCGTAGGCACCCAGGTCCACCCACTTGTTGGCCTGGTTCGCCGTCTGCGAGATCGGCGCCTCCACCTCCCCCTCGGGTGTCTGGATCCGGTAGACGGCGTTGGTGGTCTGCGCCCCGTGGTCGGGGATGTGCGCGTAGATCTTCGCCTGGCGGGTCGTGTTGGTCAGCGGAGCGTTCAGCTTCCAGGTACCCGTGACCTTCATACGGTAGGCGTTGCCCGGATAGGACTCCGGGGAGCGGGTGTGCGTGAACCAGAAGTGGTTGCCGTAGCCCGCGCCGATCTGGTGCGTGTCGATCTTCCCCGGATACGTGGTGACAGTGGTCGGGTTGTCCGTCCCGTCATGCGTGAGATCCATCTGGGTGTCCCACGGGACGAACGTGAAGTTGAACGTGCCGCTGGATTTCACCGCACCGCATCCGCGGCTGCCGTCGGCTCCCGCGGGGATGGTGCCGTCGGGCAGGTCGTCGACCACCAAGGTGTGGGCGGGCAGGGACCCGATGGAGCAGTTCGGTGGGTATGAGCCGGCGTCCGGCTGCTCGCCGTAGGACGTGGTGAAGCGGTGCACGCCGTTTCCGCACTCGGCGAGGCGTTCACAGTCCTTCCACTGGTCCTTGGTGATCTCCTCGTGCCACCAGCAGTGCAGCCAGTGCGGGTTGGTGTCGCTGTCGCCCGAGTCGGCGGTGCAGGCGCCCATGCCCTGGTCGTTGGAGTCGTTGTCACCGATCTTGGACGGGTCGCAGTAGTTCGACCCGTTGCAGAACAGGTCAACCGGCGGCTTGGCGTTGGATCGGTCCGCGCTGGTGGACCACCACGCGGCGCGGTAGCCGGCCTTGAAGTCGCCGGGCGCGAACATCGCCGAGATCGGGCGGGCCGCCCAGCCGATCACCTTCTCCTGGTACGGCCAGTCCTGCGGGTGCGCGGCGTGGCTGTAGTCGTCCCCGGCGGGGTTGGTGGCGTTCTGCAGGAAGGGGACGCGGTTGGCCTTCCACAGCGGGTTGGCCGGGTTGTTGGTCCAGCCGACGCCCCAGTGGCCCTGGGAGTCCGCGGTGTTGTAGAAGCCGGAGTTGTACGCCCACAGGGCGAAGAACCAGTTCTCGATCCACTTGGGGTGGCCGCCGTTGATCTTCATCCCGGCGTTGTAGGTCTGGTTCCACTTCTCGGACAGGATCCGCACACCGGCGGCGATGTTCGCCGTGTAGTCGAGGGCGACGGCTTCCTGCGCGAGCGTCGACAGAGCGGTCTCGCCCGGCTTGGTCCTGCCCGCCAGGCGCATACCGTCGGTGGCCTGGGTGATGCCGTAACCGCAGTCGGCGTCCGCCCAGTTGATGCGCCAGGGGTCGAGCTGCTCGCCCGAGGCGGCGTAGTCGACACCGTAGTAGTTGCCGATCAGGGAATTGGCGGTGACACCCGGCACGGCGAAGCGGGTGGCCTGCCACATGTTGGACTCCTGCGCGGTGATGCCGAGCATCACCTGCGCGGGAATGTGCCACTTGTCGGTGACGTCCGGGTCCTCGTTGTCGAGGGTGCCGTTGGGGTCACCGGCGAGCACGGTCGGCGGGAACAGGCCCTGGGGCTGGTAGCCGCCGGTACCGGTGTTCTTCCAGTTCGGTGACCGGTAGAAGTTCAGCTCGCCGACGACGGCCTGGTCCACGGCCCATTCGACCTGGCGCGGAGTGGGCTGGAACGCCTGCTTCTTCACGTCGTTGCGGGCCACCGCGCAGTAGCGTTCCCCGGTGCCCTCGCTCGGGTTGTCGGCCTGCGCGGTGAGGGCCTGGGTGCGGACGGTCTGCGTGGACAGGCCGTCTGTGCTCTTCTTGCCCATGTCCGGGCCGGAGTCGACCGGGCCGCCGGTGGGCAGAGCGGGGGACAGGGCGTGCCCCTGTGCCTCGTCGCCCACGCGGTGCACGCCGGGGCGCAGGTCGAGGGTTACGGAATTGCCCGAGTCCAGCACGCGCAGGGCCGTACGGGCGGGGCGCGGCTTGGCGGCGTCCTCCGGGTTGACCAGGGTGGTCTTCCCATCGGACCAGGTGGTGGTCAGGGCCGCCTGGGCGTGGCTGGAGATCGCCGCGCCCTTGGGGAGCTTGCCGGGGTTGTGCACCCGCTTGGGCAGGGCCTTGGACGTGGCGTCACCGGTGACGAACACCTCGCCGCGTGCCGAGCGGGTCAGGTCCCAGGCGTGCAGCCCGCCGGAGGCGACGGTGACGGGCTCGGCCTTCTTGCCCTGCCTCACCTTCGTACGGTCCAGGTGCTTGGCCCAGGCGGCCGGCTCGTCGGACGCCTTCTTGTCCAACTCGCGGTCGATGAAGGTGATACCGCCGTCGGTGTCGGCGGTGATCTGGAACGGCACCGTGGTGGTGGACGCCAGGGTCTTCTCGGCCGCGCCGTTGATCCGTACCAGCTTGTTGCCGTGGGCGGCGACGATGCCCGCGTCGGTGGGGATCGCCGAGGTGATCTGGCCGGCGAGCGTGACCGGCTTCGACTCCTTGCCGGTGGCCGCGTCGACGGTTATCAGACGGGTCTGCTGCTTATCGTCACCGTCATGGGTGAGCTGGGTGAACACCGCCTGATCGCCCTGGCCGCAGCCGGGCGAGAAGTAGGCGAGCGACGACTGGAACGGCAGCTTGGTGACCTCGCCCGAGGTCAGGTCGACCACCGCGGTGAAGGCACCGCGAACCATCAGCTCGGGCTTGTTGGTGAACATCCGCGGCGCGTACGAGACGGCCGCGTACTTGCCGGACTCGGTGACGCAGTGGTTGCCGATCCAGGTGTCCGAGGCGAAACCGTCCTCGAACAGACTGGCCACCGTCTGGAGTTGGTAGCCGTCCTTCTCCTTGCCCGCAAGGAGGTGGAAGCCGGTGCCGTCACCGGTCGTGGTGACCGCGGTGTCCGCGGATTTCTCGTAGCCCTTGCCGAGCAGGCCGGCGCGGTCCTTCGCGGGGATCGCGGAGGGCTCCAGGGAGAGCTTCTTCTGCTGCTGGGTGGTGTCGCTCCACCCCTGCGCCGCGCTCTTGGGCGGCTTTGGTTCCTCGGCCTGCGCGGGCAGGCTCAGCGGTATCGCCAGCGCGGTGGTCACCGCAAGGGTGATCGGCACGCGCAGACGGATATGGATCTGTCTCAACTGTGTTCCCTCTCTGGTTACTTGACTGCCTTCGCGGCCGCAAGGACCTCGCCCATGCGCTTCTTGATGGCGGCAAGCTGGTCCTTGTTCTCCTTGATCAGCCGCTTCTGGACGGCCGACTCCTCCTTGAACCAGACCTCGATCAGACGGGTCTGCTCCTTGCAGTCGATGTCGTCCAGCGCGAGCTCGATCGCGTTCTTGGTGGTGCCGTCGCCGTCGGCGTAGCCCTGCTCCATCGCCCGGTACGGATCGGCGGCCTTGCGGCCCTTGTCCTTCATGCAGGCCGACCAGCTCTTGAGAGCCTTCTCGACCGGCTTCAGCGGCCGGGACTCGGAGAGGCTTGTCGAGGCGAGCCCGGAGACAAAGCCCGCATCCTCCTCGTTCACCTTGAGCCGCCGCTTCGACCAGCCGGCGCAGCCGCCCTCGTGCAGCTTCTTTCCGTTGTGCTCGGCGCGCGCGGGCTCCGGGACCCTGCCGAAATGGCCGTCGCTGACCTTGGCGCCCTTGGGCGGGGCGAACTCGGGCTTCTTCCGCCCGGTCAGGACCTCCACCTCGATGCCTGAAAGCCCCTCCTCGACGGATGCGAGGCTCCGGGTCAGCTCCTTCGGCAGCCCGTACCCGTACTTCTGTGCCTGTGCGCGGTCGCTGAGGCCGTAACGCCGCTCGATCGAGACGGCGTTGCTGTGGGGCGGCGGGTTCACGCCGGGACGCGGCAGATCGACGGTCAGCCCGTACTCGGACATGCACCGCGTCTGCAGGGTGCGCAGCGCGGTGTCGACGGCGACCTGATCCGCGTAGGAGGGCAGGTAGGACTCAAGCGGCAGCTCCAGGCCCTTGACCAGCCCGGAAGTGGGCACCTCCGCAGGCCAGTTAGCCCGGTCGATCGGGGCCTTGTCCTTCGCCGAGTCGGATGCCGATCCGGACGAGGAGCAGGCACCGAGCGAGACTGCCGCGAGCATGACAGTGGTGGCGACGGTCGCTCGCCTGAGGACGTGCATGGGTCTTCCTTCTCTACGTGACATGAGGTGGTCCACGTGCGTGGCGCGTGCCAGCCGCGCTCCTCACGCTCAGCGGCGCAGCGCCTCCTCCGGGCGGATTCGGGAGTCCTTGCCGTCCGCCCACGCGGTGGTGACCGCGGCATGGCCGTGGCTGGAGAGGTGTGCCCCCTTGGGGAGGCCACCGGGATTCTTCACCGTCGCGGGCAGATCGCCCTTCGTTTCGGCCTTGCCGGTGATGAACACCGTGCCGCTGCCGGTGGCGGTCAGATCCAGCCCGTCGGCGCGCCTGAGGCGACCGTGGTGGGCTTGGCGCCCCTGGTCCGGAGCTGGCTGGCGGCGAGATGCCGCGCGTAACCGGTGGACGGGTTCTTGGTGTTCTTCGACTGGGTACGGTCGATGTAGGTCAGACCGCCGTCCTTGTCGATGGTGAATTAAAACGGGGTTTGTGTGGTGCGGGCGATCTCCGTCAACTTGCCGTTGGCGCTGGCCTTGACGACACGGTTGCCGTGCGCAGCGACGGCGCCGCCGTCCACTGGGACGGCGGAGGAGACCTGCCCGTTGCACACGACCGGGACACCGGCTTTGCCGGTGGCGGCGTCGACGGTGATCAGGCGGGTCTGCTGCGCGTGGTTATCCTCGTAGGAGAGTTGGGTGAACACGGCCTTTTCTCCCGCGCCGCACCCGGGGTTGAAGTAGGCCAAGGATGCCTGGAGCGGCAACTTGGTGACTTTGCCAGTCGTCAGGTCCACCACGGCGGCGAACGCGCCACGAGCCATGAGCTCCGGCTTGTTGGTGAAGGTGCGAGGTGCGTAGGCCACGGCCGCGCGGTTCCCGGAGGCGGTCAGACACGAGCTACCGATCCAGGTGTCGGTTTCGAAGCGCGGTTCGGACAGGGTTGCCGCGGTCTTCCACGCGTACCCGGTCGCCTCGTCGGCGACTAGCAGGTGGAAGCCGGTTCCATCACCGGAGGTGGTGAACGCGGTGTCGGCGGACTGCTTGTAGTGGGAGCCCAGCAGCTCGGTCCGGTTCCCGGGAGCGACGGATTCCGGCTTGTGGACGTCTTGGGATTTCGGGGCCTGGTACTGGGCGGCAGCCTTTGGGGGCGACGGTTCGGCCGCTCTCGCGGGGGTGGTCAGCGGTATCGCCAGTGCTGTCGCCACAGCGACGACGACCGGCACCCGCAAAGGTCTTGTCGATCTCTTCCTTTTCACACTCTTCCTCAGGTTGGGACGGACGATCCGCTCCGGGGTTGTCGCTGGCCGGAGGGATCTCAGCCGCCGGGCTTTCCTCGGCGGAGTCTGAACGCGACCCCAGCACAAGGCGACCGGTCATATGCCGTGCTGCGATGAAACCGACTCGGAAACTGGACACGTCGTGAGGGAGTGAATGGCCATGGCCCGTCAGGCAATACGATCGTGTCTCAGCAACAAGCCAGGCCAAGCCGAGCGCTGGGGGCTTGGTTCACTCCCCGCGGACACAGCACACCTATCTGTCGCTGACTGTGGGGGTGTACTCGTCAACGTAGATTTTCGGATGCTGGGGAATCGGACCGAGATGTTTTCCTCCGATCACGGTGGCGTCACGTCCTATGGCTCCCGGTTGCACGTTCTGGATCCGGAAGTTGTTGTAGGCGACCCAGCCTTCGCCGTCGGCGATGCTGATTTTGATCTGGTAGCTGGCCGGTTTGTCGTTCGTATTGGTGACAGCGATGGCCGTATATACACCAATTGCATTCGGTGTTGCGCGTACTTCTACATCGCCGTAGGTGAGCACACGAGTGGATCCCTCATCATGAAATGACGGTGTGGGATCAGTCTTCTGCGGAACAGGCGGCGTTTCTGAGGCAGCCACCGACACACGAGTTGAAGGATGAGGCTCGGGTTGTGTGTTCACAGGCTGACCAGAACCGGAGCACCCGCATATCATTACCATGACAGCGAGAAGAGGAAGCCCTCGGACCACGAAGGTCCGAGCGCTTCCTTCCATATCCCTATTCATCAATTGCAGGACCCGACCGTCTGAACGTTGTCGATGACGACGGCGCCGCTAGAAGACTTCATGTAGGAGTACACCGTGCCGCAGTAGCCGCGCTTCTGATAGACGGGCCCGGCGTAGGTGCTGTAGGAGCCGAAGTCCTGGGTAGCAGCGGTGGAAGTGTAGTTGTCGTTTAGACGGACGCCCATGTAGCGAGTGGAGCCTGTGTCGTTGAAGAACACGGCACAGATGGGCTTGTCGTAGTAGGAGCCTCCGGTCGAGGTGCCGTTGGTCCAGGTGTAGGTGGTGCCGTTGGTGCCGTACCGCCATGCTCCGGTAGAGATGGTGTAGCCCGCGCCGCACACGTTCGCCGTGGCGGCAGCAGCCAGGGTGTTGGACTCCAGCGTCTCCTTCGTACCTTCCGGCGCGTTCTTGTCCAAGGCCAGTCCGTGGCCCTGGCCACCGGCGAACTGCACAATCTCGACGGACTTGTTCGACGGAACCGGCTTGTCGGCGGCGTTCGCCGTACTCGCCAGCACCGTACCGCCCAGGAGAAGAGCAGCAACGGTAAAGACTCCGAGCTTAGAGGCTGTATGCATAAATGTTCCTTGCGTTTTTGTTTTCCAGTCAGTTAAGTGGCGTACAGGCGGTGGCCATGGCCTCGCGGTTTCGCTACCCCTGCACTCGGCGGTATGAGTGGGTTGTGGCGGCGGTGAAAGGCCGCATAAGTGAGCGTGAACGCCACCTGTCGTGGTCCTCGCGCGTAGCCATTCCCGCCAAGGGCCGATCAGTATTCCATGAGGCGGCGCTATTCGACCTATTTCAAGGCATAAGGGCGAGAACAGCCCTACTCTACAAGTGGAGGCATGATGCGGTACCCAGGCTCCGTAGCCAGAGTTCACGGAATTCTGAAGCCAGAGTTGAATGCTCCCGGCATAGCGGGCCTGTGGTCGATGTCGAAAGCGATCCGGTTGGGTACAGGAAAGTCAATACTCACTGCACAAGTCACAACTGCGGCAGCCTTGCTTATGCGATTTCCTCAACCAGGACCATGCGTCCGACAAGCGACAGGGATACACCCTTCAGCCTTAAATCGATGCCATCGAGCCCAACCACGTCATCTCCTCCCCCCGCAGGAGTGCCAATTCGACGAGGCAATCCCCCGAGCGCGAGTCGCAGGTTCGGGGCGTCAAGCCTCACACTAGGTAGTGGACGTAATCTGAGCAAACATATTACCCGACGCAAAGAATCGTGATCGTTTCCGCTGGGCTTTGCATGGCTCCGGGGTGACTGGCAGTTACCCCGACCATTGACATACGCGACAAATCGTCAGGATACGATGTGTTTTTTGCGTTTCGGGTGAGGCGTGCCGGCGCGTGAGCGAATTTCGGCCATTAGGGCGTGAAGGTTAACTGTTGGGGTGCATGAATTCAGCCGGTCGCCCACCCCCTCGACCTGGAGTTGGTTAGGCACTGCTGATGTTCAGCAACATTCCCTAGTGTTGACTCACTTCAGAAATCTGTTTCGGCCACACGTGCATCAATCTCAAGTTCCAGTTGGTGGGAGTTGGCGACGGCCCAGGCCACACTGCGTCACGATGTGACATCGATCACACTGCAACTCGCTGCAGGGATGATGCGTTCTCGCATCGTGGGATGAAGGCGTCGATCGCGGCCGAGTGTTTGGGATGCCGAGGTTCACGAAGCGGCCTCTCCTCGGTGGTCAGCCATCGGATCAGAGCAGCCAGGCATCTGCGGACCGGTCCACGCTGTCTCTGACGTTGTTCGCCCGTATGCACACCGGGGACCATGTGCCCAGGGAGGTATTGACCGCTGAACTGTCGTCACTCGACTTTCGCTGTTCTCGCGGGGTCGGTGTGATCAGGCTGTGTGTTGGAGGCTTGCTTGGGCCCAGGCTTGGTGGACGGCCTGGATTTCGGCGCCTGTCGGCTGGCCTGGGGTGACGGGGAGAAATCGGGCGGCGGTGATCTCGCGGCGGAGCTTGGCGAGCATGTCGGCGAAGGACGGGTCGGTCTTGGTGGTGTACCAGGGGGCCCATGCGCGGTGGTCGGCGGCGTCGCTGGGATGGTGGCCGTGCAACGCGTGCCAGACGACGGTGATCGAGTAGCAGTACAGGCCGAACGGGACGGTGCGGCGGACCGCGCTCTCGGAGCGGTGGCGGGCTTGTCCGACGCCGAGCAGGGTGCGGGCTTCGGCGAAGGCGGTCTCGATGGACCACCGCCAGGCGTATCGCGTGACCAGGGCCGCGGTGGGGGTGGCGAGGTCGGTGGTGACCAGGGCCAGGCCGTAGCCGGTGGCGGTGTCCTGGTCGCGGATCAGGATGACGCGGACGGTCTGGGTGTGGAAGGAGCCGTACCAAAGGCAGCGGACCTCGGCGATTTGGACCTGGTCGGTACGGCCGTACCGGGCGACGCGTGTGGTCGTGAATGTGGCGGTCTCCGCGAGTTCGGCGGGCGTGCCCAGCCTGGCGCCCTTGAGGCGGGGGCGGCCGCGCTTGTTGGTCGGTGGCGGTGCGAGGTCGAACAGCGCGGCGCTGGCCGGTAGCCGGGTGGTGAGGGTGATCGCTTCGGGCAGGTGGCGCAGGGCCCTGCCGTGGTAGGGGGCGTCCGCCACCATGTGCAGGGGCCGGTTCAGGTACACGGCCAGCAGTTTCACCGCCGACGCGGCGAGCTCGACCTTCGACGGGCCGGTCTTCGGCCGCCACAGCCGGGCCATCACCGGCAGGCACACCGGCCGGGTGAGGAACGGCAGTTCCACGACGACCCCGACTACCACGAAGCATGTTCCGCGCCCGACCGGCTTCGGGCCTTTGGCGGCGCCGTCGTGCTGCCACGCGGCACCGAACACCTTCTTCCCGCTCCGCTTGAACAAGGTGTCGTCGACCGCGACCGTGATCGCCGCGCCCTGCGGCAGCAGCGTACTGACGATCAGATGGGCCAGAACAATCCCCAGGATGTCGACGTTCCAGCGCGTCCGGGAGAAGAAGGCGTGGGCCCGGTCGTGCGGCCAAGCTTGGGCCAGGCCCGCCCCGGTCAGCATCCCGGTCACCGTGCCGGCCCCGGTCTGCGCGACCAGCCCGGTCACCATCGCGGTGAACGTCGTGAACCCCGGCGCGGTGAACACACACAGCTTCCCCAGCACCGCCGACAACGACGCGGGCACCACCACACTCGCCGGCATCGGCTTCCCCTCCCCGGGCGCAATCGCCACACCCCGAGGCTGCCGAGGCCCTGGTCCGCCGCGGGCACGAACACCCAGCCCGTCACCCATCCGGGTGGGCACCGAAGTTCGGCCCCCGCGCACCAACCACCTACCGGCGCGGTCCGAACAAGCGACGCCGCCGCGAAGGCTGCTCGGGGAAGGCGACCTCGAAGTGGAAACCGTCGTCGCCGACCGCGCGCCGTAACGTCCGCAACAGCCGGTCTGCCGGTTGCCGAGGGGCGCCTCGCCGACGAACGCACGGGCGTTGTGCGCGGTCGGTCGGGTCAGACGTGGCAGTGTACGTTGACTAGTGCCGCATCAGACAACGTTCGCCTCGTTGTGACGCGCGTCCGCCTTCGGGCCGGGACCGGCGCGCGTCGGCCATGCTGTCCTGATGGCTGAACGTGTTCGGGTGCGGGAGATCGACGACGATGAGGGCCAGAGGCTGCTGCGGATCATCCGTCGGGGCAGCGGGTCAGTGGTGACCTGGCGGCGGGCCCAGATGGTGCTGCTGTCCGCGCAGGGCATGCCCGTCGACAAGATCGCGACGGTGACGTTCACCAGCCCGGACCGCGTCCGCGACGTCCTGCACAACTTCAATGCCGACGGCTTCGACTCGCTCTACCCGAAGTACAAGGGCAGGGTGGCCGCGAAGGTGATGACCCGGAGATCGTCGGCGCGGGCGAGGGCGAGCCAGGCAGTCACCTTGCAGTCGCGCAGGACGGCCTTCGCCAGTCCGTCGCTGTCCAGGACGAGGGTGCCGCCCGGGACCGCGGGGAAGTCCGGGTCACGCGGCGTCCGCCCGGTCCGAGCCCTGCTGCCGCCGGGCCTGGTGGAGTTCGTCGCGCAGGGCCTGGATCTCCTCGCCCACCGACTTGGCGGGGGCGGCCGCCGCGGAAGCGCACCGCGACTGCGGGACTACAACCCGGCGAAGGGTTCGGGCTGCTGGTGCGTCGTGAAGACGGGGCGCCCTCGCACACGCTATCGCGGGCCGGCAGCCACGCCTTGTTCTGCACCGGCCAGGAGGCGTCAGGCGTCGACGCAGAGGAGCGCGTCACTCACGGGTTCCACTGGTGTGGCCGCTGTGGGAACCGTGTGAACGGTCCAGCGGAAGGCCCCCGGCCGATCCAGGCGCAGTGCAGCGGTGTGCGTGCCGTCTCCCCGTGGCCGAACCGGTGCCTGGGCGATGACCTCGTCATTGGACGGATCGGTCACGGTAACGGTCAGTACCAGGCCGTTCGAGCCTTCGACGGACTCTGCTCGCACCGACCATTTTTCGCCGGGCGCGACCCATGGCTCAGCCTCGACGGCGATCTCGTCCATCGCGGCCATCGGGCGCCGGGGCCGGGCGGTGACGATTCCGTGTACTTGAAGGACGACATGGCGCTGCTGTTGCAGAGACGCATGCCGCCCGGAGACGAACACCGATGCGGCGTCGTCCCCCCATTCCGGGGGCGCGGCGGAGCACCGCGGGACGGTGCCGTCGCCACGCTGGAACAGGTCCTCCGGGGAATGGAGGAGCACTTCGTCACCGACCGACGCCCACGTAGCCGTCTTCTGATGACAGCTCATCAAGGCGTGATAGGAAGGGCGTTCGTCCCCGTTCGCGGCGATTGCCGCTCGTATCTGCTGGTGGAACTGCTGAGCACGCTGCCGGCAGACGTCAGGCAGCCCGGGCACCGCGGTGTCGGTCAGCGGACGCAGGATGTCGGGGGAGGGGCCGACACAGGCGTAGGCGGGGAGCAACTCGGCGACCGAGGGGAGAGAGCGCACCAACTCGCCGAAATGGAAGCGTCGCTGGCCCAGCGACGCGTAGCCGTTGGCCAGGACGGCCAGCGCCTTGGCCGCGCCCGTGAAGGGCGTACCGATGGTGATGATCCGGCGCGTCAGCTTCTCCGTGTCAAGGCATTCCGCGTAGTAGCGGGCGATCAGGCCTCCCATGGAATGGGCCACGAACACCAGTCTGGCGGCCGGGAAACGTCGTCTGCGATGAAGCAACAGAGGTTCGACCACGGCCTTGAGTCGACGTGCCGTGAAGACATTCGACTGCCGCCAGTCGTAAGGGAACTCGATGACGGACTCCGGCCCTAGGGGCGCGAGTTCCCTTCGCAGTCTTGCCAGCAGTCGGTCGTAGCCGTCGACACTGAGAAAGCCCGGAATGATGCCGAGTGTCCGCAGGGTGCCGGTAGGACGGGCGCCGTCGTTGAACCCGTGCTCCGGATCGTCGAACGCCTGCGGGGGCAACGCCAAATCCTGTGTCAGCCGGTCGGAGAGCCGGTCCAGCCGGGCCACACTACGGTATCCCCAGATCTGACGGGGGCCCCGGCTCAGCGTGCTCCCGAGGATGCCGGGGAGGACGACGACGAGATCGGCTGCGAGGTGCTGCACAACTTGGCCTCCGCTCCGGGCAGTTTGTGTCAGTATTCCATCCTGTGACCACGCGTGACGGAGGCTCAGTCTTTTCTCTCGGGATCGACTACCGCGAAAGCGCGCACTCGGACCTTCCCGAGGCATTGACCGATGCGGTCCGCGTCGAGGATTTCTTCCGCCAGTGGGGGTTCTCGCCGGTGGCCGGGTGCCGAGGCCTGGCCGCGGCCGACGCCACGGTGATCCGGGACGCGGTCGAGAACTGGTCGGACGGCATCCGGATGTTCGACAACGGCGCTCCGCTGGTGCTGTACCTGGCCGGCCACGGCAGGCTGCACCACGGCCGTCACCACATCCTCACGGCCTCCAGCCCGCCCCACCCGCCGTACGGCGGAAAAAAGTCGATCAGCGCGGACGACCTCGTCGAGCAGATCCTCAACAGCGGAGCGTCCAAGGCACTGGTCATGCTCGACGTGTGCCACGCAGGGTTCGCGGCCTCACAGGTGCAGCAGGCGCTGTCCCAGGTCGCTGCCGCTCAGGCCGCGCCGACGATGGACCTGGGTGTTCTGGTGTCCTGTCTGCACCACGAGCGCTGCTACAGCGGATCGTTCGTCAAGGCGCTGCTGTCGGCCCTGGCGGAAGGGTCGGAGCAGGGGCACTGGAAGGACGGCGACGAGTTCGTCACACTGCACGAACTGCGTGATGAACTCCGGGAACGGCTGAAGGACGAACAATGCGCCGAGGTCGCAGGGCGCAGTGGGCTGAAGATCGTGCCCAATCCGCGCTACCGGGCGGACGCGGCGGCCCGATCGGTGGAACTCGGCGAACTGTTGCGCAGGTTGCCGCCCGCCGACCGCGAACACTTCCTGCAGAAGGCGGCGAGCACCGACGCCAACGACGTGGGATGGTTCTTCACCGGCCGACAGCAGATGTCGCGAGAGATCGTGTCCTGGCTGGCCACCCACGACCGAGGTGTGCACGTCGTCACCGGGGCGCCCGGCGCGGGCAAGTCGGCGTTCATCGGCCGCCTCGCCGTACTGGCGGATCTGTACTCCCAGCCGGCCTGCCGGGCTCTCGGCATTCTCGACGGGGATCCTGACACCCGCCCGGAGGTCGGTTGCTTCGATGCCGTGTCCCACCTGAAGAACCGGCGAGTCGACGACACCGCCACGGACATCGCCCGGCAACTCGGCATCGATCTGGCGGACTCCGCCAGTCCGGCGCGGGACCTGGTGCTGGAACTCGCGGACTCCGGCCGGCGCGTGACGATCCTCGCCGACGCCCTCGACGAGTCCGAGCGAGGCGAGGAGGAGTTCGTGGCCCGTGACGTGCTGCGGGCCATCGGCAGCCTGGAGGGATGCCGTGTGGTCGTCGGCACACGGCGTGACCGGGACGGCCGATTCGATGCCACTCCGGACGACCCGGGCCCGCTGGTGGCGGCGCTGCGACCGCGTACCGGCTCCTTCCACATCCTCGATCTGAGCGCCGACCCTGCCACGGCCGACGACATCGCACACTATGTCGATGAACGGCTGAAAGGACGGTGGAGCACGCCCGAACGCCGGGCCACCGCCGCCCGCGAGGTCGCCGAACAGGCTGGCAGAGTCTTCCTCTACGCCCGGTTCGCGCTGCGCGTTCTGGAAGGCTTCGACGAGCGGACGGTCGACGAACCCGGTTGGCACACCCGACTGCCCAGCGACGTGGGCCATGCCGGTCTGCACGAGGTGTTCGCACGTGACCTGGAGCGTTTCGATGATCACGTCATGGTGCGCGAAGTGCTGACCCCGCTCGCGTTCACCCGTGGCCGCGGTCTTCCCAGACGGCAGATCTGGTCGGCGCTGGCCACCGAACTGGCCCGCTCGGGCCGGGCGTACCGCGACTCGGACGTCGCGAGGATCATCCGTGAAGCGGGCTGGTACCTGACCGAGGCGACCGAGGACGGGCAGGCGGTGTTCCGTCTTTACCACCAAGCCATCGCCGACTATCTCAGCGAGGTGATGTGCGATGACGACTAAGGCGGACCTGGAGCGAGCTATCGCTCGGTGCCTTCACGGGCTGGCGGCGGCCGACGGTTGGGAACACGCCAACGCGTACACCGCCCACTACCTGGCCCTGCACGCCCGTGCGGGAGGGGTGCTGACCGAGCTGGCCGGTGACGTGGACTTCCTGGTGGCGGCCGAACCGGAGGTGCTGGCCAACAGTCTCGGGGCGGGGCTGGACCCGGCGCTGCCTGACAGCGCCCGCCTCTTTCTGCGCTGTGCCCACCAACTGCGAGGCCAAGAGCCCGGGGAACGGGCCGCAGTCCTGGCGCTGGCCGCGCTGGAGCACGGCGGGTCCCTGGGGCTGCCCGAGCGGCCCGACGCATGCTGGTGGCCGCTGTGGTCCCGGGTCGAACCGACTGCCTATCACAGGGTTCTGGCAGGTCACACCGCCGCCGTGTACGCCGTGGCTCTCGGCGACCTGGACGGCCGGCCCGTGGCGGCGACCGGCAGCGGCGACTGCACCGTGCGTATCTGGGACCTGCGTGACGGCGTTGCCCTGCGCGTTCTGGAGGGCCACACCCAGGGAGTGAACTCCGTCGCGCTCGGTCTCTTCGATGACGCCCCGTCCGTACTGTCCGCGGGGGGCGACGGCACCGTCCGGGTGTGGAACCTGCGCACGGGCGCCCAGACCCATGTGCTCGAAGGCCACACCCATGGCGTGCGCACCGTGGTGCTCGGTTATGTGGCAGGCCGGCCTGTCGTCGTCACCGGCAGTGACGACGGCACGATCAGGGTGTGGGACCAACACACCTGTGGGATGGTCCGGGTGTTGGAGGGACATACCCACGGGGTGCGATGTGTGGCGCTCGGCCATGTCCGCGATGTCACCGTGGCGGTCGCGGGGAGCCACGACGGCGCGGTGCGCATCTGGGACCTGCACCATGGCACATTGCTGAGGACCCTCCGCCGACATACCGGTCCCGTCCGTTCGGTCGCCGTGGGCCGGCTCGACGGCCGGGCGGTGTTCGCGTCGGGCGGCGGCGACACCCGCATCCTGCTGTGGGACCTTGGCGAGGGGACCACACCCCTGCGCGTGATCGACGGCTACACCTACGGGGTGAATTCCATCGGCATGGGTGCGGCCGGCGGGCATGCGGCGATGCTCACCGGTAGCTACGACACCACCGTGCAGTTGCTGAGCGTGTCCGACGGCACTCCGCTGCGGGTTCTGGAAGGGCACAGCGGGGGAGTCAGATCTGTGAGCCTGGGGACGCTGGACGGCATTCCGGTCGCCGTGTCGGGCAGCTACGACTGCACCGTGCGGGTGTGGGACCTGTCCGAGGACGAGGCGTCCGGCAACTGGTCCGGCCAGCCCGAATGGAAGCGGACGGTGGCCACGGTCCACGATGGCGACCGCTGCCTGGTGGTGACAGGAGGCAACGACTGCCGGGTGCAGGTCTGCGACGCGCGTGACGGCCACCTGCTGCGCGAACTCCAGGGACACACCGATTGGGTGCGGTCGGTGGCGGCGGGGGAGATGGACGGTACGCCGATAGCCCTTACCGGCGGTGACGACAGCACCGTACGCATGTGGGATCTGCGTCACGGACTGCCACTGCACGTCCTGGAAGGACACACCGACTGGGTTCGCTCGGTGGCCCTGGCGCGTCTCGACGACGTTCCGCTCGGCCTGACCGCGGGCAACGACGGGACCGTTCGGATCTGGGACCTGAGCCGCGGAGCGGCCGTCCGCGTACTCGACGCGGGTCCGGGAGGGCCGGTGTACGCAGTCGCGGCGGGAGGCCGGCCGGACGCTCCGCTGGTGGTGGCCGGCTGCGACGACGGGACGGTCCGTGCCTGGCCGCTGAGGGACGGGGACGGCCCGCCTCTGGTGCTCCGCGGCCACAGCGACTGGGTGCGGTCGGTGGCGTGCGGAGCGATGGACGGAACGCCGGTGGCCGTCACCGGCGGCGACGACGGCACCGTACGGGTATGGGACCTGCGCCGCGGTGAATCGGTGCGCGTCCTTGAGGGGCACGGCGGCTCGGTGTACGCGGTCGCGGTCGGTGACGGAGCCGAGCGGGGGCTGCTGGTGGTCACCGGAAGCCAGGACGGCACCGTCCGGCTGTGGGACCCGCGCAACGGGTCCCACATCGTCATGCCGTTGACCGGCTGCACAGGTCTCGCGTTGCACGAGCGCACGCTGACCGTGGCCACCCATCGTGGCGTCCTGGCAGTGACCCTGTTCCCCTCCGCACGGCCGGCCTCCGAAGAGTTCACCGCTCGGCCGTCGCAGTCATGAACCGTCCTGGTTCATGAAGGGCACCTCGATCCGGAACGAGACCCCGCACCCACCGGCCTCGGGCGCCCCCGGGTGGAGGCCGGCTGGGCACGCGCACGCGACGGCCAGAACGAACGTCTCCTTCCTTCGGGGAGCGTGCTGCTCACCCCCGGCGGACGGCCCGGAGGGCGGGCCGTGCTCGCGGACCGATGCGGGATGGTGCGTCTGCAGGACGTCGATGCGGTGCTTGCACCGGGGGCAGTGACCCCAGACGTGCGTCACGACGACTTGGTGCGGGGCGTGTCGGGCCTGGCCGTGCAGCAGGCCCTCCTTGAGGAGGTCCATTGCCTTGTGACTCCACGAGGGATCACGGCTCTCGGCGAAACGGGGCGCTGCCGCACCGGAGGCCGCCGGGATCGCCTCAGGAGGTTGCGGAGCGCCTCGGCCCTTTGTCGTCACGATTCCGGAAAGGCCCGGGGGAGGACGAGACCCAGCAGGACGCCGACGCTGCGCCACTCCGACATGCGTCCCTGCTGGATGGCCTCCGAGATCTCCTTGGGGGTGAGCCACACGGGTTCGATCTGTTCGCCTTCCTCCGGTCGAGCGCCCTCGACGGCCTCGGTGAACTCCCGTACGAGGTAGTAGTAGAGGTCCCACTCGACAGTCGCTCCGGCTTGCGCGACCGTGATCAGCTCGGGGTCGGTGACGACGAGGCCCACTTCCTCCCGGGCCTCACGGAGAACCGCCTCCTCCGCAGCCCTGGTCATGCTTCCCGCCGCTCGGGCGGCGGCGAAACTCTCGTAGTCGTCGAACACCTTGCCTCCGGGCAGCCGCAGGTCCACCCCGCCCGTCTCCTCGCGGTACTCCTCCGTCAGAAGAATCCCGCGATCGGAGACGATCACCATGCGCACGCCTGGCGGACGCCGGAACCGCTCGAACACGCGACCGTCCGGCTGCGGTACGTGCACGACCTCGCCCAGCTTTCCGGAGAAGACGCGACGCTCCGTGAGGTCCTGAGGAATGGTCATGAACACTTGCTCCTCTGTGTGATTGCGAATGGTGCAAGGGTCTTACAGGTGGCTGCTCCTTGGCAGGGAGGACCGACCGGTGCAACGAGTGAAGTGGCACGCGGTTCGGTCCCGTTCGTGCCTTCCGCCGAGGCTCATCCCCGGACCTCGAGGGTGCCGGCCGGCCCGTCCGTCACCATGCCGATGACCGAGGCCGGAATGCCGTCGCGGGCGCTCGCCGCCATGAACGCGTCGGCCGCCGATCCGTCGGCGGCGAGCAGCAGCCCGCCCGACGTCTGTGCGTCGGAGAGAATCAGCCGCATGCCGTAGGCCACGTCGGACCAGGTGGTCCGGTCCTCGACCGCGAACAGGTTGCGTTCGCCGCTGTTCGGCACGACGCCGTGCGTGTCGAGCAGATCGGCCACGCCGGCCATGACCGGCACCGCATGTGCGCGGACGACGGCGGCGCACCCCGAAGCGGACAACATGTTCAGCAGATGGCCGATGAGGCCGAACCCGGTGACGTCCGTCGCGGCGCGTATGCCGCATCGCACCGCGGCCTCGGCGGCCGCGCGATTGGACGCCGACATCAGCTCTTCGGCCATCCGCACCAGCGCCGGTGACGCGACCCCCGCCTTGCGGCCCGCGATGACGATGCCCGTACCGAGCGCCTTGGTGAGGATCAGCACCTGTCCCGGACGTGCGTTGCCCAGAAGCAGGGCCTGGTCGGCAAGGACCTCCCCCACGACGCACAGCCCGAACATCGGTACCTCGGACACCACCGTGTGACCCCCCACCAACGGGGTGGTGGACTCCGCGAGTGTGGCCACGGCGGCTGCCGTCAGGTCGGACATCACATCGAGCCCCAGATGCCTCGGCAGTGCGAGCATGCTGAGGGCGAGCAGCGGACGTGCTCCCATCGCGTACACGTCCGACAGAGCGTTCTGCGCAGCGATGCGCCCCCATACCTTCGCGTCGGAGCTGACCGGAGTACCGAAGTCGGCCGTGACGGCCAGGAGTCTGCCCGGCGCGATTTCGTACAGCGCGGCGTCGTCGCGGTGGCTGCTGTCGGCCTTCACCGCGTCAGACGTGGGAGCAGCGCCGATCAGCCCTCTCAACGAGGTCATGAACTGCCCCATCAGATCCAGTGGCAGCTTGCATCCGCAGCCGCCGGCCGCTGTCAGTTCCAGCAGGTCGACGGATCCGGCCCCGTTCTTCTCCATGTCCACCCCCTCGGGATACCTGTCCCTCAGCCACGGCACGGCTCAAGCACGGAGAGCCTCCTCTAACCGCAGCAGCCTGTTGTACTTCGCGGTCCGGTCGCCGCGTCGCGGCCCGCCGATCTTCAGCCAGCGGGCGGCCACCCCTACGGCGAGGTCCGCCACCGAGGTGTCTTCCGTCTCCAGCGAGCGGTGGGAGACGCACTGGGACATGCCGTACGCCGCTGCCTGGACCGACGTCCGCAGGGCGGCGCTCACGGTCCCGACCTGATTCATCTTCAGGACGATTCCGTCGGCCAGGGAGGGGTCGAGGTAGGCGCGGTTGGTCGCGTAGAGATCGTCCCCGACGACAGCCACGTGATGGGGGAGCCGCTCTCTGAGGCGCGCCCACCACACCGAGTGTTCGCTTGTGAACGGGTCTTCGACGAAGGTGATCGGATAGAGGGTGGCCAGATCGGCGATCCGCTCCATCACGCTCTCGGGGCCGAGAGGGCGTTCTCCCAGGAGGTAACCGTCCTCGGTCCACAGGTGCTCGGCGGCGACGTCGACGGCCAGTGACAGCCCGGCCCCGGCTCCGGTGTGCTCCAGGTGTTCGCTGAGCAGGCCGAGGGTCAGTGAGAGATCCGCCGAGTCCAGCAGCATGCCGCCGGAGGCGGAGTGGCCGAGAAGGAGCCCGTGTGCCTCAAACAGACGCTCGGCCCGCCTGTACGCCTCCAGGATCAGCGGGATGGCCTGGCCGGGGCCGAGCCGCTCGGTGGCGAACATGATTTGCTGGAAGGGGACTCCGTGGCCGCGGCGGTGCAGACCCCCGGAGACGACGGCCGCGAGTAGACCAGGAAAGGCCGGCTCGGTTCGCGACAGCGACGCGAAGTAGCTGTACAACCACCGGCCGGACGCTGTTGCGGCCGCGCGCGCGTAGGCGAGTGAGACGGCCAGGGCCACATCGGTGCCCAGGACCGGTAGTTGTCCGTCGAGCCACGCATCGACGGCTTCCTGACCGTCACGGCTTCGGTCCGAGAGTGCTGAGAGGGCCTTGACCACGTCCACAGGCGGAGGGGAACCGATGCGCAGGTAGTCGGTCACCGGCCGTTCCCGGCGGCCCGGCTTGATGGCCACAGGTGCGGAGCCACGGCCGATGGTCCCGTCGCTCAGGACGAGTTCCGCCTCGGCGGCCACTCCGCCACCGCTGTTCACGATGGCCCGGACCTTTACGTCGTGGATACCCGGCGGCGTCACGGCCGGACCTTCATGAGGAAGCGCATGAGATCCACCGCCCGCCCGACCGGCAGGCCGCCCCGTGCCGCCTGAGTCTCGGTCAGCCGGGTGGTGCCATCGGATTCGAGGCCGGGGGCGCGGACCAGCGCGGGCACTGGATCGTCGGAATGAATGCCCAGTTCGCACGGGGTGGCGTGATCAGAGGTGACGGCGATGACGTCCTGCGGACCGGCAGCGTCCAGCAAGGGGCGCAGAAAACTGCCGTCGATGAGTTCGATGGCCTGCTTCTTGTCGTGCGGCCGATTGTCATGGCCCGGCTCGTCGGGTCCCTTGAGGTGCAGGAAGACCACGTCGGTGCCGGCATCGAGGACCTGGCGGACGGCTCGGTCCAGGTAGACGGCCTCCGACTCCCCGGGCTCCGGCATGCTGTAGGCGAACTCGGCGCCCATGAGCTCGGCCAGGCCCCGCTCTGCGGGGATCTGGCCCATGATCGTCAGGGAGCAGCCGAACTTCTCCCGGAACCAGGCCAAGGACTTCGGTGGGTCGCCGCCGTCCCGGACCAGGAGAAGGTTGGCGGGCATGTCCCCGGAGGCGAGCCGCTCCTGGTTCACGGGGTGAGAGCGGAGGACGGCGGAGGAGCGCTCCACGAACGCGTTGACGACGTGGGCCGCGCGGACCGCCGCCGGAGCCGGGGTGCGGGGGCGGGCGGGCAGCGGTCGGGGGTCGAAGCCCGGGACCGGGAAGCCGAAGGGGCCGACGTTGCGGAAACCGGGGTCGGTGTTGGTGACCTGCCCGGACAGCTCGCCTGTTTCGGCGGTGAACGACAGGATGCCGCGGTGCCGGTTGAACGCGAACAGATCGAAGCACACTCCCAGATCTGCCAGCGATACCTGATCGCGGACGGCCGCTGCGAGAGCCTGAAGCCGACCGTCGTCGAGTCCGCGTGCCGTGCGCCGGTCCAGGGTGCCGCCCGATTCGTCACGGCTGGCGAAGTTGACCCGGAAGGCGATGGTGCGGCCGTCATCGCGGACCATGCCGAGCCCGTACCCTTCCAACGGGCCGCGTCCCGTGTACTGGAGGAGCGGGTCGTACGACAGCAGTGCCATCGCGCCGGAGTCGGACTCCGGCCAGATTCCCTCCCCGATGACGGTGATCAGGGACGACCGTCCCTGACGGGCAAGTTCGTCCAGGGCGGGTGTCCGTGCCGCGTCCAGGGGAGTGCGTTGGCCGAGAGCGGCCACCGGTCGGTCGGCGGCACCGTCCAGCACGATCACGTAGACCTTGGCCATGCTCACCTCGCTGCTGTCGTCCGCGAGGCGACCCTGGCCGGTATGCGGTGCGCTACGAGGAAGTCGCGGGTGGCGACGGGCACCAGGTGCTCCCAGCCTTCCCCCGCGGCCATGGCCGCGCGAATCCGGGTACCGGAGATCTCCTTGTGGGCGGAGCGCCACAGGATTTCCGTGTGGAAACCTAGCCCGCGCAATCGCGCGGTCTTCTCCTCTCCCCAGGCGTCGTAAACCGTCAGGAAGTGTACGGCGTCCAGGGGCGCGTAGTTGGCGAGTTCCCCGGGCGACTCGATGGGGAAGGGGACGATGTCGAACTCGTGCCCGCTGAGTCCGTCGGCGTACAGACATGACGAGATCATGGTCATGCGCTCGTAGTATGTGAGCGGGTTCGCGGCCGGGTCCTTGCGATGGGGTGCCGTCCGCTCCAAAGGCGCCTCGGCGGGGTCCGGTGAGGTGATTCCCACCAGCAGGCGGTGGCACCGCCGCTTGGCGGCGAGTACGTAGCGTAAGTGGTCCCTGTGGAAGATCTGGAACCGGCCGTGTGCCATGCCGAGTTCCACCTTGGCTCCGGCGCCGTTGTCTTCGCTCACGCATCACTCCTCACGACGATCTGTTCACCAGGTCCGTCCGGGCGGCCGAAGTGCGCGCCCAGCCGGGGTACGTAGTCCGTCTTGCGCAGCATGAGGCGGTTCTCCCGTGCGACATCGTCGACGAACCTGAGGTCCAGGACCCGCTCCAGGAGCGCCCGGGTACGGGGTTCGGGGCAGACGACGACAGTGATGCCTTCGACAAGGCCGACGACAGACACAAAGCAGTGGTCGGCGTCCTCCCGCCGGGCGATCGCACGGATCGAGTCCAGGAGGTCGCCGCGTTCGGTGACCGCCGTCGGTCGGGAGCACTCGATCTGCACGATCACCACATGGCTGTCGCCCTCGGCACCGAAGCGGAACCGCTTGGCGTGCCTGGACAGCAAGGTGGTGGTGTCGTGCGTCGCGGGCGCGTGGTCCATTGCCGCCAGCAGTTCCTTGACGAAGGCAGCCGGGAAATCCGTCACTCTACGCAGGCGGTCGAGGGCGTGATGATCGCGGTCCGAGGTGGACGGGGCCGTCAGATTCCATGTGCTGCAGACGATGGCGGAGGCCAGGAGCCCGGCCACGGGCGGGGAAGGCAGGATGCCGGCCCCGTCGAATCGCTCGGCGACGAGGGTCGCCGCCGCGCCGACCGCTTCGTTCTGCACCCGCGCGTTCGGGAAGGCGGCGGTGTCCCCGTGAGGATGATGGTCGATGACCTCCACGACCTGCCGTGGATCCAACCGAGCCGGCAGCTGAGCCAGATGGTGGGTGTCCACGAGGACAACGCGGCAGTCCGGAGGAAGGCTGTCCAGCGTGGAGGGCGCCTGTACCGCGTAATGCCGCAAGGCCGTCCGCGTGGCGGCGTCCAGGGCTCCCCACAGAACGGGCGTGTAGGTCTCCGCCCCCACATGACAGGCCCATTCGGCGTATGCGAGGGAACCGCCCACGCCGTCCGTGTCCGGGTTGACGTAGGAGAAGACGTAGCGGCTGGGCCGCTGACGACCATTCATGTCCGTCGCTCCCCTTCGCGAACCCGCGTGGTCATTCACGGCCGCCCTTGTGCGCGGTGACCTGTTCGTCCGGCTTCAGCAGACCGCGTGCTCGGTGGCGTCCCACCTCGATGCGGGCGGACAGCACTCCGGCAGCGCTCACGCTCAGGTAGTCCGGATCAAGGGGCAGGAGTGCTGCCAGCGACGAAGGGTCGGCGGCGTGTTCACCGCAGACGCCCCATGAGGTGTCCGGCACGATGCCCCTCAGGAGCCGGATCAGCCCCGTGGTCCCCGCGGAATGATCGAGGTGCGTCATCGGGTCCTCGTCGAGCAGTCGCTGGGAGAGATACGCGGGCAGCAGCGTGGTGGCGACGTCGTCGCGGCTCATCCCGAGTGAGAATTGCACGAGGTCGTTGGTCCCGACGCTCAAGTAGTCGACCTCGGCGGCGATTTCGGCGGCCCGGAACACCGCTTCCGGAGTCTCGACCATCGCCCCCACGGTGACATCCGACGGCAGGGCGAGGGCCTGACGGACAGCGCGGGCCTCGGCACCTGTGGTGACGAAGGGCAGCAGGATCGCGAGCCGGCTGCGCTGGGCGAGAGGCAGTGCGAGATGGGCCTCGACGATCGCTTGAGCCTGCGTACGGTACAGGTCCGGACGCAGCACGCCCAGCCTGCTTCCCCGTACACCCATCATCGGATTCTGCTCCCGCAGGCGCGCCATGTCCTGCGGCGCGGCGAACTCGTGTGCAGGCGGGTCGAGAAGACGGACGGCGAGCCTCCTGCCCGGGCAGCCGGTCATCAGCGCGCGGCACTTTACCGTCAGAAGGGCGCGCAGCGAAGCCAATGCCGTCTGCCGTTCAGCCGGTTGATCGGACCACAGGGCGATACGCAGCTGTGGAAGTTCGTCCGCGCCGAAGAACATGTGCTCGGATCGGGCCACGCCCACGCCCGTCGCGCCGAGCGCCGTGCAGCGCTCTGTCTCCGCGAGGGTGTCGGCATTGGCGTACACCGCCGGTCCGGGAAGGACGGCCAAGGTCTTGGCTGCATCGCTCAACCTGCGTACGAGGTCTAGCGCACCCTCGTCCTCGTACCGCTCCAGTCGCCCCCGCCACACCGTTCCGGTCGTTGCGCAGACGGTGACCCACTCGCCGGAGGGCAGGGCGTCGCCGTCCGGCAGGATCAGCGTCCCGTTGCCCAGGGTGAATCCGGCGCCCACCACGCTGGGCTTCTCCCATGTCCGGGAAAGCACCGCAGCGTGGCTCGTCGTACCTCCACTGGCGGTGAGCAGAGCCGCGGCGTTCGCCGCGACAGGCATGTCGGCTGCGTTGGTCACCGGGCGGGCATACACGTAAGGAGTGCCCGAGCTCACTGCGGAAGCGCACTCGGCTGAGGTCGTGCATAGCACCCCGCTCGCGCAGTCCGGCGCGACACCGGTGCCGGAACAAACCGGCACCGCGCCCGCCGGGGCCACGGCCCGGCCGGCTGCCGCGCGCAGCACCGGCGTCGTCTCATGTCTGGCTAAAAGGCGGGCGGCGCGCATCATGGCCGAGGGCACCCTGCCCCCCTTCCTCGAACCGTGCGTGCCTGGTTCCCGGACGCGTCACGGTCCCTAGATGATGCCCGGCAAATGGGGCGTGCGCAGTAGTTTCGCGATTTTCCGAGTTTCTGAGGTTCTTTGAGTTGGAAGCGGGCATAGCCGCGTCACGGTGAGCGGCATAGACGGGGCCGAACATGTGGCGGGTCCGTGTCACCCGGCCCAGAGTCGATCAGCACGATCTCCGAGCCCGTGCCGGTGCCCTCGAAGTCCTCCTCGGTCAGCTCGGCGGTCGGCTTGGGTTCCACTCTCCTCCCGTATACCCATGGAGGTATATGGCGCGTCCAGCCGGCGTTCGGGCGGGTCTGTTCCGTGCCTCGGGGGAGTCGATGGCGATCCGATACCCAGGGGGGTATTTGACAAGCGCGAAGGTGGCCCTTTATGGTCGATGGTGTAATACCCGGGGGGGTATCTAGAAGGGAATCCCGCCATGACTCGTGAAAAGGACCCGGAAGCCTTTGCCGCCGCCTGGGGTGCAGGCGCCGTCGCCGTCGGAGTGAGGGAGTCGCAGGAGTGCCGGGCGCGACATGTGCCCGGTGAGCGACTCGCCCCGCTGTCCGTCCCGGTCGTCGCTCCACCTCATGTGTCCAGGGGCGGCAGATGTACGTGATCTGTGCGAGCGGCAACCGCGGTCGGTGGGCCGCGGACCGGCTCGCCGTCGCCGGTTTGGACGCCCTTTCCGTCGCCGGCGGGGCCCGGGGTCGGGTCGACATCGGTCGCCCGGTGGTGACGGGGTCCGCCCCGAGGTCGGTCTGACCTTCCTCGCTCACGCGCCCGCCCCTTCGGGGAGCGGGTCACCTTTTGACCTCTCAAATACCCCCAGGGGTATCAGAGCCATCTCTTACGGAGGTTTCCGTGTTCTTCGCCCAGTACTACCTCGACTGCCTCTCGCAGGCGTCTTACATGATCGCCGACGAGACCACCGGCCAGGCCGTGGTCGTCGACCCCCGCCGGGACGTCTCGGAGTACCTGGCGGACGCCGAGGCCCACGGCTTCGCCGTGGTCGGCGTCATCAACACCCACTTCCACGCCGACTTCGTCGCCGGACACCTGGAGATGGCGGCCGAGACCGGCTCGTGGATCGGCTACGGCCGTCGCGCCGAGACCGAGTACCCCATCCGCCACCTTGCCGACGGCGAGACCATCAGCCTCGGTGACGTCACGTTGGAGATCATGGAGACACCCGGCCACACCCCGGAGTCGATCAGTGTGCTTGTCCGTGAGCACGGCAGGGACGGCGTCCCGTACGGCGTGCTCACCGGCGACGCCCTGTTCATCGGGGATGTGGGCCGCCCGGACCTGCTCGCCTCCGTCGGTGTGACCGCCGAGGAACTTGGCGCCATGCTCCACGACAGCGTGCAGAACAAGTTGATGGGCCTGCCGGACGAGGTTCGGGTCTTCCCCGCGCATGGCGCCGGCTCCGCCTGCGGCAAGAACCTCTCCACGGAGAAGCAGTCGACCATCGGCGAGCAGCGGGCCACCAACTACGCGTGCGTGCCCATGTCACAGGCCGACTTCGTGGGAATCGTGGCCGCCGGCCAGTCCGCGGCTCCCGGCTACTTCGCCTTCGACGCCGAGCTCAACCGCAAGGAGCGCGGGCTGTTCGACCCGGCCGCCGCTCCCCGGCCGCTGAGCGTCGAGGACTTCGTCGGCCTCCGTGCCTCCGGTGCCGTCGTCGTCGACGTCCGTGACCCGCAGGAGTTCGCCGCCGGTCACCTGAGCGGCTCGGTCAACGTTCCGGCCGACGGCCGGTTCGCCGAGCAGGCCGGAACCGTCCTGCCCGCCGACATGGATCTGCTGGTGATCGCCCCGCAGAATCGCGAGGAGGAGATCGTCACGCGTCTGGCCCGGATCGGCTTCGACCGCGTGGCCGGCTATCTGCGCTCCCCCGGCGACGCGCTGACCGATCTGGCCGCGGAGGTCACTCCGGCCAGCCGCCTCACCGCCGCCCAGGTCCGCACCGCACTGGAGGGTGGCAACCCGCCGGTCGTCATCGACGTCCGCAACTGCGGCGAGCGCGGCGAGCACGGCTTCATCGACGGAGCCCTTCACATCGCCCTCGGTGAGCTGCCCCGCCGCCTGGACGAGGTTCCCCGCGACCGGCCCCTGGTCCTGCACTGCGCGGGCGGCCACCGCTCCTCGATCGCTGCGAGCCTGCTGCGCCACCACGGCTTCACCGACGTCTCCGACATCCTCGGCGGCTACGCCGCCTGGGCGCTACTGAACACCCCCGCGACCGCCTGACCGGCCGCCGCCCCACGAGCCGGCCCTTCCCGGGCGCGACGAACCACCGGCGCCCCCCGCGGGGAGGCCCTCTGCCCTGACGGGCCCTCCTCGCGCGGGCACCGGCCCGCCCCTGACCTCCCAGATGCCTCACCCCGTGTATTTCTGTGCGGGGTCGCCCCACCACGACGGAGTTCTCATGACGACCGACGCCTCCCGTATCGCGCGCCTCACCCCCGCCGCCCTCCAGCAGCTGATCGAGGACGGACGCGGTCCGCGCCTCCTGGACGTACGCACCGCCGGCGAGTTCCGGACCGCCCACATCCCAGGTGCCTACAACGTCCCGCTCGACACCCTGCGCGAGCACCGCGCCGAACTCCTTGCCCACCTCGACCAGGACGTCGTCCTCGTCTGCCGATCCGGGGCCCGCGCCGCCCAGGCCGAGCAGGCGCTCGCCGAGGCCGGACTGCCCAACCTGCGCGTCCTGGACGGCGGCATGATGGCCTGGGAAGCGGCCGGGGCTCCGGTCAACCGGGGCGAGGCGCGCTGGGACCTGGAACGCCAGGTCCGTCTGATCGCCGGTTCGATCGTGCTTGTCACCGGCGTCGTGGGCCTGCTCGTGCCGGGCGTGCACCTGATCGGCACCGCCATCGGGGCCGGGCTGACGTTCGCCGCGCTCAGCAACACCTGTGCCATGGGCATGCTGCTGTCCAAGCTGCCCTACAACCGCGGCCCGCGCACCGACATTCGTACGGTCATCGCCTCCCTGCGGGACCGCTCGTGATCACCCTCGTCCTCGTGGCCTCCGTCCTGATCGGGGTCAGCCTGGGCATACTCGGCGGCGGCGGGTCCATCCTGACCGTGCCGATCCTGGTCTACCTGGCCGGGGTGGACACCAAGGAGGCCATCGCCACCTCGCTGTTCGTCGTCGGCACCACCAGCCTCGTGGGGCTCGTCCCGCACGCTCGCGCGGGCCGGGTGCGCTGGCGCACCGGTCTGATCTTCGGCGCGGTCAGCATGGTCGGCGCCTATGGCGGCGGACGACTCGCCGAGTACATCCCCGGCACCGCACTGCTCATCGCGTTCGCGCTGATGATGCTCGCCACCGCCGCCGCCATGCTCCGCAAGTCCGGCAAGGCGAAGGCGGCCAAGCCCGTCCACCGCGAGCTCCCCGTCAAGCACGTCATCGCCGAGGGCCTCGTCGTCGGCGCTGTCACCGGCCTGGTCGGCTCCGGCGGCGGATTCCTCGTCGTCCCCGCCCTCGCCCTGCTCGGCGGACTGCCCATGAGCGTCGCCGTCGGCACCTCGCTCCTGGTCATCGCCATGAAGTCCTTCTCCGGGCTCGCCGGTCACCTCGCCGACGTCCGGATCGACTGGAACCTCGCGCTGATGGTGACCGCCGCGGCCGTCGTCGGCAGCCTGATCGGCAGCCGCTTCGCCGGACGCATCCCCCAGGACACACTCCGCAAGGCGTTCGGCTGGTTCGTCGTCGTCATGGGTGTCTTCGTCCTCGGCCAGCAACTGCCGCACGCCGTCTGGGCCAGCCCCCTGACCTGGACCGGCGCCGGACTGGCCGCGGCTGCGGCCGTGGCCGTGGCCTGGGCAACCGCACGGGCGCGCCGTCCGCGTACCGACATGAATCCGCCCCAGGTAGGCTCCCGAGATCCGGCCGCACACTCCTGAGTGTCATACCCCACGGGGTATCCTTGAGTCGGCGGTCGACGAGGAGGGGCCCGGTGAAGGTAGAAGAAGAAGCGGCGACCGCGGTCCTCAACCGGCTGCGCCGTGCCCAGGGGCAGCTCGCAGGCGTCATCGCCATGATCGAAGCCGGTCGCGACTGCAAGGACGTCGTCACCCAGCTCGCCGCCGTCTCCCGCGCCCTCGACCGGGCCGGCTTCAAGGTCATCGCCAGCGGAATGCGCCAGTGCCTCGCCGAGAGCGAGGAAGGCGCGACCCCGATGAGCGAACAGGAACTGGAGAAACTCTTCCTCACGCTCGCGTGACACGCGACGGCGGCCGGCGGAAATCCGCCGGCCGCCGTGGCTTCGCCCTACGGGCGGACGCGTGCGCGCCCGGCTTCCGCCGGCCCTCCTCGGCCGGCGCCTGCTCGCGGGCGTCCTCTCTCCGCCGCCGCTCCCGGCATCGGTACCGCCATCGGTACCGCCATCGGTCCATCCGGCCCTCGGTGTGCGATCGCAAGGCGGAAGCCGCTCGGTCCCCTGTATACGGGACCATTCAGCCCCTACCTGGTTGGGGTAGCCAGGGGCGAGGCTGGAGGGAGTGAACACGCAGGGAGGTCATTGCCATGGGTGTCGCCGATGTCATCGTGGTGATCTCTGCCGCCGTGCTGATCGCCGGCATGGGGTGGTTCTTCTTCGGCCCGCGCCGGGCCCGCACCGCGCACCTCGAGGGCGGGGTACAGCGGGTCGATGTGACGGTGCGGGGCGGCTACAGCCCCGATGTCATCCGGGTCCGCCAGGGGATTCCGGTGGAACTGGTCTTCGACCGGCAGGAGAGCGGCGAGTGCACCAACCGGGTCGTCTTCCCCGACCTGCGTGTCAGCGCCGGGCTGCCAGCCTTCACTCGCACCACCGTACGGGTCGATGCTGACCAGGCCGGAACGTTCGGGTTCGCCTGCGGAATGAACATGATCCACGGCACGCTGCTGGTCGAACCGGCGGACGGTTCCGGCGCCACGGAAGTCACCCCGGACCGAGACGGTAAGGAAACGGCTACCGCCGCCACCCCTGCGGGACCTACCAGCGATGGAGGGCCCGGGGCCGAGGCGGCCGCCGAGCGGCGCGCGGAGATCACGGACCTGACGCGCCGGGTCGCCGTCGGCGCCGTACTCACCGCCCCGGTGCTCTTCGCCGTCATGGCCCACGAGTTGTTCGGCGCCGGCTGGGTGCCCGGATGGATGCTCAATCACTGGCTGCAGTTGGCGCTGATCACCCCGGTGATGCTGTACACCGGCTGGCCCATCCACTTGACAGGCTGGCTCACCTTGCGCCACCGCAGCGCGGACATGAACTCCCTCATCACGCTGGGCACCACGGCCGCGTACGGATACAGCCTGATCGTCACGCTCGCCCCCGGTCTGCTGCCCGAGGACGTGCGCGAGGTGTACTTCGAGGCGGTCGGGGTGATCCTCACCCTGATCCTGCTGGGCAGGCTGCTGGAGGCCCGCGCCAAGGCCGGCACCGGCGAAGCCATCCGGGCGCTGCTGGGCCTGCAGGCCCGCACGGCCCGGGTGATCCGCGACGGCACCGAGACCGAGATCCCGGTGGAGGACGTGGCGGTCGGCGACGCGGTGGTGATCCGGCCCGGGGAGAAGATCCCGGTCGACTCCGAGGTGCTGTCGGGCTCCTCGGCCGTGGACGAGTCGATGGTCACCGGCGAGCCGATGCCAGTCACCAAACGGGCCGGGGACACGGTGATCGGCGCGACCGTCAACGGCACCGGCTCCCTGCGGGTACGCGCGAGCAAGGTCGGCGCCGACACCATGCTCGCGCAGATCATCCGCCTGGTGCGGCAGGCCCAGGCGTCCAAGGCGCCCATTCAGAGGCTCGCCGACGCGGTCTCCGCCTACTTCGTGCCTGCTGTCATCGCCATCGCGATTGTCACCTTCGCTCTGTGGTTCACCGTCGGCCCCACCCCGGCCCTGACGCTCGCCCTGGTTTCCGCGGTCGCGGTACTGATCATCGCCTGCCCGTGCGCGCTGGGCCTTGCGACCCCGCTGTCGGTCATGGTCGGCACCGGCAAGGGGGCCCAGGCGGGCATTTTGATCCGTTCCGCCGAGGCGCTGGAGACCGCGCACAAGCTCGACACCGTCGTCCTGGACAAGACCGGCACCGTCACCGCGGGAAAGCCCGTCCTCACCGACGTGCATGCGGCCGACGGCTTCCAGGTCAACGAACTGCTGGCGCTGGTTGCGGCGGCCGAAGCGGACAGCGAGCACCCCCTCGCCGGCGCGATCGTGACCGGAGCCCGGGAACGGGATCTCACACTGCGTGCGGCGGAGAGCTTCGACTCCGTCACCGGCAAGGGCGTACGGGCCGTGGTGGACGGACACGACGTGCTGGTCGGCACTGCCCGGCTGCTCTCGGATGCGGGTATCGAAACCAGTGCCCTCACCCCGGTCGCGGCCGAGCTGTCCGCCCAGGGCAAGACCCCCGTCCTCGCCGCCGTCGACGGCCGACACGCCGGTGTCCTCGCCGTCGCCGACACCGTCAAGGACGACTCCGCCCAGGCCATCGCCGCTCTGCAGCGGCTCGGCATCGACGTGGTCATCATCACCGGTGACAACGCCCGCACCGCCGCCGCGATCGCCGCCCAGGTGGGCGTGGACCGGGTACTGGCCGAGGTGCTGCCGGAACACAAGGCAGACGAGATCCGCCGCCTCCAAGCGGAGGGCCGCACGGTCGGCATGGTCGGCGACGGCATCAACGACGCCCCCGCTCTCGCCGCCGCCGATGTCGGTCTCGCGATCGGCACCGGTACCGACGTCGCGATCGAAGCGGCCGACGTCACCCTCATCTCCGGCTCCCTGCCCGGAGTGGTCACCGCCATCCGCCTCTCCCGGGCCACCATGCGCAACATCCGTCAGAATCTGTTCTTCGCCCTCGTCTACAACGCTGTCGGCGTCCCCCTCGCCGCCGGCGCCCTCTACCCCGTCTGGGGCATCCGCCTCAGCCCGATGATCGCCGCAGCCGCCATGGCCATGTCCTCCCTGTCGGTGGTCACCAACGCCTCCCGCCTGCGCCGCTGGCATGCGCCGCCACTGCTGCCAGCCGCGGTGGAGCCTGTCGAGCCTCGGGTCGAATCCGCTGCCGACCGGGCCCCGGCCCACGCCGCAGCGGGTGATGGCAGGCGGCCACACCTTGAGCCCGTGGCCGGGAAAGACCACCAGCGGGGCGCCGAGGCGATCACGGTGGACCCGGTGTGCGGCATGCGCGTCGACCCAGCTGCCGCCGCCGAACGGCGCGACACCGCCAGCGGCACCTGCTTCCTCTGCTCCGCCCAGTGTGCGGCAGCCTTCGACGCCGACCCGGACCGCTATCGCGCACTTGCGGCAGGCGGGACAAATGAGGGAGGTGAGGGTAGATGACCGCCATCCCCGACCACCCAGGCACTCGGGACCCGGCACCGGGCACGGCCCCGCACGGCTACGCCGACCACAAGGGCGACCACCTCGACCGGCTGCACAAGGTCGAGGGCCAGGTCCGCGGGATCACCCGCATGGTCGACGACGACCGGTACTGCGTCGATGTCCTCACCCAGATCAGCGCCGTCACCCGAGCCCTGCAGGAAGTCGCCCTCGGCCTGCTCGACGACCACCTGCGGCACTGCGTGACCGACGCCGCTCGATCGGATCCGGCAGCGGGCGAGGAGAAGCTGGCCGAACTCGCCCTCGCCCTGCGCCGCACACTGCGTCTGTGACCGCCTCCCAGACCCACAGGGCCAGGGAAACCCCGCGGGGGTATATTGAGCGCGGCGAGTTCCCACTCACGGGGCTCGGAGAGCAAAGCCCGGGTGGAGGCGATGGCGACACAGAAGGCTCTCACGGGTGCCATGCGCTGGGCGCGCGGCGCCGTCATCGTCCTGTGCGCCGCCCTGGCCGTGCTCGTCCACCATGAGATCGCCGCGATCGCCCTCACCTCCGCGCCCTCCGCCACGCATACCGGGCACTCCATGCCGGAAATGGCCCCCTCGTCCGCCGACGCGATGCCGATGGGCTCCGCCACCGTCCACACGCACGTGCCCGGCGCGAGTCAGTCCGCTCACAGCTCGCCGCACGGCGCCTGCGACAGCCTGGGCATGCAGCACTGCGCGACCGTGAACGCCGACGCGGTCAAGCTCCCCGTGCCGCCGCAGGATCATGCCGGGCCGTCGACGGACCCGGACCGGGCCGACGCCCGGCCGGTGTCCGCCGCGGCGATCGGCCGCGCCCCGCCCGACCTGTCGGTCCTCTCCCAGCTGCGCATCTAGGCCGCGCCCACGGCACCCGTGTGCCGTCAAGCCAGCGACCCCATACGCAGCTCGAACAAGAGGCTCACATCATGAACAGCATCAACCGACGCTCGGTCCTGCTCGCGGGACTCGGCGCCGCCGGCGCGGGCGCGCTCGCCGCCTGCAGCAACCCCGCCGGCACCCCTGCCCTGATCAGCCCCTCCGGCTCCCAGGTCGCCCGCGCGGAGAAGAAGCGGGCAGGCACCGGCAAGGAGCACAAGACCACCCTGACCGCCGCGCCCGCAGTGCTCGACCTCGGCGGCGGCATCAGGGCCAAGACCTGGGCCTTCGACGGCCGGACCCCGGGCAAGGAGCTCCGGCTCTCCGCCGGGGACACCCTGGCCGCCGAACTGTCCAACCAACTGCCCGGAAAGACCACCACCTCGATCCACTGGCACGGCATCACCCTGCGCAACGACATGGACGGTGTGCCGCCCGTCACCCAGACTCCGGTACGGGCCGGCGCCAACTTCACGTACCGGTTCATCGCCGACACCCCCGGCACGTACTTCTTCCACCCGCACGTCGGCGTCCAGCTCGACCGAGGCCTGTACGCCCCGCTGATCGTCGAGGACCCGCGCGAGCCGCTGGCGTACGACGACGAATGGGTCGTCGTCCTCGATGACTGGGTCGACGGCGTCACCGGCACCCCCGACGAAATATTCGCCGAACTCAGGCAGGGCATGGGCGGTATGAACATGGGCGGCGGCTCCAGCCCGGGCATGGAGGGCCACGACATGCACAACACGGGTGAGGGCGCGGCGTCCCCGTCTTCGTCCTCCTCGTCGGGCGGCATGTCGTCGAGGTTCATGCTCATGGGCGCCGAGAGTGACCTGCTCGGCGGCGACGCAGGCGACGTGAAGTATCCGTACCACCTGATCAACGGCCGCATTCCGGCCGACCCCGACGTCTACACTGGCAAGCCCGGGAAGAAGGTGCGGCTGCGGATCATCAACGCCGGCTCCGACACCGCCTACCGGGTCGCGCTCGGCGGCCACAAGCTGACCATCACCCACACCGACGGCTACCCGGTACAGCACCAGCAGGTGGACGCCCTGCTCATCGGCATGGGCGAACGCTACGACATCCTGGTCACCCTCGGCGACGGCGTCTTCCCCCTGGTTGCCGCGGCCGAGGGCAAGAACGCGGGCGGCCTGGCCCTGGTCCGTACCGGCTCCGGCACTGCCCCGTCGGCGACTGTACGGCCGAAGGAACTCGACGGCCTGATCATGACCGCGTCCCGGCTCCGCGCTGCCGACGACGTGCGGCTGAAGTCCGCCAAGGCCGATGTCACGCACCAGATCAAGCTCACCGGCGGCATGATGCACTACAACTGGGCCATCAACGGCAAGCCGTTCGACATGACCACCCCGGACGCCAACCCGATCCTGGTCGAGGAGGGGCAGCGGGTGCGGCTGGACTTCGTCAACGACACCACCATGTGGCACCCGATGCACCTGCACGGCCACACCTACCAGCTCAGCGACTTGGGCCCGCGCAAGGACACCGCGATCATCCTGCCCAAGAAGACGCTGTCCGTCTTCTTCGACGCCGACAACCCTGGCCAGTGGATGCTGCACTGCCACAACGCCTACCACGGTGAGGCCGGGATGATGACGAACATCGCCTACCGGTCATGACCTCGCGGCCGGACGGCACGCGTCGATCAGGTGCCGTCCGGTCACCGCCGCGGGACTCGGTCAGAGAGGCGAGCGGCGTTCAAGCGGCGGCGCCGCGCGCCCTTCGGGCCGACTGCCGCAGGCGTGCGAGCCGAGATTGCACCGGCAGGTGCCCGGCGGACTCGTTGTCGTCGTTCATGACGTCCATCGCGGGGTTCCTCGTGCCGCCGATTCGGCCGGACTGATACGTCGGCTACTTCGTCGGCGCAGGTCTGATCAGCGGAGCTGTCGTCCACCAGCGGATCGAGCTGCCCTGATGCCGGGATACAGCCCGGAGCTGAATCCCGACGAACTACTGAACGCGGACATCAAACGGCACGTCCACGCCACCCGCACCCGCTCGGCCGACAACCTCGCTCACGAGCCCCGCCGCTTTGAAGTGGGCCATGGCTGCGGCAGGTGAGGAAACCACAGGTGCCGGTCAAGCCGCCGCCGGGAACGCTCCGACCAGCCTGCCCGAGCAACGCAGATCGCGCATCCCTTGCGCGCGTCCGCCCGCCAGACCCCAGAGCCGAAGGGCCCTGCGTCCCGGCCGAACAGGTCCTCGCCGCCGGGTACCGCATGACCTGCCGCCAAGGACCGTTGCCGCCCGGTTCCGACGGACGTCAGTGGCAGGGTTCAAGTGCTCCCCGGGCGTCGCGCTGAGGCCGGGGAGCACGTCATGTGCCCTGCTTCCGCGGCACTTCGAACCGACCTCACGGGGATCTCATGTCTTTTCACGTCGACTCCGAGACCGGCCGTCTGAAACAGGTCATTCTGCACCGGCCGGACCTGGAACTGAAGCGGCTCACTCCCACGAACAAGGACGCGCTCCTCTTCGACGACGTGCTGTGGGTCAAGCGCGCCCGCGAGGAGCACGACGCCTTCGCCGACACGCTGCGCGACCGTGGAGTGCGTGTCCATCTCTTCGCGGACCTGCTGACCGAGACGCTGGCACTGCCCCCCGCTCGGCAGTTGATCATGGACAGGGTCTTCGACGAGCGGGAGTTCGGGGCCCTGGCCACCGACCGGTTCCGCGCGTATTTCGACTCCCTGGAGCCGGCGGCACTCACCGCGTGCCTCATCGGCGGTGTCACCAAGGGCGAACTGCGGCAGCGCCTCGGGACCATACCGAGTGTCCGTCTCCATGCCATGGCGCCCGACGACTTCCTCCTCGCCCCGCTGCCCAACCACCTCTTCACCCGGGACACATCGTGCTGGGTGTACGACGGTGTGAGCGTCAACCCGATGAGCAAGCGGGCCCGCCGCCGGGAGACGGTCCACTTCGAGGCGCTCTACCGCCACCATCCCCTCTTCGACAAGGGCGAGTTCCACCGGTGGACCGACGGCGAGGGAACCTACCCCGCCACCATCGAGGGCGGCGACGTTCTCGTCATCGGCAACGGCGCCGTGCTCGTCGGCATGAGTGAGCGCACCACTCCGCAGGCGGTGGAGAACCTGGCACTGCGCATGTTCGCCGCGGGCTCCGCCCGGCGGGTGGTGGCGATCAACATGCCCAAGCGCCGCAGCTTCATGCACCTGGACACCGTGATGACGATGGTCAGCGGTGACACTTTCACCCGTTACGCCGGCCTGGGCATGCTGCCGACCGCCACGATCGAACCTGGGACGGGCGGGCAGGGGCTGAAGATCACGGACCACGCGCCCGAGCACATGGACCAGGCCATCGCGGACGCCCTGGGCCTTCCGTCCATCAACGTGCTCACACCCAGCCAGGACGTGCGTTCCGCCGAGCGGGAGCAGTGGGACGACGGCTGCAACGTCCTTGCCATGGAGCCCGGAGTGGTCGTCGCCTACGAGCGCAACGTCACCACCAACACATACCTGCGCAAGAACGGCATCGAGGTCATCACCGTGCGCGGCAGCGAGCTCGGCCGAGGCCGCGGCGGCCCGCGGTGCATGAGCTGTCCCATCGAACGAGAAGCCGCCTGACGCACCTTGGCGTCCTCAGCATCCACCCCGTTCACACCTCTGACACGCACCCAGGAGTTCGAGCATGCCCGTCGACCTGAACCAGCGCACCTTCCTCAAGGAACTCGACTTCACCCCGGAGGAGTTCCGCCACCTGCTGGAACTGTCCGCGGAAATCAAGGCAGCCCGCCGCAGCGGATGCGAGGAGCAGCGGCTGCGCGGCAAGAACATCGCCGTCATCTTCGAGAAGACCTCCACCCGCACCCGCTGCGCGTTCGAAGTGGCCGCCCATCAGCAGGGCGCACACGTGACTTACCTCGATCCCGCCGGCTCACAGCTCGGCCACAAGGAATCGGTCAAGGATACCGCCCGGGTTCTGGGCCGTTACTACGACGGCATCGAGTACCGGGGCAGCGACCAGCGCCTGGTGGAGGAACTGGCCCAGTACGCCGGCGTGCCGGTGTGGAACGGGCTCACCGACCAGTGGCACCCCACCCAGTCCCTCGCCGACATCCTCACCATGTGGGAACACACCGACAAGCCGCTGAACCAGGTGTCCTTCGCCTACCTGGGGGACGCACGGAACAACGTCGGCAACTCGCTGCTGATCACCGCGGCGATGCTCGGCATGGACGTACGCATGATCGGCCCCAGCGCCCTGCACAACGCACTGGACGTGGTCGAGGAGGCACGCAAGGTGGCGGCGGGCACCGGCGCGCGGATCACGCTCACCGAGGACGTGGACGAAGGCGTGGCCGGGGTCGACTTCCTCTACACCGACGTCTGGCTGTCGATGGGTGAGCCGCCGGAGCTTTGGGACGAACGCATCGCCCTGCTCAAGCCCTACCAGGTGACCTCCGCCGTCCTTCAGGCGACGGGGAACCCACGGGTGAAGTTCATGCACTGCCTTCCGGCCTTCCACAACAGCGACACCACCGTCGGCGCGAAGATCGCCGCCCGCACCGGCATGACCGCGCTGGAGGTCACCGACGAGGTCTTCGAGTCCTCGCACTCCATCGTGTTCGACCAGGCCGAGAACCGGCTCCACACCATCAAGGCGGTCCTGGTCGCCACCCTCGCCGACTGACCCCACCGGCCCCCCCATCCCCTGGAGAACACTCATGCGTGTCGTCGTCGCCCTGGGTGGCAACGCACTGCTCCGGCGCGAGGAGCGGCCGGACGCCCACATACAGCTCGCCAACGTCCGCGCCGCCGTGGCGGCCCTCGCCCCGCTCGCCCGCGAACACGAGCTGGTGATCACCCACGGCAACGGCCCCCAGGTCGGCGTCCTCGCCCTGGAAAGCGCCGCGGACCCCTCCCTGACCAGCCCCTACCCCTTCGACGTGCTGGGCGCGGAGACGCAGGGCATGATCGGCTACTGGCTCCTGCAGTCCCTGCAGAACGCCCTGCCCGGCCGCCAGGTGTGCGCCCTGCTCAATCAGACCCTCGTCTCGGCAGCGGATCCGGCCTTCGCCGACCCGGCCAAGTTCGTCGGCCCCGTCTACGACCAGGAGGAAGCCGAACGCCTGGCCGGAAAGCGGGGCTGGACGGTCAAACAGGACGGCACGCACTGGCGGCGCGTCGTCCCCTCGCCCCGCCCCCAGAGGGTCGTGGAGACCCGGCTCATCCGGCTGCTGCTCCAGTCGGGAGCGGTGGCCGTGTGCGCGGGAGGCGGCGGCGTACCGGTCATCCGTGACGAGCAGGGGCAGTTGACCGGCGTCGAAGCGGTGGTGGACAAGGACCTCACCGCGGCCCTCCTGGCCGAGGCGCTCGACGCCGACGCCCTGCTGCTGCTCACCGACGTCCCCCACGTCTCGCTCCACTACGGCACCCCCGACGCCGAACCCATCGGACGGACCACCCCCGCAGCGCTCCGAACCCTGAGCTTCCCGGCGGGAACGATGGGTCCCAAGGTCGACGCCGTGTGCCGGTTCGTGGAACTCACGGGCGGCACGGCCGCCATCGGCGCCCTCCAGGACGCCCGCACCATCCTCGCCGGCACCTCCGGCACCGTCGTCACACCCACCGGCCGCGACCTCGACCGCCGCCCCGACGCCCATGAGGACCTGACATGAGCCTCGACACACCTCTCGTGGCCCCCGAGCCCGCCGCCGACAATGCCGGCACCGCGCCGGCGAGACGGCGTTTCGCCTTCCCCTCCGCGTTCACCGTCCTCATAGCGGTCACCGTCGCGGTCTGGGCCCTGACCTTCGTGCTCCCCGCCGGACGCTACGAAACCAAGGACGGCAGCCCCATCCCCGGCACCTACCGGCCGGTGGAGGTGACCACCGGCTTCTGGGAGCGCCTCAAGGACCTGTTCCTCGCACCCGTCAACGGCCTGTACGGCGTCACCGACGCCCAGAGCGGTCTCACCACACCCGGGACCACCGGCGCCTTCGCGGGCGCCGCCGGAGTGTTCCTCTTCATCCTGGCCGTGGGCGCCTTCATCACCGTCACCATGCGCACCGGCGCTCTCACCGCCGGAGTGGCCCGCCTCGCCCAACGCCTGCGCCACCACCGGGCGATGCTGCTCGTCGTCCTCATGGCGGTGTTCTCCCTCGGCGGCACCACCTACGGCATGGCGGAAGAGACCCTCGGCTTCTACGGACTCATGATCCCCCTGATGCTCGGCCTGGGTTACGACCGCATGGTCGCCGCGACCGTCATCATGGTCGGCGCCGGAGTCGGCACCCTCGCCTCCACCGTGAACCCGTTCGCCACCGGAGTGGCCTCCGATAGTGCCGGCATCGGCACCGGAGACGGCATCCTGCTCCGTCTGGCGATGTGGGCCTGCCTGACGGCCCTGGCGGCCGCGTACGTGCTGCGCTACGCCCGCCGCATCACAGCCGACCCCACCCGCTCCCTGACACCGTTCACCGAGGACGACAACCGCCTCCAGGCCGAGGGCGGCGGACAGGTGGAGCTGACCAGTCGTCAGCGCATCGTCCTGGGCCTCTTCGCGGCCACCTTCCTCTTCATGATCTTCGCCGTGGTCCCCTGGGCCGATCTGCACATCACCTTCCTGCCCACACTCGGCTGGTACTTCCCCGAGCTCGCCGCCCTGTTCATCGTCGCGGCCATCCTCGTCGGGCTGATCGGAGAACTACGGGAGAAGGGCACCGCGGAAGCCATCACCGCCGGAGCGGGAGACTTCATCGGCGCGGCGATGATTGTCATGCTGGCCAGGGGCGTCACCGTCATCATGAACAACGCCAGCGTCACCGACACCATCCTCGACGCCCTGCACGAGGCGGTGTCCGGCACGTCCTCCAGCGTGTTCGCCGTCCTGATGTTCGGGGTGAACCTCCCCCTGGCGTTCTTCGTCCCCTCCTCCTCCGGCCACGCGGCCCTCGCCATGCCGATCCTGGCGCCGCTGGCCGACTTCGCCGGAGTCAGCAGGGCCCTGGTGGTCACCGCCTACCAGTCGGCCTCGGGATGGGTGAACCTCATCACCCCCACCTCCGCCGTCGTCATGGGCGGCCTCGCCCTGGCCAAGGTCCGCTACGACCAGTACCTGCGCTTCATGGCACCCCTCATGGGCATGCTGCTGGTGACGGTCGCCGGCTTCCTGGCGCTCGGCGCGGCCGTGAGCTGAGTTCGGTTCTGATGTCCCCGGCCGGCGGAACCGATGCACTCGGCCCGCCGGCCCACCGCTGTGTCCACCGCGGTACGGGCCTCATGGCTGTGCCGGACGGGCCATCAGGCCCCTGGGCGCCGCACTCCTGTTCGGCGACAGTGTGATCCGGCAGGGGCAGGGTGCCCATCAGCCGCTCAAGGAGGTGGGCCCATGCCCGGACTGCTGGCCATCGGAGCCATCACATCGATCGGGCTCGGCGCGATACTCGTGTTCGCCGTCGACTGGCAATGGGAGGGCGCTGACCGCCCCCTGGTGGGACTGATCATGATGGCGGTCGGCATGCTCGCCCTGGTCGCCGCCACGCACATGTACGGCCATGACTCCCATTCCGGGAAGACGTCGTGAGTCCGCGGGTCCACACCGGCGCCATCCTTCCCAGCGGTGGGCCCAAGGCGCCTGACGGCAGGTGAGCTTGTTCCGCCGCCCGCCGCCCGCCGCCCGCCGCCCGACGGCAGGACCGGTGCGGTGACAGCCTCGGCGCCACGCCCGGCGTCGGGGCTGTTGTCGTTGTCATGCCGTTTGGTCGGCCGCGGTGGGGCACGGCGGGCGCGGCGCAACCGGCTCTCCCTCGACGACGCCCGCGCCCACTGCGCCCGCAAAGCCGGCGTGTGGGAATGGGCAGGTACCGAGGACGGGACCCACGGCTCGGATGTCGTCCTGGCCTGCGCCGGTGACGTCCTCACCCAGGAGATTCTCGCGGCCGCACCGGCCACCCGAACCCTGCACGTACGCGGCTACAAGGAGATGGGCACCACCACGACGCCCTTCGGCATGGTCGTACGCAACGACCTCGACCGCTACCGCCTCGTCATGGACGTGATCGACCGCGTGCCCGGCCTTGCCGTACGAGTCGTGGGTATGCGCCAGACCATGGCCGACGCCCGCACCCACCACCACGCCTTCATCCGTGAACACGGCACCGACCTGCCCGAAGCAACCGACTGGAGCTGGAGCAACGGCCGACATTCGGCATAGTCCCACCGTCCGAATCGTGCAACGCTGAATGTTTCGACAGGCCGCCGCAGCACCCCGGCACGGCTTCACCCGACCCGCGGCACGGACAGAGCGCCGTCGCCGCCCTGCCTGCGTACAGTTCAGCAGGCCCGCCGCCAGATGCCGCGCACTCGAACGCCGGGCGCGGTACGCCTGTGGTGCAGCTCGACCGGCTGTGCAGCAATCGGCTCCGTACCCCTCCGTCCGCCTCCCGGGCATCTTCAAGGAGAAGGGGGCCTGCGCGGCGCAGGCGAGTCGTCTCGCCTGTCGGCTGTCAACCGGTTGACCACCCCGACGACGCCGTCGACGCGCCAGGCGGCCCGAACCAGAGCCGTGGTGTTGATCTCCGGTCCGGCGACGCCCTCGATGGTGACGATCCCGTCCCGGACATCGATGTGAAGCCTGCCGGCGTCGTGTGCGGGACCGAGGGGGTACACCACACCGGCCACGGCTTCGTGGATCTCCTCGTCGGTGCGCAGGAAGACGCGCAGGAGGTCGCGGCGTGTGGTGATGCCGATGAGACGGTCCTCCTCGTCCACCACGGGCAGTCGGTCGATGTGGCGGCGCTCCATGATGCGCGCCGCGTCGACCACACGCTGCTCGGGATGCACGGTGACCGCGGGACTGGTCATCAGCCCGCCGGCCGTCAGCGCCGGTCCTGCGGTGGGTCGCGCGTGAGCGATCCGCCTCAGGGCCCGCAGCACGCGGTCCCGGCCGGACCCGGTCCGGACGAGTGCCGCCTGTCGCCGGGTGAGGTCGGTCTGGGAGACCACGCCCATGACCTTGTCGTCATCGTCCACCACCGGCAGACCGCTGATGTGGTGGGAAGTAAGCAGGTGGGCCAGCTCCTTGAAGGAAGTGCCGGGGTGTGCCTGGACCACTTCGCCGGTCATCACTTCGCCCACCGTCCGGTGCTTCACCACGGTTCTCGTCTCCATTCGCCTGAGTAGCTCTCGCCCGCCGCCCACGGCATCACGGCCTTTGTCCCCCGCAGTGGTGGAACGGGTCTCGGGGGCGCGGATGTGGTGTGAGCACTTCGCGGGGGGCCGGGGTGCTTCACATGTCGAAGACGATGCGTGCCTTGACCCGGCCGTCGAGCACTTCGTCGATGCACTCGTTGACGGACGACAGCGGCCGGGTCTCGTAGACCGCGCGGGAAGGCCGCCCGCGGGGCTGACGCCGGTCCCACACACGGATGCGAACCGGTGAAACAGCCACTGCCTGGTGCTCCGCCAGAGCTGAGCAGGCCGCGGTCGGCACTTCCCGGCTTATGAAGAACGCGAAGGAGCTCGGCAACAGGCCGCCGGGCTCCTTCGCGCTTCGATCCAGGCGACGTCTGGACGGGCACTTGTCGTGAATGTCTCTTCGACTCGGGTTCGGACGTCACCTGCCGCGTGCTCTCGTGAACGATGCCAGTGCGCGTCCAGATGTCACCCGGCCAACACCGCGGTCGTCGGTGTCATGAGCAACCGGGTGGACTGATGCGCGTTCCTGGGGGCAGGCGACTGCTGTGTCCTGGACTCCTGCTGAGTCAGCCAACTCGCCCGGCCCGTGTTCCTCACCGGGAGGCCGCTGCTTCGGCGGTCCGCGCGGTGTCGTTCTCATGGCGGGGACCGGCCGTGTGACAAGTCCCCGCCACGAGGAGGCTGTCAGTCGTGCGGTATGACAGCGACGGGGCAGGGGGCATGGTGCAGGGCGGCGTGGGCGACCGACCCGATGCGGGTACCGACGGACGCGCAGCGCGTCCGTCGGCCGACCACGAGCAACTGCGCGTCCGACACGGTGGACAGCAGTACCTGTCCCGCGCTGCCGATCTCGACGTGCTCGGTCACCGGGACGTCGGGAAACCGTGTTCGCCACGGGGCGAGCGCCTCTGCCAGGGCCTTCTTCTCGAACGGCTCCAGCCCTCCGGCCTCGTCCGCGAGGAGCATCGAGCCGGGGCTGTAGGCGAAGACCGGCGGCAGGCTCCAGGCCCGTACCGCACGCAGGGCCGCGCCGCGTGCGGCCGCCTCCTCGAAGGCGAAGCCGAGCACCGCGTCGCTGTCCTCCGGCGTGCCCTGCTGGCCCACGACGATCTCGCCGCCCTCCGCCCGAGGCGTCCGACCGTCGCGGGCGCGCACGGACACCACGGGCCGTTTCGCCGCGGCGATCACCTGCTGACCGTAGGAGCCGAGAAGGAAGCCGACGAACGCCCCGTGCCCCCGCGAACCCAATACCAGCATCTCGGCTGCTTCGGCCTCCCTCAGCAGGGCAGTGACCGCGGTGTCCTGGACCATCTCGGCGGTGACCGTGAGAGCCGGGTGGCGGCCGGCGACGTGAGTCTCGGCCTCGCGGAGCACAGCGAGGGCGGACTTGGCCTGCGTCTCCTTGTCCTGGACGACGGGGACGTCCAGGGGCTGCCAGAGCCAGGCGTGCACGATACGCAGCGGCATCCCGCGCAGCTCCGCTTCGCGTGCCGCCCAGTCCGCCGCTGCGAGGCTCTCCGCCGAACCGTCCACTCCTACGGTGATGGCGCTGGTCATGAGGGTGCCTCCATATGGTTCGACGGGCATGGCCGCTTCGGCTGTGCTTCCTGTCCCCAGCCTCCGTGAGGAGGCGGTGGTCCGCCGAGGGCCCATCGGCCCTGTCTCCCTGCCGTTCGGTCACGGCGTCGTGGCCGCCTGGCCGGTGATGCGCGGCCGTGAGGCCTCCTGGCCCACAGCAGGGACCTCCGGCCCCCTGTGCGCGCCGTCCCGGCTGATCACTGTGGAGGGGCAGGCCCGCCCAGCAACGCCCCGGAGCGCCGGACGGTGATCTTCGGGCCCCTGAAGTCAGCCCGCGTATGCCGCATCCGGCCCTCCCGGCCGCCAGACTCACGGAGTCCCCATGTCCCGCACCGTCACCGTCGGCCTCGACGGATCCGAGGAAAGCCTCACCGCCGCGCAGTGGGCCGCCCAGGAAGCACTGCGCCGCGCGGTGCCGCTGCGGCTGCTCCGGGCATGGAGCATCGACGAGGACCCGCGCACGCGTCTGGTCGACCCGGCGACGGCACGCGGATGGGGCGAGCGCACGCTCGCCACCGCCGAAAGGCGGCTGCGGCGCCGCCACCCGGGCCTGGACGTCGAGGCGACGTGGGTGGCAGGCGACTCGGTGGAGGAGCTGTGCGCTGCCGCCGAGGAAGCGGAACTGCTGGTGCTCGGCTCCCGTGGTCTGGGCGGCCTGGCGGGATTCCTCACAGGGTCGGTCTCCCTGGCGGTGCTCGCCCGCACGCGGCGCCCGGTCGTCCTTGTCCGCCCGCACGACCCCCTGGAGTCCGAGGAGCGTACGGGGGAGGTGGTCATCGGTCTGGACGTGTCCGCCGCCGTCGACGAGCTGCTCGCCTTCGGCTTCGCCGCTGCGGACCGGTACGGCTGCGGACTGCGCGTGGTGCACCGGTGGGCCGTCCCGGCGCTCTACGGACCCGACTTGGTCGGCATACCGCCGCTGCTCATGACGGAGGTCGCCGAAGACACGCGACGGGCGCTCGACGAGGCGCTGGCCCCCTGGACCGAGAAGTTCCCGGACGTGGCGGTGGTGCGCGACTGCCGCCAAGGCCGGCCGGCGCAGGACCTGATGGAGCTGTCGCACGACGCCCGGCTCGTCGTCGTGGGCCGCAGGGTCCGCCGGGCACGGATCGGCACTCACATCGGGTCCGTCACCCACGCGGTCCTGCACCACTGCCTGGCGCCGGTCGCGGTCGTACCGCACGACTGAACGGGTACGGCTGAGCGACGCACGTCGACGCCGCCCGTGTGTCCGGCGTCCGCCCAGGGCGGGCTGGGCAGCCGATCCGTTCAAACGGGTAACTCCCCGCCTCTTTCGGCGAGGACGACGAAAGGCGCCGCGTGACCCGTTGGGGAGGGCGGGAGGTCCCTGGCGCCACCAGGTCCACCTGCCCTGTGGGCCCGGCATGACAAGGCCGGCCTACGGGAACGACGACGACCGCGCGGACGGCATCGCCGTCGAGCTGGTCCGCTCCTTCATGGCCAAGGTGCGCCGTCACCCCGCCCACCGCAACGCCGAACACACTCAGTCGGTGCTCACCATCACGTCGAACGTCGTGTACGGCAAGCACACCGGGAGTACCCCCGACGGCCGCAACGCCGGCACGCCCTTCGCGCCGGGGGCCAACCCGATGAACGGCCGCGACCGCCACGGCATGGTCGCGTCCGCCCTTTCGGTCGCCAAGATCCCTTACGACCAGGCACGCGACGGAATCTCCCTGACCTCCACCATCACCCCCGAGGGCCTGGGACACGATCCGGCGGAACGCGCGGGACACTTGGTCGGGATCCTCGACGCCTACACCGCCGCGGGCGGCTTCCACATGAACGTCAACGTGCTCGACCGGGCCACACTCCAGGACGCCATGGAGCACCCGGAGAACCACCCGGACCTGACCATCCGCGTCTCCGGGTACGCCGTCAACTTCGTCCGGCTCACAAGGGAACAGCAGCTCGACGTCATCAACCGCACGTTCCATGGTGCGCGATGACCACCGGCCGTATCCACTCCTGGGACCTGTCCACCGGAGTGGACGGACCCGGAACCCGGTTCGTCCTCTTCCTCAGCGGCTGTCCGCTGCGCTGCCTGTACTGCGCGAATCCCGACACCTGGCACCTGCGCGACGGGCAGCAGGTCACCGTGGACGAGGTGATGACCCGCGTCGAGCGGTACCGCCGGTTCACCGATCTGGCCGGCGGAGGAGTGACCGTCACCGGAGGTGAGCCCCTGCTCCAGCCCGCTTTCACCGCCGAAGTGCTGCGGCGGTGCAAGGAACTCGGCCTGCGCACCGCCCTGGACACGTCCGGCGCCCTCGGCAGCAGGGCCGACGACGCGTTCCTGGCCGACATCGACCTCGTCCTGCTGGACATCAAGTCCTTCGACGCCGCGGCATACCGCCGTCTGACCAATGGCCGCCTCGCCCCGACTCTCGACTTCGCCACCCGGCTGAACCGACTGGGCGTCCCCACCTGGATCCGCTACGTCCTCCTCCCCGGCTGGACCGACGACCCCACGGCCATCGACGGCCTCGCCGGCTTCCTGACGAAGTTGGACAACATCGACCGGGTCGACGTCCTTCCCTTCCACAAACTCGGCGCACCCAAGTACGACGCGCTCGGCATCCCCTTCCTCCTCCGGGACAACCCCGTTCCGGACCGAGCCTTGGTCGACCGCGTGCGCGACCAGTTCCGCGCCCACGGACTCCGAGCACTGTGAGGCACCGGCATTCCCTGCCCGCTCTGTACGCCTGCGGCCGCTCCGATGCCGTCGGCCGAGGCCGGCAATCTCGGTCGGCCGCGCGACCGGTTGAGCGCCCACGCGTTCGAAGCCGCCCCGCTCGCGCGGTAGGGCTCAGAGTCGTCCACGGCTGAGCCGCTGCGGTCGCTGCCGGATACGCCTCTGCAACCGCCGACCCCGGCCACCACGTCAGTCGGGCACTGCGTGAAGCGAGCACGCTCACGGACGGGTTGCGGTTGTGGCGCGGCACGTCTCCGGTGACAGTGATCCCCGCCTCCGAGCGCGTGGCACCCCCGCCGACGCGGACAGAGAGACCGCCGGGCCGGGCGTCACCGCTGCCATGGGACATCAGCTTCCCGGGGCGGCCCTTCCGGCGATCACGGCATCCACCGCGGCCGGAGACCGGTACGGGGCGCGGACAGCACAACCAGGGCTGTTCAGGCTCGCATGAGGGACGATCGGCCCCGATGCCGTACGCCGGCCCCGTGTGAAGCTCACGTCATCACGTCCACTGGGCCCCGCTCTCAGCAGCAACATCGGGAGGCAACATGTCTGGCATCATCACCGTAGGACTGGACGGGACCGACCACGCCGCCGCGGCGGCGGACTGGGCGGCGCGGGAGGCTGAGCGCCGGGGATCGTCCCTGCGACTTGTCCATGCCTGGGTCTGGCGCTCCACCGACGTGGTGTACGTCGGAGACCGGACGGCCGAGGAGCGGTGGGTGCGCAACATGCTCCACGAGGCCCGGTCCCGCGTGGTCGGGCAGCATCCGGCCATGGACGTCACCACCGAGCTCCTCGGCGAGGACCCGGTGCCCGCCCTCCTCGCCGAGGCCGCACGCGCCGACATGCTGGTGCTGGGGTCACGCGGATACGGGACCCTGACCGGATACCTGATCGGTTCCGTATCGCTGAAGGTGCTGCGCCAGGCAGCCGGGCCGGTCGTCATGGTCGGAAAGCCGAACCCCGGCGCGCCTCAGCAGGCCACGGAAGTGATGGTCGGTGTCGAACCCGGGCAGATCGGTGACTCGGTCCTGGAGTTCGCCTTCTCCGCCGCGGCCGAACGCGGAGCGACGCTGCGTGCCGTACACGCCTGGAGCATCCCGACGGCCCTCGCTTGGAGCCCGGGCTCGCTGTATCTGGTCGACGAGGCGAACGGTCTGGAGCAGATCAACAGGGAAATCCTGGCCGACACCCTCAAGCCGTGGCGCGACAAGTACCCCCAGGTGGAGGTCATCGAGCACTTCGAGATCGGCTCGGCCTCCGAGGTCCTGCTGTCCAACAGCGCCCGTGCCGACCTGGTGGTCGTCGGGCGGCGCAGCCACGAGGAGGGCCTGCGGCGCCTCGGCCCGGTCACCCACGCCGTTCTGCACCATGCCACAGCCCCCGTGGCTGTCGTGCCTCACGACTGTCCCCCCAGGTAGGGCCGCCGCCCGCACCCCCTCGTCATGCGCGACCGCTCGTCGTCGCCGGACACCCGAGAAGACACAGCGCGGGGGACAGTCCTGAGCCCTCGTTGCCCGTGTGTACACACCTCGGCGCGTTCCCGGTGTGGGCCGGCGGGGCTCGCCCCTCACCTTCGCCGTCACGTCGCGGTCGGCCCGAGCCGAGCCCGCCTCCCGCGCGATCGGCGCATCCTGGGCGGACCGGTCGTTCACGTCGGGCATACGCGGTATCGGGCGCGTGCTGCGGGCACCGTGGTGACGGCGTTGCCGTCGTCGGCTCTGTGCCTGTCGGACCCGCGTTCGGTCGTCGCGGCAACGGACACTGCGCAACACCATCGGTCCCCCGCTGGGGCCGACCGGCCCCAGCGGGGGACCGATGGCCCCTCCGCCGAGAACCTGCCGAACGCGATGCTGGAGCCGCAACACCCGACCCAGGAGCAGGAGGAGACATGGCCCGCACTATCACCGTAGGAATCGACGGATCCGCCGAAAGCGGGGCCGCCGCGGAGTGGGCGGCGCGTGAGGCGAAACTGCGTGAACTGCCGGTTCGGCTGGTCCAGGTGTGGGTGCCGGTGCCGGAGCCGGTGGCTCAGGCACCGCTCCTGGGAGAAGAGACCCACCAGCACTGGACCGAGCGGATCCTCCGCGAGGCCGCCGAGGGGCTGAGGCTGCGCCACCCGGATGTCGAAGTGAGTGCCGAGCAGCGTACAGGGACGCCGGCCGAGGTCCTGGTGGAAGCCGCCCGTGACGCGGAGTTGCTGGTCCTCGGGTCCCGGGCGCTGAGCGGGCTCGGCGGTTTTTTGGTGGGTTCCGTCGGACAGGCTGTGATCGCCCGGACGGAGGCGCCCGTGGTCCTGGTACGTGCCGGGCAACAGGCCGCCGACGAGCACGTCACGGACCCTGCCGGCGTTCCGTCCGCCGCCACCGCGTTCCGGCCCGTCGTCCTCGGCCTCGACAACCCCGACGACACCGTCATCGCCTTCGCTTTCGAGGAGGCGCAGCGCCGGAAGACCGCCCTGTACGCGGTCCGGGCCTGGGACACGTGGCCCTACGCCGTCTACACCGTCGGTTCCGGTTTCGAGCACCACGAGGAGTTCTCCCGCCAGAGGGCCGATGCACTCGCCGAGACCCTGCGTCCCTGGCGCCAGAAGTACCCGGACGTCGAGGTCGTCGAGGCGTCCCGCCCGGGCAGCGCCGCCACCCTTCTGATCGACGCCTCCCGCGACGCCTCCCTCGTCGTCGTGGGCCGACGCGTACGCCGCAACCCCTTCGGCTCGCACATCGGCGCCGTCACCCACGCGGTGCTCCACCACGCCACCGCACCCGTCGCCGTCATCGCCCACGACTGAAGCGAGCTCTTCCAGCTCCACGCGGCCGGCCGGGCGAGGGCTGTCCGGGGGAAGCGTCCGTCGTGGTCGAACGGCCAACGGCCTCGCGGAGCGGATCACCGAGACCGTTACCGGTGTCCTCCGAACGGGAGGGCCGACGGCCGGGACACCGACCGTCCTGGCCGTGACCGATCGGTTCTCCTACGACTCCGTTGTGCCAGTGGGCGCGGGACGCCAGCACAAGGAGTCCGTCACGTCCTGCGGCCGAAAGCACGGCTGCAAGGCCCAGGGGTGTGCCAAGTGAACGGGAAGGCTGCGCAGTTCCGCTTCGCGGGCTGCTCGTTCCGCGGCGGCCGGGCCTCGACCGGGCAGCTGGGCCCTGCTGCCCCCGGCGCCGCCGGGACCTTGTGCTCCGGGCCTTAACGGCGACTGGGTTCCGCCGCCGGGCTACCGCCACGGCGCCGTCTTCCGGACGAGGGCACGGGCGTGCCGTGGCGTGGTGAGCGCTTCACAGCGGAGGGACGCGGTCCGGTGAATCGGGTGATGACGGGGCCGGTCACGGCGAGCAGGAGGACATAGGCGGCCACGAGGGCGCCGAGCCGGTTATGGCCGGCGCCCATGAGGCCGATGACGACAAGGGAGAACTCGCCCCTGGCGATGAGCGCGGTTCCCGCACGCAGCCGTCCCCGGCGTCCCGCGCCCTCGCGGCGTGCCGCGTACCAACCGGACCCCACCTTCGTCACGGCGGTGACCACGGCCAGGAGCAGGGCGACCGGAAGTACCGGCAGCAGTGACTCCGGCGGGATGGACAGGCCGATGGCGAGAAAGAAGACGGCGGCGAACAGGTCTCGCAGCGGGCTCAGTACCTTCCGTGCCCGGTCGGCCGCCTCGCCCGTGAGGGAGAGCCCGACCAGGAAGGCGCCGACTGCCGCCGAGACGTGGACGGCCTCCGCGAGGGCCGCGACGACCAGTGTCACGCCCAGGACGCGCAGCAACAGCTGCTCCGCGTCCGGGTCCGACAGCAGTCGCCCCAGATGATGCCCCCACCAGTAGGACATGGTGAGGGCGGCCGCTACCGCACCCAGGGCCAGCAGCACTCCCAGCAGGGCCTGCTGCCATGTGCCGCCGGCGGCCACGACGGCCAGCAGCGGAAGATACGCGGCCATCGCGAAATCCTCCAGCACCAGAACGGACAGCACTGCCGGAGTCTCCCGGTTGCTCATCCTCCGCAGGTCGCCCAGGAGCCGGGCGATGATGCCCGACGAGGAGATGTAGGTCACCCCGGCGAGCGCGAGCATTCCTCCGGCGCCCAGTCCGAGGAGCCATCCCGCCACCGCACCGGGGGTCGCGTTCAGCACGAGGTCGACCCATGCCGAGGGCAGGTGACGGTGCAGACTGACCGCGAACTCCGGCACCGTGAACTCGAGACCGAGCACCAGCAGCAACAGCACGACCCCGATGCCCGCACCGGTCTCCACGAACGAACCGGCTGCCGGGACCGGAGCGATTCCTCCCTCGCCCAGTGCCAGGCCCGCCAGGAGGTACAAAGGGACCGGGGACAGCGCGAAGCGTCGCGCCAGCGCGCCGAGCAGACTCAGGAAGGTGAGGATGACGCCCAGCTCCAGCAGCAGGGCGACCGAGATGCGCATCCGCTCAGCCCCGCACGAGCTGTTCCACCGCGGCGATCCCCTCTCGGGTCCCGATCACCACCAGTACGTCCCCGGCACTCAGGACCTTCTCCGGACCCGGGGAGGGAATGACTTCCTCATCACGAACGATCGCCACGATCGACGCGCCCGTCCGTGTCCGTGCCCTGGATTCTCCCAGCGCGCGGCCGACGAACGGGGTGCCGGCGGGGACCTCGACCTGTCCAGCGCTGAGGCCGGGCACCTCCCTGGTCAGATCCGCGAACCGCTCGGCGATGCGTGGTGCGCCGAGGATCTCGGCGAGGACGTCGGCCTCCTCGCCGGTGAGCCGGAAGACGGCCCGCGCCTGGTCCGGGTCAGCTTCTCCGTAGACCGCCAGTTCGAAGTTCCCCGAGCGCTGCGCGACCACACCGATCCTGTCGCCTTCCCGGTTGACGAACTCGTAGAGCAGCCCCACACCGGGCAGCAGCACCTCGTTGACGTCCACCCGAACCCATCCCGTCCGTCTTGAAGCCGCGTCGTACGACTCGGCACCCGACTGTTGTGCATTGGTTAATCGGCATCCGCGGACGGCAGCTCAAGCACCGGTCTCGGCCGCGAAGCCCACTGGTTGACTCTTCCTGTCGTCGCGCATGGGCCGACAGGGCCGAGCGGTCCCGACGGAAGGGTGAACGACCTCCTCGACGGCGACGGCCGCGACGCCGGAGAGGACGACGAGTACGAGCGTTGAGGTGAACGTGCCAGGCGCCCGGGCGGGGTCGTTGCTCTCCCCGCGCGGGCGCCTGGCACGTACGGGCTCGGTCAGAGGTGTCGGCCTGCCGGGTTCTGGTGGGATTCCGGGCCGGGTCTACCGTTCGCGTGTGTGGGGTCGAGGCGGAAGAGGTAGGCGGTGGCCGGGTGGGTATAGGAGGTGCCCCTGCCGGTGGCGTGGAGTTGTTCGCGGGTGGGGTGGGGCGGGCGTGCGGGCTGCAGGTAGCGGTCGAGGTCGTCGGTGGTGAGGCGATAGCGGCCGGAGCGGTGGTGGAGGACGGCGGCGAGCCGATAGCGGGGGTCGAGGTGAGCGAGGCCGGCGTCGGCGTGGCTGTTGTTGACCAGGAGCCAGCCCCCGGGGCGCAGGCAGCGGGTGGCGTGTTCGGAGACGGGGCCCGCGTACAGGGAGATCACCAGATCCCACTCGGCCGTGGGCAGATCCTTGAGGGTGCGGGTGTAGTCGCCGGGCACGAACACGATGCGGGGCTGTTCGGCGTAGTGCTTGTGCCGGGTGGCGAGCGTGGTGGCGTCGGGGCTCTGGAAGGCCTTTCGGGCGCGGGCGTCTGCGTCGAGGTAGGTGACGTCGGGCCAGTGGTAGGAGGGGGCGAGGTCGAGGTAGCTGCCGGGGTAGAGGACGCGGCGGGCTCCGGTGTGGGAGGCGACGGCCTGGTAGAGGGTGGTGCGGTCGCCGAGGTGGCCGCCGATGCGGTCGATGTAGTCGGTGAAGTCCTGCTCGGGCACGGAGGGCTCCGGTGGGTCGGGGCCGTCAGGCCAGGTGGGCGAAGTGGATGGTGTCGGCTCCGGCGGCGACGGCGGGGACGGCTCCCTGTTCCCAGGTCCTGCCCGTGAGGTCGCCCGTGGCGTCGAGCCGTGTGGCCAGGCCGTAGCGGTCCAGCTCCTCCCAGGCGCGGGAGCGCAGCTCGTCGGGGGTGGCCCCCTCCAGGAGGCCGATCAGGCCGTGCACACCGCGGGAGGCGGCATTCCGCGGCGGGGCGGGGGACTCGATGACGAGGCTGCGCTGCCGGTAGCGGGTCAGGGTCAGCGCAGCGGTCGGGCCTGCGGGCCCGCCGCCGATGATCACGGTGTCGTACTGGGTGGTGCGGCCCATGGGATGCCTCCGAGGGGACTTGACGGAATCGAATGACCGACGGTCATACTACTGACCAACGGTCATTCGCTCGATCTCATTCCCGCGGGAGGAAATATGACCCACACCACCGGACGCGCCTGCGACACGCAGGACAGCAACCACACCCACGGACCCGAGGCCGCCTCGTACCCGGAGTCGGCGTGGGACGACCTCTACGCAGGCGACGGCAGCGACACCGCCGCCCCCGACCTGGCGCTCCTGGCCCCCGCCGACGGCCTCCCGCCGGGCAGGGCCCTGGACCTGGGCTGCGGCGCCGGAGGCAACGCCCTCGCGCTCGCCGAACGCGGCTGGCGCGTCACCGGCGTGGACCTCGCCCCCCGTGCGATCGCCTCCACTCGCGCCAGTGCCTGCGCCCGCGGCTTGGACGACTGGGTGGATCTCGCCGTCGCCGACAGCGCCGTCTGGCAGCCAGAGACCGTCTACGGCTTCGCCCTCAGTTCCTACGCGCTGCCGCCCCGCGGCCCCGCCCGTACCGCGACCCTGGCCACCCTGGCCACCGCCCTCGCCCCGGGCGGGATCCTGGCCCTCGGCGAGTGGGACGAGGAGGCCTGCGACTGGGGAAAGCCCGGTGACCTGGCCACCCTCGCCGAACTGACCGAGGCCTTCATCGGCCTCGGCCTGGACATCGTGCGCGCTGAACGGCAGGTCGTCCCGCGGATCCAGCACCCCAGCGAGGACCACGCGGTCGTCGTCATCGCCCGCAAGCCGCATGACACCCTGGAGGGCACCGGCTGACCGACACCGGTCAGTCACCTGACGACGAAGGAGGGACCGTGCCCGCGGACCAGTCCGCCCCCGCCCAACCCACCGGCCGCTTCCAGCCCCCGGACGTCCGCCGCCGCCAGATCCTCGACGCCACCGCCGCCCTGCTCCTGGAGGACGGCTACGAGGCGCTGACCGTCAGCAAGGTCGCCGCCCGCGCCGGGGTCGCCAAGGGCACGGTCTACCTCTACTTCGACTCCAAACAGGAACTCCTGGCCGCCCTCCAGGCCGAGATGTGGGACCGCATGCTCCAGCGGCCCACGGCCCTCCTGAAGCAGCCAGGGCTGACCTGGACCGAACGCCTCGACGGCCTCGTCGCCGCCTGGGTCGCCGCGGAACAGGACCACCACGAGCTCTACCACCGGCTCTTCCACGAACCCGGCGGCACCGTTGGCGAGGAACCCATGACCGCCGCCCGCGACCTGCTCGTCACCCTCCTCGCCCAAGGCCACGCGGCAGGCGAGTTCGACGTCCCCGACCCCGAACTCACCGCCGACTTCCTCAGTCACGCCTACACCGGACCCTGCCACCACACCCCGGCAGACACCGACATCACCACCGCCGTCCAAGCCCTCTTCCGCCGCGTCGTCGCCGCCCACCTACCGACCGACCCAGCCCCCTGATCACCTCCGGTGAATGCCGTCACGCTCCGTGCTCTCAGAAATGAGTAGTTCTGAGAGGCCGGAGACCCTCACCGGACCATGTCCGGTTCACCCCTGATCTCCGTTCTCACAACCTCTCGCAAAACGGCGTTCGCACAAAGCCCCTCGCGTTGGTTCTGCGACATGCCGGACCTCGCCGAACCAGCCACAGCCGTCGAACAGTTCGACTGCCCCACCTGTGAAGTGCCCGCCGGAAGCACCTGCCGCACCCGCGGCGGCAAGGTCGCCCCGAAGTACCACACCCCCCGCTTCATGCACGTCCCCCAACTCCGCGCCGAGCTCGAAGTCCGCACACCGGCCGACCGCTGGTGAGATTCCCCTCGGCTACTCGGCGGCTTTCAGTCGGTTGCACCAGATGGTTCGCATTACCTGGCCGCCCGGCGTCTCACGACGACTCGGCGCTGTGACGGACGGTGCCGCCAAGGCGCACTCCCAGTCGCAACGGCGGCTTGACAACGTCATTTAGGAGGTGGTCTCGACCGGCGTGCCGGGAGCCGCTGGAGTCACTGCGGTCTCGGGCGTCGGCTTCTTCTGGGTGATGCCCTGGAGCAGCGAGGCGAGGTCGACCCCGGTGGCGGAGGACAGCAACTCCATGCCCTGGGCGACGTTGTCCGTGACCGTACGGGTCAACCGGCTGGCTCCGTCGGTGGAGATGACGGTCATCTTGTCGACGGCAGCGAGCGGCTCGGCGGCCTTGGCGACGACCTGCGGGAGGACCTCGACGAGCATCTGCAGGACGGCGGCGTCGCCGTACTGGGCGAAGGCATCGGCCTTCTTCCGCATGGCCTCGGCCTCCGCGGAGCCCTTCGCGCCGATGGCCGCGGCCTGGGCCTCGCCTTCGATACGGACCGCCTCGGCCAGCGCCGCACGCTGGGCCTTCTCGCCCTCACCGGTCAGCCGGGCGCGCTCGGCGGCGGCCTCGGCCTCCTTGACCAGGGCGACCCTGCGGGCCTCCGCCTCCTGCTCGGCTTGGTAGCGGGCCGCGTCGGCGGGCTTGCGGACCTGGGTGTCGAGCTGGCGGTCGGTCAGTGCCGCCTGGCGGGCCGCGACCTTCTCCTGCTCGCTGAGAACGTCCTGCTGACGCGCTGCCTCGGCCATTGGACCGGCGGCGTTCGCCTGGGCGGTGGCCTCGTCCGTCTGCGCTTTGATCTCGGCCTGCTTCAGGTAGAGGGTCCGCTGCGCGATCGCGATCTCCTCCTCCGCCTTGAGCCGGGCCTGTTCGGCGGCCCGGCGGGCGACGGCCTCGGCGATGTCGGCCTCCTGCCTCGCACGGGCGGCCTCGGGCCGGCCGAGGTCTTCGAGGTAGGAGCCCTCGGTGGTGATGTCCTGGATCTGGAAGGCGTCGAGGACCAGGCCCTGGCCGGAGAGGCTCGCCTCGGCCTCCTCGGCGACCTGCCCGGCGAAGGCGGCCCGGTCGCGGATGACGTCCTCCACCGACATCCGGCCGACGATCGACCGCAGCGCACCGGACAGGACCTCCTGGGTGAAGCCGACGATGCCGTCCTGCTGCATCAGGAACCGCTGGGCCGCGGCCCGGATCGAGTCCTCGGTGCCGCCGACCTTCACGATCGCGACACCCTCGAGATTCGCCTTCACACCTCGCAGCGTGACCGCGCCCCGCACGGCGACCGGGATGTGCCGGCTGGACAGATCGAGGCTGAACTTCTGCTGCACGAACGGCACGACGAACACGCCGCCGCCGACCACGACCTTCTGGCCGCTGTTGTCCGTGTACTCCCGTCCGGTCGCCGGATCGGTGGTCCTCTTGCCGCGCCGGCCGGTGATGATGAACGCCTCACTGGGGCCGGCGACCTTGTAACGCGTGATGACGACGAGGCCGAGCAGGACGACCAGGACGACGATGCCCACCACAGAGGTGAGGACAGGGCTCATGACGAGACCCCCTTCGATCAGAACGAACGGTGAAGAACAGCAGCCGACAAGTGGTCAGCGTTCGACGGGGCGGACGGTCACCGCGGTCGGCGAGAGCACGGACTCGACCCACACCTCGGTGCCGCGGGCGACCGGCGCGTCGGCCTGCGCCGCGTACTTCACCGGCTGGCCCGCGAGATGCAGCAGCACCTCGCCGTAACCGCCGGCAGGGATCGCCGTCACGACCGCGCCCGAAGTCCCCGTCAGATCTTCGCCCCGTGGTGCGGGCGCGGAACCGTCGCGCATGAACGCCCGGCTGAACCTCCAGGTCAGCCAGGCCACGCCGACCCCCGTGACCACGCCCGCACCGGTGGCGCCCCCCGCCCCCGTACTGGTGGTGCCGAGCACGATCGCCCCCGTGAAACCGAGGGCTGACACGAACCCGGCGATCACCGGCAACGACAGAAACCCGTCCAGCCCCCCGCCGAAACCGTCGAGGACCCCCTCCAACACCCCGTCGAAGACCAGGGACAGGACCAGCAGCACCAGACCTCCGATGCCGAGACCAAGAAACCAGACCATGTCCCGCTCCCTCGGCTGCCGGGCTATTTCCGCCGTCGGGGGCATCGTGGCACTGCACCGCACATGAGTTCATTGCCGTACTTCGGCAGTCTTTACGCGCTCTTGATGCCGTCCTTACGCGCACAGCACTCGGCCGTCATCGCACCGTTGAAGTTGCCGCGGGCGGCGGAAGCCCGCACAGCGCATCCCCGCCCACCAGGATCACCGCTGGTGAGCCGGGAAATCTGGTCGGCACTGCCCGAACGCTCCGGTCTGCGTCTCTCCCACGCCGTCGCCGTCGCCCGCGGCCCGCAGGCGTACGGAGAGGCCGACCCGGTCCCGCAGGAGGTCGAGCGGGCCCTGATCGGGAGGTTCGGCGACCGGCACGTTCTGCTCACCACCAAGGGCGGCCGGATCGTGTGCATCGCCCCCGGCGACCAGGACGACGTCCTGGCCTACTTCGCCCTACAGGCGTATGCCGCCACCGGCGGCGGCCGGGCAGCCATCGGCCGGCCCCAGCCCGGACCCAGAGGGGTCGTCCACTCCTACGAGGAAGCAGTAGGCGAGGGGCAGAGAGGGTGGGGTCGAGGGCTCCGGGCAGGGGGCACCGGTTGCCGACCGGTCTGCCCGGCGCTCCTGGCTCGGAGAGTGCGCGCTGTCCCATCAGCCCGCCCGGCGCCGAAAGAGCCTTGGGTCTCGGAATGTTGCCGGGATCGGCAACCAGGAGCGTGATCGGGTGCGCGTCAAGGACCTGTCGACGTCGCGTACGGAACGTGTAAGGTCCGTGGCGGTGTGCCGGGAAGTCTGGTCGGCGAACGAGGGACGCGTGTCTTCTTCTGTCGATCGGGGGCTTCCGTAGTGGTGCTCGTCGCTGTCTTCGGGGCTGCGCTGCTTGTCACGGTCCTGCTGTCCGGGCTCGCCGCCCGGACCGCCCTTGCTGCCTGTCGTGAACCCCGATGCCTCACCCGTTCACATGGCCGCACTCATGGAGCGCTCCGGCAGCTCTGTCGTTTTGGTCGTCGAGTATGACGACGACCGGCCGCACGTGTTCGGCATCGTCGATGCGGCCACCCTGCTCCGCTACTACCTCTGATCGGCCCGCCGGCCGGTACACCTCAACGACCTTCCCCGGGGAACCATGAACTCCCAGCGCCGCGCCGCCACCAACTTCGTTCTCCTCGGCCTCCTCCAGGCCACCCTCGGCACCGTCTTCACCATCGCCGGGAGCAAGGACTTCGCCGCCCCGCTCTTCTGGTGCGCCACATTCAGCTTCGCCTGCGCCTGGTTCTCCGAGCGCCGGGCCACCAGGGCATGAGCCCGCGGAGCCGCACCATCTGGCACCGGACATGGGGAGGTGCCGCCGCGCTCATGGGCCTCGTCGTTCTCGCGGTCTCGGCCGCCGGACTCGCCGCAGTGCCCGAGACGGTGGCGGACGAGCGCCGCTATCTCCAGGCCAGGCCATGCCCGGGCAGCGTCCCCGCGCCGACGGAGAACTGCCTTCACGCCAGAACGGCACAGGTGGCCGGCGTCGTCATCCGGGACGAAACGAAGCACGAGGAGTTCACCCTCCGCCTGCGGGCAGCCCCGGGGCTGCCCGAAGAGATCGATATGGGAAGTGCAGGCCCGCTCCTCCAGCACCTCACCCCGGGCGACGAGGTGACCCTCACTCTGTGGCGCGACTACACCGTCGCCGTGGCCCGCGACGGAGCAGTCCAGAAGACAGCGGACACCCCGGAGGGCGAGGCGGTGTTCATCACGGCCTTCGTCCTTGCCATGACCTCCGTCGGCGTGTTCCTCCTGCATACCGGAGGCTCCGCGCTCGCCCGTGCCCGCACCTGGGCGACGTACGGCATCCCCGCCGTGCTGGTGTTCCGGACGAAGTGGGCCTTCGGCTCCGCGCTCTGCCCCCTGCCGGCCCTTGTCCTGGCCGCCCTGTCCGGGCTCGGGCCGGTCGCCGAGATCCTGGCCTGGTGTGCCATGGTCCCGCTCGTCCACCGGTACCTGCGCTGGAAATCCGACCGCGAACGGGGCCGTCACGCACGCCCCCTCACGACAAGGGCTCCGATCCGATATACGACGACGAACCGGTCTTCAAGAAGAGCCCGTGGGGCACCAACCGCCACGTCTGCAACCCGAACAACCCGACGTGCTTCAGGGTGGTCCTGAACACCCCTTGAACGGAAGCTGCCGTGGCTCGCTGGCAGTCGACGAGGCGAGCGGGCGGCGCCCTCTCAGGAACCCGCCGTGACCGAAGGTGCCTCCAGCCGGGTACGAAGGGTGGCTTCGAAGTCCTCGGCGCGGGCCATCTGGACGCGGAGCTTTCCGACCTGCTCGGCGGCGGCCTGCTGGTAGGCGCGGACGCGTCCCAGGAGGGCTTCGCGCTCGGCGGCGTCGAGTTCGTCATCCGAGTCGAGGCGGTCGGTGGCTTCGAGCAGGTCGCGCATCTGATCAAGTGTGAAGCCGAGCGGCTTCATCCGGCGGATGACCATGAGGCGGGCCACGTCGTTCTCGGTGTAGAGGCGGAAGCCGCCCTGGGAACGGGCGGAGGGAGCGACCAGGCCGGCCTCCTCGTAGTGCCGGATCGTACGCAGGGACAGCTCGGTCCGAGCGGCGACCTCGCCGATCTGCATGTGCTTGCCGTCCACGCCGGTGATCCTCTGGCCCTTCTCGTGACTGCCGGTCGGGGCCGAGCGGGCACCGCCGGTCTCTACCCTAACGTTAGGGTAGAGTTGCTGATGGCAGGGCGGCGTACCGCAGCCCTGCCAATGCCGTGCCGGGGCCGATGCCGCCCCCGGCGAAGTCCCGATTCTTGCAGGAGAGAAGCGTGCGCGAGCTCCTGATGCCCGGCGCCGCCGTCTGCCCGCCGTGAGGCTTCGCCCCCGGACGTGAGCCCCTGAGCCACCGCACGGGCCTGCTCCGCCACCATTCGATCTTCCGGTTCCGCACTCATGGAGCCGCCCGCGGGGCGCCGACCCGGCTCCACCGCGTCCTCCCGCACGCCCCGGCCTGCCGAACGGGGTATGCCCGAGTACGACAGGTTCCGTCTCCCTTGTCTTCTGCTGCCGTTCCTGTGTCCCCGGTCGCGCGCCTGCGTGGCCTGAAGCCCGACTGGATCTCCGATCCGAAGGTCTGGCGCATGGAGGTCCTGGCCGGCCTGGTTGTCGCCCTCGCACTGATCCCCGAGGCGATCTCGTTCTCGATCATCGCCGGTGTCGATCCCGCGCTCGGCCTGTTCGCCTCGTTCACGATGGCCGTGACGATCTCGATCGTCGGAGGCCGGCGAGCGATGATCTCCGCCGCCACGGGCGCGGTCGCCCTCGTCATCGCCCCGCTCAACCGCGAGCACGGCCTGGGCTACCTGATCGCGGCCGTCATCCTGGCCGGCGTCTTCCAGGTCGTGCTCGGCGCGCTCGGGGTGGCGAGGCTGATGCGCTTCATCCCGCGCTCGGTGATGGTCGGCTTCGTCAACTCCCTCGCCATCCTGATCTTCATGGCTCAGGTCCCCGAGATGCGGAACGTCCCCTGGGCCGTCTACCCGCTGATCGTCGGCGGTCTGGCACTCATGGTGTTCTTCCCGAAGATCACCACCATGGTCCCCGCCCCGCTCGTCTCCATCGTGATCCTCACCGTGATCACCGTCGGTGCGGCCATCGCGGTGCCGACCGTCGGCGACAAGGGTGAGCTGCCCTCGTCCCTCCCGGTGCCGGGTCTGCCCGACGTTCCGTTCACCCTGGACACCCTGACGGCCATCGCCCCGTACGCGTTCGCAATGGCGCTGGTCGGCCTGATGGAGTCGCTGATGACCGCGAAACTGGTCGACGACATCACCGACAGCCACTCGAACAAGACGCGAGAGTCGATCGGACAGGGCCTCGCCAACATCGTCACCGGTTTCTTCGGCGGCATGGGCGGCTGCGCCATGATCGGCCAGACCATGATCAACGTGAAGGTCTCCGGCGCCCGCACCCGCCTTTCGACCTTCCTCGCCGGTGCGTTCCTGATGGTGCTGTGCATCGTCTTCGGCCCGGTCGTCTCCGACATTCCCATGGCGGCCCTGGTCGCGGTCATGGTCATGGTGTCGTTCGCGACCTTCGACTGGCACTCCATCGCCCCGAAGACCCTCAAGCGGATGCCCGTCGGTGAGATCGCCGTCATGGTGATCACCGTCGTGGCCGTCGTGGCGACCCACAACCTCGCCATCGGCGTTGTCCTGGGCTCGATCACCGCCATGGTCGTCTTCGCCAAGCGAGTCGCTCACCTCGCCGAGGTCACCGCCGTGGTCGACCCCGACGGCACGACGGTCGTCTACCGGGTCACCGGCGAGCTGTTCTTCGCCTCTTCCAACGACCTCGTCGGCCAGTTCAACTACGCCACCGACCCGGACAAGGTGATCATCGACCTGAGTTCGGCGCACATCTGGGACGCCTCCTCCGTCGCCGCCCTCGACGCGATCGAGACCAAGTACGCCCAGCGCGGCAAGACCGTCGAGATCACCGGCCTCAACACGCCCAGCGCCCACCTGCACGGCAAGCTCAGCGGCGAACTCGCCGCCGGTCACTGACGAGGAAGGGCGTACCGGCCGGCCTCGTCGACGGATCAGGCTTTCTCGGCGGTCAGGCGGGGACGGTCGGTGGTGAGCATGGCGATGTCCTCGACGTCGGACGCCAGGATCGTGACGCGGCCGGGCCGGGCCGGGCTGGGCCGGGCTGGGCGAGGGCGGTGGCGCAGAGCATGGCATCGATGGCGTACTTGTGACCGTGCAGCCCCGCCGTGCGCAGCAGAACGCCACATCCCGCGCTCTGAGTTCCTTCGGAGGGCTGATGGTCGGGCAAACCCGACCATCAGCCCTCGACCTGGCTGTCATGACCCGGAGAGCGTCAGTCGATGCAATGGCTGGGTGCTGATTCATCGAGTTGTCGTCCAAAACCCCCCGAACCGCAGGCTGTTGTGGACGGTCGGCTGGACCGCCGCCGCCGGCTGGGCAGCGGCCTTTCCTCTTGTATCCGCCATTGGGACCCACCGGGTCTGGGGGACCTGCGCAGCGGTCGGCTACCTGGCCGCGGCCGGAATCACCCTCGGGCCGGACCGGGCACGGATCCGGACCGCCGCGGTCGGCGCCGCGCTCGCCGGTGCGGTCGTCCTGCCGACGCTGTACCTGCTGGCGTGCGGGGCCGCCCAGAGCGAGGTCGAGGTCATCGAGCGCGCCGGCCGGCTCCTGTTGGAGCGGGCGACGCCCTACCTCGACGACCCGCGCTCCGTCATCGAGGTCAACCCGTATCTGCCGGGCATGGCACTGCTGGGGATCCCCAAGGCGGCCCTGGGTGCGGACGACGCCGTCGCGCGCCTGCTCGGCGACGCCCGACTGTGGTGCGCGGCCGTGCTGTTGTGCTGCCTGTGGGCCGGGCGGCGGGCCTTCGGGACCGCCGCCCGGACCGGGGGCAGGAGCGAACGCGTTCCGTACCGGACCGCTGTGGGCGCGCTGATCGCCTCTCCGGTGGTCGCTCTGCCGGTCGCGGTGAGCGGGGTGGACCTGCCGCTCGCCGGTCTCCTCTGTCTCGCCCTCGCCCTCGCGGCCCGGCACCGGCCGATGGCCGCCGGGTCGGTTCTGGCGGCGGCGTGCGCGTTGAAGTGGACGGCGTGGCCCGCTGTCCCTGTCGTCATGGCACTGCTTGCCCACCGGGACGGGCCGCGGGCGGCCCTGCGCGCCGGAGGCGTCGCGCTCGCCGGCACAGTCGCGGCCGTGCTGCCCGGTGTACTCCTCTCCCCTCGGGCCATGGCCGAGCAGGTGTTGGCCTTCCCCACCGGACGCGGAGAGTTCAGGACCCCGGCGAGCAGCCCGATGCCCGGCCGTCTCCTCGCCGACCTGATCCCGTCCGGCTGGTACGCGGCCATGGGGCTGCTGCTCGCCGGCGGGCTCGTGGTGGGGGTCTCCCTCTGCGTTCGGCCGCCCCGCGACCTGGTCGCGGCCGCCGACCGGTTGGCCATCGGCCTCTCGCTCGCCTTTCTGCTCGCCCCCGCCGGGCGGTTCGGCTACCTCGCCCTGCCCGTCCTCCTCGCAGTGTGGTCGCGGTTGGTGCGCGCCGACGCCCTGGCCCCGAGCCCGAAGACGGGCGCTGTCGTACGACGGCGGGTGGGTCACCGTCCGGCGACGGACGCCGACACGCCGCTTCCGGGTCCGCCCGGACATCCGGTATCGGCCGGGGCGCCCGCTCCGGCCGATGGTGACGGTCGGCCGGAACGGGACCGTACCGCTACTCACCCGGGGGCCGTACTGTCCGCTTCCGCCACGGCACTCATGCCCCGCAGTCCGTGCGGGCGGTCCGCTACGGCTGCTCGCCGCGCAGGTGCGCCAGCACCGCCAGTACCCTCCGGTTCCCCTCGGCCGGGTCCAAGTCGAGTTTCATGAAGATGTTGCCGGAGTGCTTGACCACGGAAGCCTCCGTGATCGTCAACCGCCGCGCGATGGCCTGGTTGTTGAGGCCCTCCGCCATCAGCGCGAGTACCTCCCTCTCGCGCGGCGTCAGCCGGAGCAGCGGCTTCTCCGACGCCCGCAGCAGCACCCGGATCACCTCCGGGTCGATGACCGTCTGCCCGCCTGCCACCCGGTCCAGGGCGTCGAGGAAGTCGGAGACCTCCCCCACCCGGTCCTTGAGGAGATAGCCGAGGCCTCCTCCGTCCGCCGATGCCCCGCCGAACAACTGGTTGGCGTAGGCCGTGGCGATGTACTGGGAGAGCACGAGGACCGGCAGCCCAGGATGGTGCACGCGCAGTTCGAGTGCCGCGCGCAACCCCTCGTCCCGGAATCCGGGGGGCATCCGCACATCCGTGATGACCACGTCGGGGCGGTCCGCGTCCACGGCGCGGGCCAGCTCCCCGGCTTCGCCCACGGCGGCCACCACCTCGTGGCCGGCCCGGGAGAGGAGTTCCACCAGTCCGGCACGCAGCAGCACGGCGTCCTCGGCGAGCACTACGCGGAGCACGGCACCTCCACCCGCAGCTCGGTCGGTCCGCCGATGGGACTGGTCACGGTGAGCCTGCCCTTCAGAATCGCCACACGGTCGGCCAATCCTTGCAAACCGGAGCCGACGGAGGGATCGGCCCCTCCGCGGCCGTCGTCGCTCACGACGAGCACGAGCTGATCGCCCTCCAGTCGTCCGCGCACCGCGACCGCTTCCGCGCCGCTGTGCTTGGAGGCGTTGGCCAGTGCCTCGGTGACGGTGAAGTACGCCGTGTTCTCCACCGGGGCGGCCAACCGCCGCGGAAGTTCGATGTCCACCGTGACCGGTATCGGGTTGCGCAGGGAGAGTTCGGCGACCGCGGCGGCCAGCCCGTGGTCGGTGAGCACCTGCGGATGGATGCCGCGGACCAGGTCGCGCAGTTGGTCGAGGGCCAGCCGGGCCTCTCCCCGGGCACGGGCGATCAGCGGCAGAGCGGGGGAGTCCTGTTCCCGAAGCTCCAGTTCGGCCAGACCCAGCGTCATACTCAGCGCCACCAACTGCTGTTGGGCACCGTCGTGCAGGTCCCGTTCGATGCGCCGTCGCTCGGCCTCGAAGGCGTCGGCCAGCCGGGCTCGTGACCGGGTGAGTTCGATGACCCTGCTGCGGAGGTCCTCCTCGCGGGCGGAGAGCAGGAACTGGGCCACCCTGACCTGGGCACCGGCCAGCAGAGCGCCCGCGTATGCGGCGAGCACCAGACCCGCCAGACCGGTGAGGGTCCCGGGGAGCGCGCCGACAGGGTCGGAGACGGGTTGTCCGGGAACGAGCATCACCGTGTCCGGTGCGATGGCCCAGACGATGACCGGGGTAAGGAGCAGCATGGCGGACAGGGACAGCAGGGCGGTGAAGCCGAGGCCGGCTGCCGCGAACACCACGGCGAACACCAGCGTGTACGACAGCTCCCGCCAGGTGGCGCGCTCCTTCAACCGGGTGCGCAGCCAGCGCAGGGCACCGGTCCCCGGTAGCGCCCCGTGCGGGTCCACCAGCGGGACCGGCTCGACGAGCCGTAGTCGCCGTCGTTCCAGCGCCGCGACCGGAATCCCGATCACCGCAACCCCGGTCAGCAGGACCAGCCCGACGCCGAACACCGACAGGCCGATCCCCGCGAACAGCAGTGCGGCCAGCAGCACGAGCAGCAGGGCCCCCAGCACGGTGCCGCTGAGCAGGAAGCCCCAGGCGCGTAGGGGCCAGAGGGAGAGCAGGAAACGGCTGGGACGCCGCCGTACGGCTGCCCAGACGGCGACGTTCATGGCGGGGTTCCTCCAGGACGGTGAAAGTACCGCACCGCCTCATCGCGCATCGTGCCCCCCAGGTCCCGGCATGATCGGTGACAGAAGCCCAGCCCATGCAAGGCGACACAGGCGGGCGGACGCCAGACCCGGCGGCACGTCTCGACGGTTTCTTCCACAAGTCGGACGGCGGCTGTTCGCTGAACGGCGGGGGCGAAGCGCCGTGCTTCGCCCCGCACCGTCTCGCAGGCGGCCGGCGCCTCGACTCGGCGTGCGGCCACCCCATCTCCTCCGCACCGCCCCGTCGGCCGAGCCGCGGTGCGGCCGGTCGCCGCACGTGCAGGGAGCCGAGCCGGACGGCAACCGGAGCTCAGTCAGGTCAGAACAGGTTCTGGTACTGCTGCCAGCCGGCACCGATCCTGACGCGGGCCTTGAACGGCGCGGACGCCTTGCCGGTGCCCTTGTAGAGCCACAGGACCCCCTTGGGGTCGCGGGCGAGGAGGTCGCTGCGGCCGTCGGCGTCGACGTCGCCGGTGGCTACCAGCTTGTTGAACTGGTTCCAGCCACCGCCGACCCGGATGCGCGGGGCGAACGGCTTGCGTCCGTCGCCGGTGCCCTTGTACAGCCAGAGCACGCCCTGCGCGTCGCGGGCGACGATGTCCGGCCTGGTGTCGCCTGAGAAGTCGCCCACCCCGGTGATCTGGGAGTACTGGTTCCAGCCGGCGCCGACCTTGACGCGCGGCGCCATCGTGCCGTTCGCCCTGGTCTGGTAGCGCCACAGGACACCCTGCCGGTCGCGGGCCAGCAGGTCGGGGTGGGCTGCGCGGGCCAGGGTGCCGGGCGACAGGACGCTGGTGTACTGCTGCCAGCCGGTGGCCACCTGCTTGAGGTTCCCCCCGCGCCACAGGTTCACCACCCCGTTGGACATGACGTGGTACGCGCCGTCCTGGTACCCCGTCAGGTCCGGGTCCACCGAGACGGCGTACTTGAGGCCCTTCCAGACATAGGCGCCCGACCGGGTGTCGAAGCCGCCGGTTCCGTTGGGGAGGTAGGCGTACATCTGACCCGACGGCAGGATCCCGCTCAGGATGAAGAGCGGCGCGGTGGGCGTCGGCTTGAGCGCGGCCTCGGCGGCGCGTGGGGCCGTGCCGTCTGTCGGACCGGATGCCGAGGGGGCGTCGGCGACGGCGGTACCGGTGGCGGTGGCGGACAGGGTGAGGGCCGTGGCCACGGTGGCCAGGCGGGCGAGACCCCGCCGGCGGTGGGTAAATCGCTGCAAAAGGAACTCCGGATGGTCAGGGGAGGAGCCGGGCACGTGGTACCTCATGCCTGCGAGTGGGCAGGCCGGATCAGGCGTTCTGACACGAGCCGGACGTTCCGCCCTAGGTCCAACAGACTAAGCCAAGACGTATACGCGAGAGCGTCTGCCCCCTTGCCGGGTGGTGGGAGGGCTTGCGGGGCGGGAAGGGTGCCGATTCGATGACACGGCGTGGCCCGGTTCGAGGTTCCAGCGGCGGTGTCATCCACGATGCATCGTGAGCGCGGCGCTGGCGACACCCTGTGGTTCGGCACCGAATGCGATCAGGAACCGGACTCACGGAGTGACAACTCCTTCTGGCCAACGGAGATTTGCCGCGCCCGGTGTCGGTTAGGCTGGCGGTGGAAGACCGATTCCGACGCCCTTGACCAGGCCGTCCGGCGGAGGCATCGCTGACGTCACGTCATGCCAGGCGGCGGAAGACGGGTTTGACCGGTCGTCCGGCCATCCAGGGAGTGGGGTCGGCGGCGTCCAGTGCCTTGCGGTACACCGCACACGCCTGGGCGACCGCATCGACGGTGTGATCGATGTCGGTGTCGTCGAGCGCGCTGCTCACCACGAACGAGGGGGCCAGCACCCCGCCTGCGAGGAGCCGGCGCAGGAACAGGGTGCGGTACTGCTGAGACGGCCGCAGGTTCTCGTCGAGGGTGGCGAAGACCAGGTTGCTGGGGCGGCCCCGGACGACGATGTGGTCGCCGACGCCCATGCCCGCCGCGGCGTCGCGGACACCGGCGGCCAACCGCTCGCCGATGGCGTGCAGCCGCTCGGTGATTCCCTCTTCGGCGTAGGTGGTCTGTACGGCCATCGCGGCTGCCAGGGAGTGTGTCTCCGCACCGTGCGTGGTGGACAGCAGGAAAACCCGGTCGCCGGAGTGACGCAGCCCGCCCCGCTCCATCAGGTCACGGCGCCCGGCCAGCGCGGAGACGGCGAATCCGTTGCCCAGCGCCTTGCCGAACGTGGAGAGGTCGGGGACGACGCCGTACAGGCCCTGGGCGCCCGCTTCGGACCAGCGGAAGCCGGTGATCATCTCGTCGAAGATCAGCACACAACCGTGCCGGTCGGCGAGTTCACGCAGACCCGCCAGGTACCCGGGCGGGGGCTCGGTGTGCGTGGCGGGTTCGAGGATCAGGCAGGCTACTTCGTCCTGGTGTCGGCTGAGCAGTTCCTCCGTGGCTGCCAGATCCCCGTACGGGAACGCCACGGTGAGCTCGTCGGTCGCCGCAGGGACACCGGCGGACATCGGCGTGGTGCCGATGAACCAGTCGTCGACGGAGAAGAACGGATGGTCGGCGCAGACGGCCACCCGCGGGCGCCCGGTGGCGGCGCGGGCGAGGCGCACCGCGGCAGTGGTGGCGTCGGAGCCGTTCTTCGCGAACTTCACCATCTCGGCTGTCGGCACAGTGGCCAGGAAGCGTTCCGCGGCTTCGACCTCCACGATGGACGGCCGGACGAAGTTGCTGCCGCGGTCGATTTCCCGCCGCACCGCCTCGACCACACGCGGGTGGGCGTGGCCGAGGCTGACCGACCGCAGGCCGGAGCCGTACTCGACATAGCGGTTGCCGTCGACGTCCCACACACGGGCACCGCGGCCGTGGCTGATGACCGGGGCCAGGTCCTCGGGGTACTGGTCGTCCCCCTTGGCGTATGTGTGCGCGCCCCCGGGGACCAGGGCGTGCAGCCGCTCGTTCGCCGTCCGCGACCGGGGCAGGAGGAACTCTTCGGTGTCCACGCGAACTTCACCCTTCTTCTTGCTTCAGTACCGCGGCGAGGCTCGGCGCCTCCCGGTCCCGCCGGGACATCGATGTGACCGGCAGCGGCCAGGGGACGGCGAGCTCCGGGTCGTCGAAGGCGATCGTCACGTCCTCGGCCGGATCGTGCGGGCGGTCGATCCGGTACGAGGTGTCGGCGGTCTCGGTCAGCGCCTGGAAGCCGTGCGCGCACCCCGCCGGGACGTAAAGGGTCGTCTGCGTGTCGCCGGACAGCTCGAAGGAGGCGACATTGCGGTAGGTCGGCGAGTCCGTCCGCAGATCCACGACGACGTCGAAGATCCTCCCGTACGAGCACCGCACCAGCTTGGCCTCACCGGCGCCGGAACGCAGGTGCAGTCCGCGCAGTACGCCACGGACCGAGCGGGACACGCTGTCCTGGACGAAGGCGCCGGGGTCGAGGCCGACCGAGCGGACCACATCGGCGTCGAAGGTGCGGCAGAAGAAGCCGCGTTCGTCTGCGTACGGCGCCGGCTCGAACAGATATGCGCCGGCGATCGCCGGGACTTCGGTCGCTTTCATGGAGTCTCCCTCACTTCACGGGTGTGTCCCGTCGCCGGGAACAGCGCCGTGGTCAAGGCGGTGAACTGCTGCTCCAGACACCGGGTGGCGGTCAGGTTCCGCTCGGAGAGGGTCAGCCGCAGTTCCGCCGATCCACGCTCCAGCTCCCGGAACTGGACGAGCAGCCGCTCGGCGTCGACCTCGCGAGCCGGGTGGCAGTAAGCGGCGAGCCCCATCCGGTCCATGAGCGCGTCGCTCTTCGCCGCATAGCTGAGCGCGAGCGTGGGCGTACCGACCTTCAGCGCGCAGACCAGGTTGTGGTAGCGGGTCGCCACCACGGTGTCGGCGGCCGCCGTCTCCTTCATCAGGTCGGTCAGCGAGGACGCCCCGGCAGCGGTGACCAGCGGTGAGTCCACCGCGTCGAGGATCGCCTCGACCACCGGCACATCGACCTCGTCGCCGGTGAGCAGCCGGACCGGCCTGCCGTCCCCGACCAGCGCGCGGACGAAGCGGATCGTCCCTTCGAGGTAGCGCCGGTGGATCTCATCGGCCCTGGCGCGGTCGTCGTCGCCGCCGTGGAAGTCCATCACTCCGACGCAGACCAGACCCGACGGACGCGAGGGCGCGCTCGCCGGAAGCGCCGGCAGGGCGAACGCCAGATCCGGGTAGATCTCGTCGCGCGCGGTGTCCACGCCCATCGCCCGCATCGCGTCGCGGGACAGCGCGTCCCGGTACGACCGGTAGGCGGCCAGCCGAGCCGACCAGCGCACCAGGATCCGGGTCGGCCGGTTGCCGATCGCATCGGCGCCGACGCCGACCAGCGCCACCCGGGTGCGCATCAGCCGCCCTGTCGCGCACAGCAGGAACAGCGAGTACGGGAAGCCCCACGGCCGTAGCGGAAGCGTTGCCTCCAGGACGCCCATGCCCGGCACGATCACCACGTCGTGCCGGCGCACCCAGGCGGCGGTGCGGACGACGTCGGCGAGTTTGCCCAGACCCTTCGCCGCGATCGCGCCCGCACGCGACGCGGTCCGGTATTCCCCTCGATACCAGTGCAGCCGCCTCGCGGGTATCCCGTACCGGGCCGCGACGACCTCGGGTCCCCCGCACAGAGCGTCCACGACCGCCTCAGGGTGCTCGGCGCGCAGGTATCCGAGCACGGCTTCGAGCGACCCGTCGTTGCCGAGGTTGCCGGAGCCGAGCAGGCCGAACAGCCCGACGCGAACCGGGTTTCGGTCCGTTGAGGTCAAGCCCGCCTCCCCTCACGGCCGGCGACGAGAGCGTCGACGGAGACGGCGAGCCGGGCCGGGTCGACCGGTGCGCGGTCCTCGACCCGCTCGCCGGCGCCCGGCCTGACCCGGCTGGTCATCCACGCGGCCAGGTGGCGATGGCAGGCGCGCCGGTCGGCGGGGGACAGCGGCGCCCGCCGGATCGCCGCGACGAAGCCCCAGACGTACTCGGCGAGCAGCCGGGGCGTCGGGTGCAGCGGGCCTGCCCGGCGCGGGTCCAGGTTGACGCAGCGGGAGCGCTTGGAAGGGTTCGCCCGCTCGGCGCGGGTGGGGTGGTCGCGGCGGAAGTACAGCAGCTCCGGCACCTGGTGGAAGGGCCCGTGCAGGGTGATCTCGGCGACGAATGTGCGGTCCGCGTGGTGGTAGCTGCCGTGGGGCTGCACCCGGCGCAGCATGTCCGCCCGCATCACTCCGTAGAAGTCGTCGCCGCCGGGCTCGAACAGCAGACTGCGGAAGCGCTCCGGGGCGTGCGGCGAGTCGGTCGCGAGCCCGTAGTCGTACGGGACCTTCACCTGGCCGGTGCCGTCGATGACGGCCTGTCCCGAGTGGGCGAGGACCACGTCCGGCCGCTCGTCCAACGCCTGAACGCAGCGACGCAGCAGGTCCCGGGCGTAGAGGTCGTCGTGCGAGGCCCACTTGAACAGTTCGCCGCGGCATTCGGTGAACACGTAGTTGTGGTTCGGCGCGGCGCCGATGTTCCGAGGCAGCCGGATGTACCGGATGCGCGAGTCCTTCCCGGCGTACCCGCGGCAGATGTCCTGGGTCCCGTCGTTCGAGGCGTTGTCCGAGATGACCAGCTCGAAGTCCTCGTAGGTCTGTCCGAGAAGGGCGTCGAGCGCCTCGGCGAGGTACTCCTCGCCGTTGTACACGGGCAGACCGATGCTCAGCCGGGGTATACGGCGAGAGGCAGTCATGGCGTCCTCACTTCATGGATCGGGTTGCGGTGGTGCTCGCGTACGGCGGACCGCAGGTGCAGCCACCACACGGCCGAGCCGCAGAGGGTCGCGGCGGCGACGCCCCACGCCGAGCCGACCGTGCCTGCCACGGCCGCCCCGCCGAGTCCACCGCCGACATAGCAGGCGGAGGCGATCAGTTGGCAGCGCAGGCTGCGCCGGGCCGCGCCGAGCGCGCGCAGCCCCGCCGCCGCGCCGGTACCGAGTCCGGCGCCCGCGACGCCGAGCGTGGCCGGCACGATGAGTTCCGAGGCGGAGTGCCAGACGCCGCCGAGTGCGAACTCCCCGAACCGGTCCGGCACCAGCAGCAGCGCCGCCCCCCAGAGCAGCGCGGCGGCGGCCTGCGCGCCGCCCAGCAGGAGGCAGAAGGCGCCCAGCCGGTGCGGGGTGTGCCGGACCACCCGTGCCGCCTCCGCGACGGTGACCAGGGACAGCCCCATCAGCACGGCGAGGAACGGCCCGAGCAGCAGCTCGGCGCCTCGGACCACCCCCACCGCGCTGACCCCGACGAGCGCGCCGAGCCCGTACGCCCGCAGTTGGCCGGCGCCACTGACACAGGTGTTCTCGACCAGATAGCGGTAGCCCAGGTCGCTGTGCTCGCGAACCCACTCGCGCGCTCCGGTCGGGTGGGGCCGGATCCCTGACTGGAAGCAGCCGTACACCGCGGCCACCGCGGCGGATGCGCCCCAGGCGAGCACGAAGGCGGCCACGCTGCCCGCCCGGGCGGCCACCACCATGGCCGGGACGAGGGCGAGGCCCCACACGACGTCGTTGACGAACGCCTTTCGCCCGGTGCCGGCGGCGAAGAACGAGTACCGCCAGGCGTCCTGCAGCAGCAGCCCGGGCAGGATGACGCCGAGGCAGGTGAACGCGGGTCCCACACTGCCGCCGAGAGCCGGTCCGCTGACCAGGCACACGGCGCCGATGACGGCACCGACACCGAGTGCGGTACCCGACGACCGGGCCACCGCCCCGCGCCAGGAGCCGTCCGGCACGCCACTGAAGCGCACCACGAGCGGGTCGGTGGCCAGCCCGCGGGAGACGCTGAGCACCACTCCGTAGGTCACCCAGGCCAGGCTGAACACACCGAACGCGGCCGGCCCGAGCGAGCGGGCCACATAGATCCCCACCGCGAAGTTGGTCATGCTGGAGGCAGCCTGGTCGGCCAGCCCCCAGGACAACCGGCCGAACACGGCCCGCTTGGCGGCCCGCCGGGTGTGCCCGGCCGGGGCCGCCGATGCCCTCGCCTTCTCCCGCTCGGTGGTCATCGGCGTCAGGCCTTGACCAGCCCGGCGCCGTGCAAGGCGTCGGCCGCGTCGGCGACGGTGTCGAACGGCAGCCCCGACCGCTCGGCGACTTCCAGCAGACTGTGGTCGCCGTCGGAGAGGCTGAGCACCCAGAGCATGGCCATCTGGGCCTGCTTGGCGTCGCTCCGTCCGCCGAGCGAGTCGTACAGACCACGTCGGCCCAACTGCGGTTCGCCGTAGGGGCTGAGGTTGACGAACCGCCGGTTGCGGTCCAGCACGGCGAACGCCTCGCGGCATAGGGCGAGCGTGTCCGCCATCGCCTCGGGGGACACGAAGTCCAGGTTGTCCGCCGAGGTGTGGTATTCGGGGTAGCCGGCATACGGGGTCCGGCTGAGCGAGCCCACGCCGAGATCGAACCCGGGTGAGCAGAACTGCCGTTCGTCGTAGCCGTACGGAGTGAACTCGGCTATACGGTGCGGGCGTTCGGAGGCGGCCAGCACATGCCGCAGCACCCGGTCGATCTCCGCGTCGCCACGTCTGCTCTGCTTGTACGTCAGTTGGCCCGAGTCGCCGGCGCAGGCCAGCACCAGCCCGTGCTTGACCCGGTCCATCCGCTCCGCGTTGCGGGCCAGCCAGGTGATCGCCCCGATGGTGCCGGGCGCGAACAGGAAACGGTAGGTGTAGTACGGCCTCCGCTTCGCCAGCGAACGCGCCAGGAACGTCGCAACCGCGATGCCGGCCAGGTTGTCGTTGGCCAGCGAGGGGTGGCAGACATGGCAGGAGACGATCACCTCGTCGGCGACCTGCCCGGGCACCACGTGCTCGGCGTAGGTGAGGTGGCCGTCGGAGAGCGTGGAGTCGACGCGCACCTCGTACTCGCCGTCCGGCAGCGCGTCCAAGGTCTCCTGGGCCAGGCAGAACCCCCATTCCGGCTCGTAGTAGCTGGTGCGGTACGGCACCCAGGCCGGGTGGTCCGGCAGGGTGTGCAGATGCCCGCGCAGCTCGGCCAGCGGCATGGTCGCCGACACCGGCACGCTGTAGCCGAGTACGTGCAGGCTGGATGCGGCGAAGTCGACGACCCGGTGACCTGAGCTGTCGGCGATGTACGCGTCCCGGATGTTCCACTCCTGCGGCACCGTCCAGTCGAGCACCCGAGTCCCGGTCGGCACCTCGTGCACCCGCAGAGGAATGTGCTCGCCGACGATTTCCAGGGTGGCGCGCACGCCGTCGCCGGTGATGCTCCGGCACAACGGGTACAGCCGTTCCACCAGCGTGTACATCTGCGCGCCGACCGCGGTCATCGGCGCCACCGCAGGGTGCCGTCGACCGTGCCCGCCTCGGACGCCGCGCGCAGCACGGCAAGCCGGGTGAAGCGCCGTTCGAAGTCCTCCGAGGTCAGCCCGTATTTCCGGTAGGCGTCGGCGAGTTCGAGCGCGCCCTGCTTGACGGTCCACTCGCAGTCGAAGCCGGGCACCGCGGCTCGGAACCGGGAGAAGTCCACCCGATACGACCGGGGGTCGGCGCCGGTCTCCCCGGTGATCACCACCTTCGAGCCGGACACCGCGTCGGCGACCTGCTCGGCGATCTCGGCGACGGTGACGTTGTTGACCTCGCTGCCGATGTTGAACGCCCGGTCGTGCACCGAATCCCGCGGCGCGGTCAGCGCGGCGGTGAAGGCCTTCGCGATGTCCGCGGCGTGTACCAGCGGGCGCCAGGGCGTGCCGTCGGAGAGCACCAGCACCTCACCGGACAGGAGCGCGTGGCCCACCAGGTTGTTCAGCACGATGTCGGCGCGCAGCCGGGGGGAGTAGCCGAAAGCGGTGGCGTTGCGCATGTAGACCGGGCTGAAGTCGCCGTCGGCCAGGGCGTGCAGGTCGTCCTCCACCCGCACCTTGGACTCCGCGTAGGGCGTCACCGGGCGCAGCGGGGCGTCCTCGGACACCAGGTCCGCCGAGTCACCGCCGCCGGCGGCGCCGTACACCGAGCAGGTCGACGCGTACAGGAAGCGCCGCACTCCGGCGTCGCGGGCCAGCCGGGCCAACCGCACGGATGCGTGGTGGTTGATGTCATAGGTCAGCTCCGGCGCCAGCGATCCGAGCGGGTCGTTGGACAGCGCCGCGAGGTGGATCACGGCGTCCACCCCGGCCACGTGTTCGGCCGTGATGTCGCGCAGGTCCACCCGATGCCCCGTGGGGGTACCGCCCATAGGCGCGCCGGCGCCGATTGGGGTGGGGGTACCGCCCATAGGCGCGCCGGCGCCGATTGGGGTGGGGGTACCGCCCATAGGCGCGCCGGCGCCGATTGGGGTGGGGGTACCGCCCATAGGCGCGCCGGCGCCGATTGGGGGAGGATCCACAGGCGCGGGCCCGAGGACGCAGTCGGCGAACAGGCCGGCGTCGAGACCGACGACCTCGTGCCCGGCGGCGGTCAGTACCGGGGCCATCACGGAGCCCAGGTAGCCCTGGTGCCCGGTCAGTAGTACGCGCAAGGTTCATCCCCCCAGATTGAGCGTGAGTTTGGCGACGGCGAACGCCTCGGCGTAGCGCGTGTGGCATTCGATTCCGCGGATTCGGGCGAGGCCGATGAAGGCCTCCCGGTCGTACCATGGCCGGTGCCGTTGCGAGGGGTAGTGCTCCTGCAGCAGCCGCACCTTCTGCTCGGCGATCTCCGGCGACAACGGCTGGTATGCCGCCGGACGGCCGAGATCGCCGTCCCACTTGACGATCTCGTAGCCGAGCACGAGATGGTCGCGGAATGCGGTGGTCATCAGTTTCGCCAGGCCGCGGTGGTCCTGGTGCGCGTCATCGGTGCGCGGTGCCAGCACGAGTTCCGGCTCTGTCCCGGCGCGCAGCTCCTCGACAGCGGCCTTGGCCTCCTCCCAGTGCGCGGGGAGCCGACCGTCCGGCAGTTTGAGCACGGTCAGCCGCAGATCGGCACCCGGGCAGAAGGCGGCGAGCGCGGCCCGCTCCTCCTGCTCCCGAGCACTGCCACCGCCTGAGAGCACCAGGACGTCGATGCGGATGCCGGGCCGCGCGAGGCACAGCGTCAGCAGCGTGCCGCCGGCTCCGATGGCGATGTCGTCGCAGTGTGCGCCCACCGCGACGAGCCGGTCCAGGGACCCGGCCCCGAGCCGGATCACGCCCTCGCTCCGAAGGCGTCCCCGCCGGCCACGGCGCTCGCCGCCGCGCCGTCCCGTTCCCACACCGCCCACGGACGGTCGCCGCGGGCGTAGGCGTCGTCGAGGGCGGCGCGCTCCTTCACGGTGTCGGTCGGCTTCCAGAAGCCGCGGTGCTGGTACGCCACCAGCCTTCCTCGCTTGGCCAGTTGGGCGCATCCATCGGCGACCAGGTCCCCGTTCTCCGGGATGTGGTCGAAGACCTCCTGACGGAGCACGAAGTAGCCGCCGTTCTCCCAGAGCGGCATGTCGCTGACCGCGGTGATGCCCCCCACCAGACCGTCATCGCCCAGGTCCACGCAGTGGAAGGAGGACTGCGGCGGCACCACCATCATCGATGCCCCGGCGTCGCGCCGGGCGAACCGGTCGATCATCTCCGGCAGTGGGGCGTCGGTGAGCACGTCGGCGTAGTTGGCGAGGAACATCTCGTCGCCGTCCAGGTGGTGGCGCACCCGGCGCAGCCGCTCCCCGATCGGCGACTCGATGCCGGTCTGCACGAACGTGATCGTCCAGGAGGCGATGTCGGTGGACAGCAACTCGGTCCGCCCGCCCCGCAGTACGAAGTCGTTGGACGTGGTCTCCTCGTAGTTGAGGAAGAAGTCCTTGATGTGGTGGGCCCCGTATCCGAGGCACAGGATGAACTCCGTGTGCCCGAAGGACGCGTAGTAGCGCATGACGTGCCAGATCAGCGGCCGCGGGCCGACCATCGCCATCGGCTTGGGCATGTCGTCGGACGACCCGCTGCGCATACGCAGCCCGTAGCCGCCGCAGAACAGTACGACCTTCATGGCTTGACCTCGACAATGCTCAGTTCCGGTATGGGAAACACCAGTCGACCGCCCCAGGCGTGCATGAAGGACAGCTGCTCGACCAGTTCGTCCCGCAGGTTCCACGGGAGGACGAGGACGTAGTCCGGCCTGTCGGCGGCTATCTGCTCGGGCGGCAGGATCGGGATGCGGGTGCCGGGGGTGAACCTGCCGTGCTTGTAGGGGTTGCGGTCGACCGTGTAAGGGAGCAGGTCGGGCCGGATGCCGCAGTGGTTGAGCAGGGTGTTGCCCTTGCCCGGTGCCCCGTAGCCGACGACCGACTCACCGCGCTCGGCCGCCTCGATGAGGAACCGCAGCAGGTCCCGGCGCACCGTGGCCACCCGGGCGGAGAACTCGGTGTACCCGGAGAGCTCCCGCAGCCCTGCGGACTTCTCCCGGTCCAGCACGTCGGCGACCCTGCGACTCGGCTTGCCGGCCGACTCGGCAGGCCGGGCCCACAGCCTGATGGATCCGCCGTGTGTCGGGAGCGACTCGACGTCCACGAGCGTGAGTCCGCCGCTCTCCAGCGCCCGGATCGCGGACGCGACGGTGTAGTACTGGAAGTGCTCGTGGTAGATCGTGTCGTACTGGTTCTCCTCGATCAGGGTCAGCAGGTGCTGCACCTCGATGGAGACCCAGCCGTCGTCGGCTACCAGAGCGCGCAGCCCCCGGGTGAACCCGACCACGTCGGGGATGTGCGCATACACGTTGTTGGCCACGACCAGGTCCGCCGGGCCGTGTTCGGCGCGGACGGCCGAGCCGGTGTCCGGGGACAGGAACTCCGTGAGCGTGGGCACACTGGCGTCCCGCGCCGCGGCGCCGACGTTCACCGACGGCTCGATGCCCAGGCAGCGGATCCCCCGGTCCACCACATGCCTCAGCAGGTACCCGTCGTTGCTCGCGACCTCGACCACGAAGGCGTCGGTGCCGAGACCCAGCCGTTGTACGGCGTCGGCGACGAATGTGCGTGCGTGCTCCACCCAGGAGGTCGAGTAGGAGGAGAAGTAGGCGTATTCGCTGAACGTCTCCTCCGGAGTGATCAGCGGAGGGAGCTGCGCGAGCCAGCAGTCGGTGCAGACCCGCAGATGCAGTGGGTACGTGGGCTCGGGTCGGTCCAGTTCGTCCGCTGCGAGGAAGCTCTCACACGGCGGGGTCGCCCCCAGATCGACCACGCTCGCCAGCGCCGCCGAGCCGCAGAGTCGGCATCGTGTCATCAACTGCCCCCATCCCGCTCGCCCGGGTTCCCCCGCGACGAGCCAGTGCTTCTTTCCCTTGACGGCGACGGGCTGTCCCCGCCGCCTGACCGACCCGCGATCGCGGTGCGGTACCCATCCACCAGGCGCTTCAGCCCGACGTCCGGGCTGAAGTCCTGCTCGTAACGGCGCCGGGCCGCCCGGCCCATCTCCCGGTTGCGGGCCGACTCGGCCGTGATCCGGCGCAGGCAGGCCGCGAGTGATGCGGGATCGCCCGGCCGGTGGAGCAGCCCGGTCACACCGTCCTCGACCAGTTCGACGAAGGCGCCGTGACCGGCGGCTACCGCCGGGACCCCCGCCGCCATCGCCTCCACGACCACCAGGCCGAAAGCCTCCAGCCAGGTCGAAGGAGCCACCACGGCGACCGACCGCGCGATGGCCTTACGGCACTCGTCCTGGTCGTACAGACCGACGTACCGCACGTCGTCCCGGCCGGCAGCCCAGGCGGCGACCTCGCCCTCCAGCGGACCCGTTCCGGCGACCACGAGCGGCACGCCCACACCGCCGCCGGCGGCGATCTCCTCCCACGCGGCCATGAGCAGCCGCACGCCCTTCGCCTCGGCGAGCCTGCCGAGATAGAGCAGATGCTCGCCGGCGCCCGATCGGCGGTCGTCCGGGTCGGGTACGAAGTTGTGCTTCACCGCAAGCCGCTCGGGCGGCATGCCGGCCCGCACCAGGACGTCGCGCTGTGCGGCGGAGATGCAGAAGAACCGCTCCACGCCGGACCACCATCGCCTCCGGTTGACCGACAGGCTGACCGCGAGCGGCACCGTCGCCAGCCGGGAGTCCCGGTAGCAGCCGTGCCGGACGGCGGGGAGCGGCGCGGCCCCGACACACTGGGTGCACGGCCGGCCGCCCCGCTGCAGCGTGCCGGGCGGGCAGATCTGGGTGTAGTTGTGCAGTGTGGCGACGGCGGGCACGCCCGCGTCGGCGCAGGCCGCCAGCACCGCCGGTGACAGGAGCGGGAAGACGTTGTGGACGTGCACCACGTCCGGCCGTTCGGTGCGAAGCCGCGCGGCGAGCTCCGCACGGACCGCCGGGTTCCACGGCACCGTCAGCGCCACCGCGGCCTTGCCCAGCAGGGACCGGGCGGCGATGTCGTCGCTGCGTCGCTCGAACGACTCGACCTGGTGGCCGGCTCCGCGTAGCAGCGCCACCTCCTGGTCGACGACGTTGTTCTCTCCGCTCGGCTGCGCCGATGCGTAGCGGTTGTGCACCACGAAGACATGCATGCTCAGATCACCTCCGCTCTCCGGGCCCTTCGCGGGCCGCGTTGTCGGGGGAGTACGGGCGCCGGGAGGGGCCCGCGCGTGGCGGGTGCCGCCAGCAGTGAGGCGGCCACGGCCAGATGCAGCAGATACGGCGAGGCGTCGCCCAGCCCGGCCTCGGTGTACGACGCGATCGCGCAGTAGCTGATCAGGAAGATCGCGCAGGCCCTCGACAGCGATGGCGGCCGCAGCAGCGCCACGCCTCCCAGCACGATGATGATCGCCGCCACCAGGGCGACCCCGGTCACGCCCTGCTCGTGGTAGACCGCCAGCCAGCTGTTGTCGATCGGCAGCCCCCCGAACGACTTGTCGCCAAGTCCCGCGCCGAACAGGTATTCCGAGGTCGTCCGGGGTGCTGCCAGCAGGGCGTCCCATACCTTGGCCCGCCCGGTGAGGCTGGTGAAGTGCTCCTGGCTCTGCCCGCGCAGGAACCATGCCTGCAGCGCGGAGCCGAACCCCACCGCGGCCACCGCGGTGCACAGCACCGCCCAGGCGAAGAACCGGCGGGCGGCGGCGCTGGTCAGGATGAGCGAGCCGATCGCCAGCGTCAGTCCGATGAGCAGTCCGAGTGTGGCCGTCCGGGTGTGGGTCAGCGCGAGCAGGACGAGTGCGGGCACGATGACCAGCGCGGCACTGCCCCCGCTGGTCCGGCGGCCCAGGAGGAGCAGCACGGCAAGCCCGGTGATCACCGCGGCGTACTGTCCGATCTGCGGCGGGGTGAGTGGCCACAACGCGCCGACCAGCCGTCCGCCGTAGAGCTCGGGCATGGCGGCGCCAGGGGAGACTGCCGCTCCGGCGGCCACCGATCCGAGTACCACGAAGTAGACCCGGATGTGGTGTCGGACGAATGTCAGGCCGCCGTCCCACCACCGGCTGAGCAGCCACAGTGTGCCGACGAAGAGCGCCAGCCGGGCGCAGCGGAACAGCGCACCGAACCCGGACTCCAGGTTCGCGCTGGCCAACACGCTCGGCACCAGTAGCAGGGTGAGCAGGAACACGAAGGCGCTCGGCCGGATGCGCAGCCGGAGATTGACCGCGAGTGCCAGCGCGAACGCCGCCACCAGCGCGCCCATGGTGACCATCTGGATGAGGGAGCGGGGCAGCGGGACGATGGTCTTCGCCCCGGCGGAGCCGAGTGTGTTGAGGATCAGCAGACCCCAGGCCGCACCTACGGCCTTGGATGTGTGGGACGTGTGGTCGGTGTGGTCGACATGGTCGGTGGCCATCTCAACCACCTTCCCGTGCGCGGAAGGTGCTGCCCGCGTCCTGCTGGTACGGCGCGGCCTGCCACTGCCCCGGGTCGAGTATCCGGCTCGGGTCGTGGGCGACGAACTTCCATGGCCCGAGGTAGACGTTGTCGTGCCACCGGTTGTGCTGCTCGCGGGTGATCGCGTCGGCCACCCGCTCGCCCTGGTAGGGCGACCAGTCCGGATAGGTGCCGTAGTTGGCCAGCACCGCCATCCGGTCGCATTTGACCGTGCAGAGGACGACGGACTTGTCCAGTACGAAGCGGTTGCTGTGGATGTCCACCCGCTGGGTCTTCCACCGGCAGTCGGCGTACAGCGGTGCGGTGGCGATCGCCGGTTGTGCGCAGCGGCGGGTGTCCTTCACCAGCAATGTGCACTGACCGGACGAGGCGTTGGCCGGACTGTTGCAGAACCGGTCGGCGTTCTCCCACAGGGTGATCCCGGACCAGTTGTCCTCCAGCACGTTCCGATAGATCTCGATCTTGTCCGTGCGGGCCCGGATCCGTGGTTCGCCCCCGGACTCGGACAGGTAGACCGTCGCGAACGGGAAGTTGTCGCCGCTGTCGGCGTGCCTGCGCCCCTCGACCCAGTTGTTCCGCCGGATCGTGTTCTTCCGGATGACCGCGTTGTAGCTGGTCTCGTAGATCAGCGCGGCACCGTCGTTGGCTTCGAGCACATTGTCCTCGATGCGGAAGTCGTTGTTGTTGGTGTCAGCCCACAAGCCGGCCCCGCGGTTGTCGTGCACCCAGTTGCCGCGTACGTCCGCGCCGTTGACGGCCCAGAACTTGACGCCACCGGTGCAGCCGCAACCAGGCCGCCGCCGCTCCCAGTCGTCCCTGTTGTTGCCCGTGATCTCGTTGCCCTCGACGACCAGGCCGCTGATGGTGCCCCCCGCCTTGTACGCGTTCATGCCGTACTGGCCGTTGCCGCGCAGGCAGCTGGCGCGGACCTGCTGGCCCGCACCGGCCATCAGCCCGGCGCCGGAGTTGTTCTGGATCGTCGCGTGCTCGATCAGCCAACCGTCGGCCGAGTCGTGGTTGACCACGCCCTCGTCGTGCGGTGCGACGAATCCCTGCACGGTCAGGTAGCGGATGGTGACGTCGCGGGCGGTGCCGCCGAACGCGTACTGGTTGGTCTTCCGGCCGTCGAGCACCGCGCCCGGCGCGCCGAGGTAGCTGTTCCCCTCCTTGGGGATGACCTGGGCGTAGCGGTCCGACGCGAGCCTGTGCTTTCCCGGCCGCAGCCAGAACGTGGTGTTCGGGGGACTGCTCTTGGTCTTCGCGGCCAGGTCACCTGCCACCGCGGGATCGACCGTGACCGCCCCTGCCGGAGCCTTCGCCGGCCCGGCAGCGGGGTCGGCGCACACCCGGGGCACGGACGTGGACGGCGCGGCGGTCGGCGTCGGCCGCGTGTCCGGCGTGCTCTCACAGCCGGTCGCCGCCGGGAGGGTCAGCGCCAGCGCTGCCGCGGACACCGCCCAGTGCCGCCACTTGATCCCCACGCGTCCCCCTAGCGCCTTTCGTCTGGATCTTGCCGGGCTGATCCGAACGAAAGGACCGTGCCGCCGAACCTGAGCACGGTGGTGAACTCCGCCGACAGCCCGGAGCCGTCGGCGAAACAGGTGCCGACCAGCGTTGTGGCGGGTTCCTTGCGCCCGAAGCCGGAGGAGTACCAGCCCAGTGGGGGATCGCTCTCGCCGCGATGCGCCCGCCAGCGCAGCTCCTCGGGGAGATCGAGTTCCGCGGAGCGGACATCGCCGTCCCTGGTCCAGGTGAGCACTGCCCGGCTGCCCTTCAGGTCCGCGGTGATCGCCGGGCCGAGGTGGAATGCCAGACGCACGGTCCGGTGCGGGCCGCGCACCTCGTCAACCACCCTCAACTCGCCTGCGGAAGAGCTCAGTTCCACTCGTCGACGGTGCACGGAGTGCTGGTAGCCGTCGTGCTCGGCACACCAGCGGACCGTTCCCCCGTCTGCGGTGCCGGATGGGTCCGCGACCACGACACGGCTGCGGGCATGCCGGGTCCACAGGAACGGGCCGCCGGAGACGGACTGGTCACCGCCGTCCAACTGCAGGGTGTTGTGACCGAGAGTGGAACGGAAGTACCGCCGCCATTCGGGCTGCCCGTGGTAGCAGAACGTCCCCGGGTCGGCGAGCACATCGACCCCGTCGTGCCGGACCTCCACGGACAGTGCGTCGGCGTGGGCGTGCGCGGCGATGGACAGGAAGCCGTGCGGACCGCCGTCGCAGCGGCACCAGATCTCCTCCGGACCGCGCAGGATGGTCATGCCCGCGTCGGCGAAGTGGGCCGGTCGGCTCGCCGGGCGGGACACGGCCGGTGCGGTGCCGCTGTCGGCGTACGGCCGGATGAGCGCGGTCAGCAACGGGGTGCGCACATCGGTGCCGGTCACGGCCGGCCACCAGTCGAGCCGTCCGAACACGGCGTCCCCGGTGGCCAGCAGCGAGCCCCAGCGGTCGGTGCCCGCTCCGTCCACGACCAGACCGTGCCCGTCGTCCGCGTCCCCCTGGCGCGGTGGTCGCAGCCGGTTGTCCACGATGGCAGCGAGCGCGTCGGTCATCCGCAGCAGTACCAGCCGGACCGGCGCGGGGACCGGCACACCGGTGGCATCCGCCTCGGCCAGCGCGGCCAGGCCGAGCTCCAGCACCAGGCCGTGGTACTCGGTGGCGAGCTCGCGGTTGAGTCCGGAGCCGAAGGTGTTACCGCGCAGATGCCGCTCCAGCGACCGCAGCGCGTCGGCCCGCCAGCGCGCCGACGCGGGGAACCACCCGAACGCGCAGGCCGCCGCGAACTGTCCGGCGACCTCGGCGATGACATGGTTGTTCGCCGACGATCCCCGGCTGGGGAAGGCGGCGAGCCAGCGCTGGTGGTGCCAGATCTGGTGGAGTGCCGCCGGGTTCTCCTCGAACAGCCCGGCCGCGCCCGGCCAGCCGTCGAGCAGTCGGCGGATCCACACCCAGGACAGCAGCCGGATCCCCAGCTCGATGCCGCTGGTCCAGTGCACTCCGCGCAGCGGCGCGTTTGCCGCCCACCAGGACCGCAGGTGCTCGGCCACTCGCTCGGCGTACCGCTCGTCCCCGCTCACCGCGTATGCGGCGGCGAGCACGGTGAGGTACTGGTGCCGGGACAGCTCCCAGATCTGCTTGATGTCCCCGACCGTCTCCTCGTCGCGGTACGGCACGTCGAAGGCGTAGCCGCCCGGCGCCCGGCGCCCGGTCTTCGGGTCGTACGACCAGTCCGGGTCGGTCAGGTCGTCGCGCTCCACCCCGAAGTACTCGGCGTGCCCCGCCATCAGGCGGTCCGCATCGGCGATGAGACGTTTCGCGGCGTCCGGTGGCACCGCGGCGATCGCCCCTGCGGGCAGCGGCGCGGTGAACCGGGCGCCGGTCACATTCGGGCCGTCCGGGGGCGCCGACCGCCACCGCCGCCTGCGCACCGCGTCGGCCACCCGGCCGCCGACCTCCAGCGGTCCCATCCGGGACAGCCGCCGCAGGTACCAGCCCGGACTCCCGGCGCTCACACTCATCGCGCCCTGCCCAACGTCACCGGCGCCCCGCCGGCCAGCCCGGCCCGCACGGCGAGGGTGGCCGCGGTGGTGGCGGCGATCGATTCCAGCGGCACCGGCATCGCCCCGCCGGTCCGCACCGCCTTGACGAACGCGGCCAGCTCGGCGGACTGGCCCTTGTCCCGCGCCTTGGGAAGACGCGAACTGACCCACCGCCTGCGGCGGCCGTCGTGGACAGAGGCACGGACGAAGTCGTCGAGCCGCAGCACCTTGCCGTCCGCGACCAGATCCAGGGTCTCCTTGGGGAAGCCGGGCGCACCGCTGGTGACGTAGCTGATGGTGGCGGTGGACCCGTCCGGATAGCTCAGCACGACCTGGAGGTCCTCGCCGCCGGACGCGGCGACCGCGTACACCGAGACCGGGTCGGCGTCGAGCAGCCAGCTCGCCGTGTCGATGAAGTGCCCGCCCTCACCGGCGAACCGCGAGCCCTCGGTGTTCTGCCTGAGGTACCAGCTGCCGTGCTCCAGTCGGCCGGCGTTGATCAGGTAGCGGACGCTAGCCGGCCCGGTCCGGTCGCCGAACCGCTTCCTGGCCTCCTGCAGCAGCGGCGCGAACCTGCGGTTGAAGCCCACCTGCAGCCGGTCGTTTCCGGACTCCTCCACCGCCGTGAGCACGTCGGCCAACTCGCCCTCGGTGAGTGCCAACGGCTTCTCCACGAAGACCGCCTTGCCGGCCAGCAGCGCCCTTCGGGTCAGTTCGGCGTGCGAGCTGTGGCGGGTGACCACGAACACCGCGTCGACGGACTCGTCGCCGAGCACGGCGTCGAGATCGGTGGTCGCACCGCCGAATCCGAACTTCCGCTTCGCGTTGGCCGCGGACAGCGCCGTCGTGGTGACGACCGTGGACAACTCGACACCGTCACGCCCCGCCAGGTGCGGCAGCAGCATCGACGTCGCGTAGTTCCCGGCGCCGACGAACGCCAGCCGCACCGGCTGCCTGGCGGACCCGGCCGGGGCCGCGACTCGGCTGCCGCGCCGTACCGCGGGCACGGCCACCGCGGGGGCCTGGGTCTCACCCGCCTCTTCCGGGTACCGGAACAGCACCGCCACGGCCTTCAGGTCGCCGTCCTTCAGGCGCCGGTACGTCTCGACGGCGTCATCGAAGTCGGCGATGTGGGAGACCAGGGGCTCCACGTCGACGCGGCCACGGGCGACCAGGTCGAGGAAGCACGCCAGGTTGCGGCGTTCGGTCCAGCGCACATAGCCGATCGGATAGTCCCGGCCCTCGAGTTCGTACTCCGGGTCGTAGCGTCCGGGACCGTACGAGCGTGAGAAGCGGACATCGAGCTCCTTCTCGTAGTACGCGTTCCACGGTAGGTCCAGACGGCACTTGCCGATGTCGACGACCCTTCCCCGGTCCCGGCAGAGCCGCGCGGCCAGCTCGACGGGCTGGTTGCTGCTGCCGCCGGCGGCCAGGTACACCTGATCCACGCCGTGCCCGCCGGTCAGTTCGGCGACGGCGTTCTCCACGGCCGTGGAGCCGGGGTCGCCGCAGGCCACCGCGCCCAGATCCTCGGCGAGCCCGCAGCGCACCGGGTCCGGGTCGGCCCCGACGACGCGAACCCCCGATGCGGTCAGCAGCTGCACCACCAGCTGCCCGATCAGCCCGAGGCCGATGACCAGTGCCACTTCGCCGAGCTGCGGCTCGCCCTGGCGGACGCCCTGCAAAGCGATCGACCCGACGGTGCCGAAGGCCGCATGCCGCGGCGCCAGACCGTCCGGGACCGGGGCGTAGAGGTTCCTGGGCACCCAGTTCAGCTCGGCATGCAGGGCGTGTTCATTGCCGGCGCAGGCCACGAGGTCGCCGACCTTCACATCGTCCACGCCGCTGCCGACCTGCTCGACCACGCCGCACAGCGAGTAGCCCAGCGGGGTGTAGGAGTCCAGCTTGCCCATCACCTTGCGGTAGGTGGCGGGCACCCCGTTGGTGGCCACGCTCTGGACCACCTTGGCCACCTGGTCCGGCCGGGACCGGGCCTTGCCCAGCATCGACATACCGGCCTCGGAGACCTTCATGAGCTCGGTACCGGTGGATATCAGCGAATAGGCGCTGCGGACCAGCACACCCCCCGGCTTGCACCCGGGCACCGGCACGTCGAGCACCGCCAGCTCGCCGCTCTTGTAGTTCTGTACGACCTGTTTCACCCGAAGTCCCCTTGTTTCTATGCCGCAGTGTTCCGGCCGGACCCGGAGGTCGCGCCGCGGTACCAGTACTCGAGGGTCAGCACGTGCCACAGATGCTTGGAGAAGTCCCGCTGCCCGGCGGCGTCCTCGGCGGCCATGCGCGCCAGCGCGTCACGGCGCAGCAGCCCGGAACCGACGAGCACACCGTCGTGCACCACTTCGCGCACCAGCGGTGCCAGATCCCGGCTCATCCAGGCGCGCAGCGGTGCGCTGAACAGGCCCTTGGGCCGGTACACGATCTCCCTTGGCAGGACCGAGAGCGCCGCCTCCTTGAGGACGGCCTTGCCCTGCCGCCCGGTGATCTTGCGGTCACCGGGCACGGCGAAGGCCGCCTTGACCACCTCGACGTCCACGTACGGCACCCGCACCTCGGTCGACGCCGCCATGCTCGACCGGTCCGTGTAGGCGAGGTTCAGACCCGGCAGGAACATCCGGGCGTCGCCCAGGCACATGCGGTTGACGAAGTCGTCGAGGTCGTTGTCCTGGTAGATGTCCGCGTGCTCGGTCAGCACGTCGTCGACCGTCCCGGCCAGGTCCGGATCGACCAGGGCGAGCAGCTCGTCCCGGTCGTACATGGTGTAGCTGCGCCGGAACGCGGCCTCCTCCGGCAGATCGGCGAAGGAGAGGAACCGCTTCGCGAACCGCACCGACCGGTACCCCCGGCGGGCCGTGGCGACCGGCAGTCGGTCCACGGCGCTGGACAGACCGCGTCGCAGGGGCCGCGGGACGCGCTGGTAGCGCAGCGCGATCAGATTGGCCAGGTGCTTGCGGTATCCGGCGAACAGCTCGTCGGCCCCCATCCCCGAGAGCATCACCTTCACCCCGGCCTCCCGGGCGGCCGAGCAGATCAGGAAGGTGTTGATCGCGGCGGGGTCGCCGATCGGCTCGTCCAGGTGGTACGTCATCTGCGGCAGGAGGTCGAGCACGTTCGGGGCTATCTCGATCTCACGCAGGTCGACTCCGAAACGCTCGGCCACCCGCCGGGCGTAGCGCAGGTCGTCGGGCATCGCCTCGAATCTGGCGTCCTCGGCGCGGAACCCGATCGTGTAGGCGGAAATCCCGGGTCGGTCACGGGCCGCCAGCGCGGTCAGATAGCTGGAGTCGAGGCCGCCGGAGAGGAAGGTCGCCACGGGTACGTCGGCGAGCAGGTGGCGCCGGGCCGACTCCTCGACGGCGGCGGCGACATCCGGCTGCTCGCCGCAACGGGCCCGTTCCCGTGCCTCGGCGGCGACCTCCCTGAGGTGCCAGAACCGGCCGCGCTCGACCCGGCCGTCGGGTCGGCAGCGGAGCCAGCTCCCGGGCGGCAGTTTCTCCGCTTCGCGGTACGCGCACCGTGAGTCCGGAACCCAGTAGTAGAGCAGCGAGGCCACCAGCGCCGCATGGTCCACCCGCAGCGTCCCGCCGGTCACGGCGGCGAGGGCCTTGAGCTCGGACGCGAACACCAGACCTTCGCCGCGCCGGAGCAGGAAGAGCGGCTTGATGCCGAGTTGGTCGCGGGCGAGCACCAGTTCGCCGGTTCGCTCGTCGAAGATCCCGAACGCGAACATGCCACGCAGCCTGGGTAAGCAGTCCGTGCCCCAGCGCCGCCAGGCCTCCAGCAGCACCTCGGTGTCGGACGTACCGCGGAAGCGCACCCCGGCGGCTGCCAATTCGGCACGCAGCTCCGGCGCGTTGTACAGCTCGCCGTTGTACGTCAGCGCCAGGCCGCCCGAGACCATCGGCTGGGCGCCGGTCTCGGAAAGGTCGATGATGGCCAGTCGGCGGTGCCCGAGGTGCACTTCGCCGTCGCCCACGGGGTGGCTGTAACGGCCCGCCCCGTCCGGACCGCGGTGGGCGAGGGTGTCGGTGAGCCGGTCGGCCGCGGCCTTTCCGTCCGGCCACCGGTATGTGCCTGCGATGCCACACATGTCCTACCGCGCCTCCTGGTCGCTTCTCGGGACGCGCGCGGCCCGCATCGGCAGGCGCTCCGACCGGTGCCGGCCCGTCCCGCTCTGTCGCGCCGGCCGCTCGCTCTGGCCGCGCAGCGCGGTGTGCAGCCCGTCCCACAGCGTGCCGTCGGTCCGGTCACGCGGATCGGGGTCGATCAGCACCACACCGATCACGGGGATGCGCTGGTCCGCGAGTTGCCGCGCCACGGTGTGCAGCCACGCGGCGGCGGCGTGCCCGGCGCGCACGACGAGCACGGTCTGGGTGCCGAGGTACCGCAGGTCGGTCCACGCCGTGCCGGGCGCCACCGAGCCGACGCCGAGCCGGCGCTGCGGCGGATCGGTCGCGGCCTGCTCGCCGCTGATCACGGTGGGGCCGCCCTCCTTCGGGCGGCGGTCGGCGAGCTGCCGACCGGGCAGCGCGTCGATGACGACCACGGGCTCGTTCGCCTCCAATGCCGCGGCGACATCCAGGGCGATGTCACTCGCGCTGCGCGCACAGCCAAGTTCCAGCAATGACACCGGTTCCGCGGCACCGCGCACGGTGCGGGCCAGGGACGTGGTGAGCCTGTCCCGTGCCGCCCGGATCCGTCGGCGCTGCCACAAACCGACGGTCCTGCAAGGCAGTTCCGCGATCACCGATGCACCGAGGTTCGCCGCGATCTCCCGGCGCAGCACGGGGCGGTCCGCCACCACCGTGCCGACCGCGGCCACCGCGAGCCCGAGTACGAGCCCGAGTACGAGCCCGATCGCGGCGTTGGTGGCGGCGGCCCTGGGCAGGGAGTGCCGCACCGCGCGCGGGGCGTCCACGATCTGGGTGCCGGCGATGAGCCGGGGGGTGCCGATCTGCGCCTCCGCCGCGCGCCGGCCGAAGTCGGTGATCCGGGAGGTGAGTTCGGCACGGCGGGCGAAGAGCGTCTCCAGGTTCGCCGACGCCTTCGGCCCGCTGTCCCGCGATCCGTCGCCGATCGCCTTGTTGACCTGGGCGAGTTCGTCCCGCATTCGGTCGCGCTGGTCGAGCAGGGTCTTCGCCTCGGCGTCCGCGGCATCCCGTATCCGCCGCACATGGTCTGCGACGAAGGCGTCGGCCAGCGCCTTGGCGCGGGCCACCGCTTCCGCGTCGCTGCCGCCCCTCGCGTCGATCTGCAGCAGGTTGTTGGTCAGGCCGATGCCCCCGTAGTCCTCCATGAAGTCCTCCGGTTTCTCCGCGGACCCGAGTGACTGCAGGGCCCTGCTGCTGATCCGGGTGGTCTGCAGCAGCGCGACATCGGTGCGGATCAGCGTTCCGGGGTCGTTCGGCTGGTCCTCCTGATGTGCGACGAGCACCTTGGTCACCGCGGTCGGCGGCGGCGGCAGCAGGACCGCCACCGCCGCACCGGCGAGCATCCCGAGCAACGCCATCGAGCACCAGAGGCGGCGGCGCCTGCGCACTCCCGCCACAAGACCCCGCAGGTCGAGCAGCGGAGCGGCGGCCGACGACTCCGATGACGTACTCGTCGTCACTCCGAACCTCCCCTCGCGTCGCCGCCGACGGCGAGCGCAGGTGTGGCGGTATGCCGGGCACGACCGGCGGAACGTGTCGGACCCACCCGCACCGCGCAGGACAGGACGATGCCGACGACCTCGTGCCTGGCGTCCGCACACGCCTCGGCAATGCCCGCGAGCTCCGCCGCGGTCCGGCTGCCCGCGCAGAGCACCACCAGGACCCCCGACTCGTCATCGCGGTCCGGCACCATCGGCCGGGACACGGAGACCCCCACCTCCCGCAGCACGGGGTGTCCGCCGCCGGACGAGCCCGGGGAGGGATCGCTCCCGGCCTCGGCGACGAGCTGCCCGGCGGCGCGATGGGCGATCTCGTCGCCGTCCGGGACGACCACCAGCAGCCGCCGGGCGTCGGGCAGCTGTTCCCGGAGGCGGTCGCACACCCGCCGGTAGCGGATCCGCCTGTCCGCCTCGTCGCCGGACATCCGCGGGACGGGTAGGTCCCACCGCATTTCGGTGCCCAGCAGCCGGCGGATCCGGGCCCGTGCGCCGCGGTCCTGCGGCCGGTGCGCGGACCGTTCACCGGGTACGTCGACGGTGCCGAGCAGCGCCGAGCCCAGCGCCGCGGCGATCTCCGCTTCGGTGCGCAGCCGTCGGCTCATCCGGGCGGCGGTGAGATGCCCGATGACCGCGGCCACGAAGAACAGCAGCGCCCCCGCGGCGACGAGCTGGGCCCTCGTCGGCGGCGCCTCGCCCTCCGGACGGGCCGCAGGACCCATCACGACCATGCTGGCCTTGTCGGCAGACGGGTCCACCTGGTCGAGCTTGTTGATGGCCTCCTGCAGTGCGATACGCAGCTTCGCGAGCTCGGTGCGGGTCTGCACACTCTCGACGGTCCGCCCAGGATCGGCCGCTTCGGCCAGCTCGGTGATGCGGCGGCTGGTCTGCACCACCAGCTGCCGCAGCGCCTCGGGCCGCTCCGCTGCGTCGGGGTCGGTGTTGTCGCCCGAGACCCGCGCGGCGAACGCGACGAAATCCCGGGCCACCTGGTCGGAGAGCCGCTGTGCGTGCTCGGGGGTGTCGGCCGTGCCCGAGATCCTGATGATGTTCCCCTCGGCGGCTCGGGCGCTCACCCGCTCCCGCAGCTCGCTCCCGCCGACCCCGGTCCAGCCCAGCGTGGCCGCCGCCCGGTCGACCACCACCGAACTGGTCGCGATCTCCGTCTGGGTCAGCAGCTCGCGCTCCTCCCAGGCCCCCGGCAGCAGTACCGACGCCGATGCCGTGTACCGCGGCGGAAACAGCAGGGAGGTGCCGTAGCCGACGAGCGCGCCCACCACGGCGAGGATGGTGAGAAGCCGCCGTCGCCGACGGATAATCCGCCCGATCGAGACCAGGCGTATCGTGTCGTCGCTCAACGGCGCGGCCTCTTCCCCGACCGGTACGGGCCGTCGGCCGACACCGGAGCGTGGTCACGGCACGCGGCGGTGTAGGCGGCGAGCAGCGACGCCTGCGAGTTCCGCCAGGAGAGCGGCCCGCTGATCCGATCCCGGCCGATCTCGCCCATCCGGGCCCGCTTCTCCGGATCGTCCAGCAGCAGCGCGATGAGCTTGGCGAACTCGGACTCGTCGTCGGCGGGTGCGTAGACGGCGGAGTCAGCGGCGGAGACGCGCGCTTCCCGGAGGTCGAACGAGACGATCGGCCGGCCCATCACCATGTACTCCAGGACCTTGTTCATGGTCGACACGTCGTTGAGCGGATTGCACGGGTCGGGGGAGAGGCACACATCAGCGGTGGACAGATAGCGCACCAGATCGGCGTCCGGGACACGCCCGGTGAACTCCACCTGCTCCACGAGCCCGAGCCGCCGGGACAGCTCCACCATGGCGTCGAAGGTGTCGCCGCCGCCGACGAACACCGCGTGCCAGTCGGTCCGTCCGAACTCGTCACGCAACTTCGCCAAGGCCCGCAAAGCGTAGTCGACGCCGTCCTGCGGGCCCATGACACCGAGGTAGCAGAGCAGATGGGGCTTGCCGCGCTTCAGCTCCGGCTCGGGCGGCACCGGCCGGAACCGGTCGGTGTCGGGCGCGCTGCGCACCACGAAGACGTCCTCCGGCCGCCGGCCGCCACGGCTCACCGCGACGTCCCGGTAGCTCTCGTTCGTGGCGAGCACGACGTCAGCGGCCCGGTAGGTCAGCCGTTCCAGCGCGCACACGCCGCGGTAGAGCAGATCCTCACCGCGGCCGAACCGTGAGAGGTACAGCTCGGGTACCAGGTCGTGCTGGTCGAAGACGAACCGCGCCCCGCGCCGCTTCAGCCACAGTGCCGGCAGGAACAGCAGGTCGGGCGGATTGCAGGCGTGGACCACATCGACCGGGCCGACCTTCCGGGCCAGCCGGGCCGTGTGCCACAACGCCGATCCGTACTCCCGCAGATAGCCGGCCGGCCCTCCGGTGGCCGCGCGCAACGGGTAGCGGTGGATCCGCACCCCGTCGATCTCCGCCTCCGGCTCCGTGTCCCGCTTCTCTCCCTGAGGACAGATGACGTGCACCGTCCAGCCCGCGTCGCGCAGGGTCGTGCACTCCTGCCACACCCGTCGGTCGAACGGCACCGACAGGTTCTCCACCAGGATCAGCGCGCGCCGGTCCGGCCGGTCGCCACTGGTCGTGTCACCAAGCAAGGCCCATGTACCCCGGTTCGGCCCGGCGCGCCTCGGCGTCGGGGAGGCGGATGAGGTCGACGATCACCGGGCCGCCGCCATGGGGCAGCGCCGACAGCACGGCCGGATCCCTGGTCCCGACCAGGCACACCTCGGCGTGTTCGAGCACCTCTTCGACGGAGTCCGCGAGCAGTTGCCCGAGGTGCGGCAGCCGGGTCTCGATGTACTCGCGGTTCGCGCCGAGCAGCCGGGAGAGGCTCACGTTGGCGTCGTAGATCCGCAGGTCGTAACCCTTGCCGAAGAGCCTCTCCGCCAGCTCGACGAGCGGGCTCTCGCGTAGGTCGTCGGTGCCGGGCTTGAAGGACAGCCCGAACAGGCCCACCCGGCGCTTGCCGGTGCGCTCGACCAGCTCCACCGCGCGTTGCAGATGCGCGGAGTTGGAGGGCAGCACATGGGCGAGGATGGGCACCGAGATGTCGGCCCGCCGCGCCGCGTGGACCAGGCTGCGCAGGTCCTTGGGCAGACAGGAGCCACCGAAGGCGAAGCCGGGTCGCAGATAGGCCGGGCTGATGTTCAGCTTGCGGTCGGCCGTGAACACGTCCATCACCTGGTGCGAGTCCACTCCGAGCGCCTGGCACACCGCGCCCAGCTCGTTCGCGAAGCCGATCTTGAGGCCGTGGAACGCGTTGTCCGCGTACTTGATCGCCTCGGCCGTCGGGATCGGTACCCGGAACACCTCGCCGGGCAAGCCGTCGTACAGCGCCGCCACCACATCGCCGCTCGCCGGGTCGAGCTCGCCGATGACGGTCTTGGGCGGGTCGAAGAAGTCCCGCACGCTCGTGCCCTCGCGCAGGAACTCCGGGTTGACCGCGACCCCGATGTCCACCCCGGCCGTGCCACCGACGGACTTCTCCAGAATCGGTACCAACAGGTTCAGACAGGTGCCCGGAAGCATGGTGCTGCGGAACACCACGGTGTGCCGCCCGCGGCGATCCGCGAGCGCGGCACCGATCTGCTCGGTTACCCGCTCCAGGTACGCGGTGCACAGGCTGCCGTTGGGCTCCGACGGCGTGCCCACGCAGACCAGTGACACCTCGCTGGCCATGACGGCCTCGCGGACGTCACCGGTGGCGCGTAATGCTCCCTTCGCCACGACCTCGGCGACCAGTTCACCGATGCGCTCCTCCACCACCGGGGCCTTGCCGTCGTTGACCAGGTCGACCTTCACCGGGTTGACGTCGACCCCGATGACCTCGTGACCCAGGCTCGCCAGGCACGCGGCCGACACACAGCCCACGTAGCCGAGCCCCAAGACGCTGATTCTCATGACTCGTTCCTCCCCCCAGGCAGGCCCCTTCGGCCTGCCGTCCGCGTGCCGACCGGACGACCGCTCCCGTACATCAGTAGGCCCCCTGCCCTTGGAGCACCGCCCGCAGCGTCTTCCACAAGATCACTGTGTCGAGCGCCAGCGACCAGTCCTCCACGTACCGCAGGTCCAGCCGCACCGCCTCCTCCCACGAAAGGTCGCTGCGTCCGCTGATCTGCCACAGACCGGTGAGTCCGGGCTTGACCAGCAGCCGCCGCCGGATGTCCGGGCCGTACGCTGCGGACTCCTCCGGCAGCGGCGGCCGCGGACCGACGAGCGACATCGATCCGGTGAGCACGTTGAAGAGCTGCGGGAGCTCGTCGACCGAGTACCGGCGCAGCACCGATCCCACCCGGGTCACCCGAGGATCCCGGCGGAGTTTGAACAGCAGACCTGCGCCCTCGTCGCGCTCGGCCAACTCGGCACGTGCCCCGTGTGCCCCGGCGACCATGGTGCGGAACTTCAGGATGGTGAACTCACGGCCGTCCTTGCCGACCCTGCGCTGGCGGTAGAACGCCCCACCCCGGCTGTCCACCAGGACGAGCAGTCCGACGAACACCATCAGCGGCGCGAACAGCACCAGCAGGATCACCGCGCCGATCCGGTCGACGACTCCTTTGACCGCCCGGCGGCCCCCCGTGAAGGTGGGCATGCTGACCCGCAGCAGTGGGATCCCGAGCACCGCGTCGATGTGCAGCCGCGGACCGGCCACCTCCATCAGAACCGGCGCCACGACCATCTCGGCGTCGCTGCCTTCCAGGTTCCACGCCAGCCGCTGCAGCCGGTCGGGTGACCAGTGCGGGTCCGGTGTGACCGCGACGACACGGTAGCCGCCGCGCCGGACGTGGCCGGCGGCGTCCGCCAGTCGGCCGACGACCGGAACGCCGTCCAGTTGGTCACCTTCGAGCCCGAGACCGTCCGTTGTGCACACCGCATCGACCCGCCAGCCGAGGTGCGGGAACTTGCGCGTCCGGGTGATCAGGTCGTGCACGGTGGCCAGGCTCCCGGCGGCGAGCACCGGTCGCAGACACCGTCCGGCCATCCGCTGTTTGTGCAGCCGGATACGCAGCAGATACCGCGCGGTCATGCAGACGAGGGCGATCGCGGGGATCGCGACGAAGATCCAGAGCTTGATGTTCCGCGAGGTGAGAGCGATCCCGACCAGCGCCAGCACGACGGTCGCCATGAACAGTGAGCGTCCCAGGCGGCGGAATTCCTCAGCGCCCTGGCCGAGCACGGCCGGAGCCCACGATCGGCTCACCGCAAGAGCGCCCAGCACCAGCAACTCGGTGCCGAATGCGAGAATTCCCCACTTCTCATGCCAGTCGGCCGCGTCCCGGGCCCCGAAGAAGTTGCCGATCGCCGCCACCACGAAGGCGGTGGCCAGGGTGTCGCTGATGATCACGGTACGGCGGTACCGCTGTTCCCAATCGATCGCGGGCCGGCTGATCGCCCGGTCCGCCGGACGCCCGCGCGCCGACGGAAACGGGCTGACTAATCCCCCTTGCCGCACAGAACCCCCCAGGTCCCCAGTGTTTCGACGTGTGCGCCCAACACCGTGCCCCCCGCGCTTGGGGCCCCCGCCCCCGCGCATCACAACACGGCTATTTCAGAGGTACTGGAAAAAACCCACCCTGGCGGCAGCGGACTCGCATGCCCTGCCAGACTTTCGAGGTGCGCCGGAAGCCTTCGAATCCCGGGCGCTCCCCGCACCAAGGCATTCTCGGACTCCGGAAATCGATCGATCCCACGGCTGGCGGCCGGGGGACGCTACTGCTGGCTTTACGTAGCGCCGGACCTGAAGATCGTCATTGGTCGCCTCGTGCTCGAGCGCCGAAGCACGATCAATCTAGACCATCGAGACCGGTATGGAGAGAGGATGTGTGCAAATTGTGTTCAAGCTTTGAGGCTGGATCCATGGGGTGTCGACCACTCTGGGTGTTGTGACACCACCGCGAGTGCCGGAGGTCCGTACGGTCCCCGGGTGCGGCTGCAGCGCTCTGGTCAGCGGTGAGCTGCGACAGGCCTCCTGTGGTGCCCGCTTCGGTGACGACCGGCGGCGGGTCGTGCACTACGGTGTGCAGCCGTGGGCGTCCGAGGCACTTGTCTCAAAGCCGTCGGCCGCACACCGGAGCTTCTGGGCTCGGATGTGTATTGCGATCCCCAGGGAGCCGTAACTTCCTTGGCAGGGGGGTGAGTTGTCACCCGCAAGGGGGGGGTGGGTCGCGGTATCGGGGCGGCCACCACCCGCCTGTTGCGCGGCGGGGAGGGGCGGCATGCGGGCGTCTCCGGTCGGCGGAGACGACCTTTGCGGTGCATCGAACGGCAGTCCAGTGCGCCTGTGCCGCGCTGTGCGAGAGCCCTGCCGTGAGAGAAGGGCGGCAGGGCTCTCGATGACGTACAACGGTCAGATGTACTGCTCCGAAGCGGCGAGTCCGATGAACCCGGTCCATGCCTCGGGCGATACCTGGAGGGTCGGCCCGGAGGTGGTCTTGGAGTCCCGGATGTGCACGGCGTTCGAACCGGCCGCGACCTCTACGCACTGACCGCCTTCAGGTCCGCTGTGGCTGCTCTTGAACCAGGCGAGGGGCTCGGCGTTGTTCATAGCTCTCCCAGCAACTTCTCGATGAACTCCAGCGACTCTCGCGGTGTGAGAGCCTGTGAACGGATGATCCCATAGGTTGCGGCGGCGAGAACTGTCTGTTCCGGGTCGGTCCCAAGCGTGCTGGTGTTCTGCGCCTCGGTGTACACGAACTTCTTGCCGTCCCTGCGGGTCGCAACTGTGAACGGCCCGCTTACACCCGCGTTGTCCTCGCAATCGATCGGCATCACCTGGATCTCGACGTTGCGTTTCTGCCCGATCAGCAGGAGCTGTTCCAACTGGCCGCGCAGCACGTGCTTACCGCCGTACCGGTGCCGCAACACCGCCTCGTCCAGCACGAAGCTCAGCAGTGGCGCCGGTCGCCGGTCGAAGATGTCCTGCCGGACCAACCGTGCGGTCACCCGCTGCTCGATCGTCTCCTGATCCAGCGGAGGCCGCGGCATGGCGAGCAGCGCACGCATGTACTCCTCGGTCTGGAGCAGGCCATTGACGACGCGTGTGTCGTACATGAGCAGCTCGATCGCCTGCTTCTCCAGCTGCGCCATCCCCTGGAAGAACACCGGGTACTGCGCCTGCTCCACCTGCTCCTTCCACAGCGTCAGCAGGCCGTCTGCCCGAAGTACTTCGTCCGCCTGGTCGATCGCCCGGGGCGGTGGGATGCGCCGCCCCTGCTCGAATGACGCGATGGTCGAAGCCGAGTAGCCGAGCCGCTTGCCCAGCTCCTCGCGCTGCATACCCGCCCGGACCCGCAGTGTCTTCAAGCTCTGTCCGAAGGCCGTCACCACACCTTGCCCGGACCTGTCCGGAGTCTGCCCGTCCGTGCCGGCTTCCGCCGCCGGCTCGTTCTCCACCGTCATCTACCCACCGCCTCCCCGGACCAACGCCCATGCGTGGGCGTCCGTCACGCCGCGCTTCTCGTACCGGCGCCCACGTCTCGCGTACAGCCGATCAGCGTCAGCGCGTCACCGCTGGTCACGTTACGCAACGCGGAGGAGCGTAGTGACCCATGACGAGCTTCCTCCGCAGCCCCGGCGGCAACACTCGATCCGCTCGGGTCGCCGGGCACTTGACCAACAGGCCTGATCCGTTCGCGCACGAATTCGCCATGAGGTTCACATCTACACCTCGCGGCGCCAGGCTCGCCCGGCGTTTGGTCGGCGTTCGCCTGAACGAGTGGGGCATCCTGTACGGCACCGGCCCGCACGACGAGATCGTCCTGATCGTCGGGGAGTTGACCGCCAACGCCGTACGTCACGGTCATGTACCCAGCCGGGACTTCCACTGCCGCCTCCACCTCACGCACGCGCCCGAGCCGCTCGCCCGTGTCGAGGTCACCGACACCCGCGCCGAACGCGTGCCCCCTCGCCCGGGCACCCTGCCCGATCCGGGATTCGCGGACGGCGGGCGGGGTCTGCTCCTGGTGTCAGCGTTCGCCGACCGCTGGGACTGGCACCCGCGCGCCGACGGTCCGGGCAAGACGGTCTGGGCTGAGTACGCGATCCCCGCCTCGCCCTCAGCTACGGGAGTCACCGCTTGATCCGTGCCGTCGCGACCCGATCCCGACGTGCCGTGGGTGGCTTCGGCTACCCGAAGTCGGACCTGACCTGCTCCGTGGCCGACCTGGTCTGCTCGCTCGCGCTGCCCGGGTCGTCGGCGGCCGCCGGCTCACTGGTGACCGTCAACTCGTGGGCGGTCCTGGACAGCAGCGAGACGTAGAAGGGGAGGTCGGGCAGCGAAGGTGTGGTGAGGCTCAGTACGAGGAGGCGCTGCATACGGGGAAGTGGCAGGTAGACATCCGCCCTTGCCATCGGCAGCGAGGGGGCTGTGTCGTCCGACGGGTCCGACCGCCACTCCAGGCCGCATAGGACGAGGACCCCGGGTCCTACCGGCACCCGGATGTCCGAGACCGTGTTGTTGTCGTTCGCGGCGAGCGCCTCGAAGAGACTGCGGGCCGAGAGCTCCGCGTCGGGCTCCTCCATCGGGTCGAGGCGCGCCAACAGCGAGGCCGTGGTGAGGCGGCCGTCGGGAGCCTCGTCCAGACAGAAGCCGGCGTAGAACGAGTTCTCGGCGAGGGCGTGGTCGGCCATCTCGCGATAGGCGTGGAAGGAGACTTCACGCTGGAAGTCGGTCCCGGTCGGCCAGACCCTCTCCGCGATGGTCCAGAGCTGCTCCAGGCGTTCCTCGCCCTCCAGGTCGAGGCCCAGGGAGTAGAACCCGCCGGGTATGTCAAGGAGCAGTCGCGGCCCGGTGGTGGGGGCTTCCGTCGTCACGGGATGAGTGTCGGCAGCGGGATGGGTCACTGTGAATCTCTCAGATGGAACGGAGCGAAGGGTCGCACAGGCACCGGCACCCGGGCCCGAAGGCGTATCGAGCGCGCGTGCGGCCGCGGGTCCGAGTGCTGCGTGTGCGCGGTTGCGAGGCGTCGCGGTGTGCTGAGCGATACGCCCTGGGTCTCCTGGCATCGTGCCCACAAGGCCGTGGCGGTGGCCCGGCGGCTGTGGGTCCGCTTGTCATGACTCCACCGGGTGCATACCGAGGAGGCCCGCACCGTTCTTGAGGTCGGACGGCACGTCGATGACAAGTCCGTGTGCCGACGCCAGGCGTTGCAGCGTGCTCAGCGGTACGCCCTGGATCTCCCGGGGGTACAGGACGAGGCCGTACGCGTGTCCGTCGGGGTGCACCTTGTTCCCGGTCTCGTGCAGCGCCCATGTGCGCCAACGGAACTTCTTGCGACGGATATCCTCGGCGAATCGCGCGAATCTGTGATTCATGGCGGCCTCGTGACGAGACGCGTCGTGTGACAGACGGAGCAGGAGAACGCGCGGTGAGAGGAACCGCCTGAGAGGTTCCCGCACATCGGCGACATCGTCCGAACTGCCGTTGCCGAGGAGGAGCATGGTGAACCAGACCACCCGTAGGGCGAGGTCCAGTGGGATGAGGGGCCACTGCACGACGAACCAGACGAGCAGCCAGAGCCTCGACTGGTGGGGCACCACCGGATCGGCGGCCGGCGTGCGGTGGGGTGTGGCGGCCATGCTCAGTCTCCCGTGATGCTGTCGTAGATGCCGGTCGCGGCGCCGGGTATCTGCGTGGCGAGCAGCGGGCCCTTCGACCACCAGGAGAGTGGGTCAAGCGAGTCGTCGACGCGGATGGCCGACCGCAGGGAGTCCATGTCCCGCAGTCCTGGAATGCGGTTGATGGTGGCGCTGAGTCCCTTCTCGGCCATCTGGGAGCCGAGGTTAGTCGCCACCGAGTTCTCCCAGGCCAGACGCAGCTTGTTTCCGGCGCCCGTGGCCTCGAAGATGCGGCCCTCGGCCGCGGAGCGCAGCCGACCGGCCTCCCGTGCGAAGTTCGACCCGTCGGCGACCCCTTCGCCGACGAGGCGGTTCAGACGCATCACCTTCTGCACGTCGTCGACCCTCGAGACGGCGCCGGCCGCGGTGTCCACCGTACCCACGGCGACCTTGACCGTTCCCGTGACAGCCGTCTTCGCGAATCCGACTCCCGGAATGACGCCGAGGGCGTCCCCCGCGAGGTCCAGCATGCTGACGTCCGCCCCGCCCAGTTTGGCGGCGCCGTGGGCGAGCAGCGCGCCCGCCGAGAGCGCGGCACCCGCCAGGGCGAGGGCGCCGGACAGCGGCGGGCACCACAGGGTCAACAGGGACAGGATGCCCAGGACGGCGGAGATGTTGCCCAGCCAGTCGCCGATGGACTTGAGCAGGTCCTTGTTCCGGGCGCACCACTCCTGGATGGCGTGGCCGAGCTTCTGGAACTGGTCGCCCAGGCGCTCCCAGAAACCCGGGTCGGGTGCGCTGTCGTTCGCCTTGCGCAGGCGATCCGCGACGCCGCGGGCCTGTGCCTGATGCTCTTCGAGCAGTCGCTCGGCGTTCTTGATGATCTCTTCGAGCTCGCGCTCCGCCTGTTCGAGTCGGGCTGAGGCAGCCGAGAGGTCGTCGTCGGCCTGCTGGAGGCGGGTGTTGGCCGCGTCGATCTTGTTCTGGGCGTCCTGGAGCGCGGGACCGGTGAAATACTGGCCGCTGAGCCGGTAGGCGGGGTCGGAGGCCGCCTGGTTGTAGCGGTTCGTCGCGGCGTCCCTGCTCTTCTCCGCGGTCGTCACCTGCCCCTTGGCCCGCTTGGCCTGGACTTCGTAGGTGCGGGCCGTGCTCTGGTAGTCGCTCAGGGCCCCGCGCCACTTCGTCAGCTCGGATGACGCCGTACTCATCGCCTCCTGGCTGTCCTTGAGGTAGCGGGGCAGCTCGCCGACCTTCTTCGAGAACGCGGAGGCGGCGTCACCGGCCCAGCTCACGTTCCCCGTGAGGCGCTTGATGCTGTTCTGCGCGTTGTCGAGGGCGTTCGCGGCCTTCTTGGTGCGGGCGGCGAGCGAGTCCACGTTTCCGGTGTTGCCCGGGGCCGGGTCGAAGCCCAGTGAGGGGTAGGAGTCGCTCATCGGGCATCGCCCTTCCCGGCGAAGCCGTCACGCAGTGCGGTTTCGACCTGTTCGTAGGTGTCCCGGGTCTTCTTCAGGCCGTCCTCGATGGCTCGGGTGCCCTCGGCGATCTTGGATATCGCGTCGTCCCAACTGTCGTGGAACTCGTCGCAGGCGTTGTCGAGTTCCTTGCTCCCAGTGGTCTTCGGTCCGGTGTCACGCAGCGCGTTCAGTGCCGAACGCATCTCGTCCTGACTCCGGTGAAGTTCCCTGACGAGACCGTCCAGCTCGGACACGTCTACCTTGAAGCCCGCTCCCATGGCGCCGTGTTCCCCCAGTCTTGGCAAAGGCGCAGGTCAAATCCTGCCCCTCGTACGCTATCCAACGGCCCGGCGGGCCTACGGCGGCGGGTTCCCCCCTTTCGCAGAACCTTCACGGCATTCGGCCGGACCCTGCTCGTCGAATGGGCCTACCAGCGGCCCTCCACCCCGAATACCGCAACCGGCCGGCTTCGGCGGAGATCCGCTTCCACGCCTGCTCGGGCAGCGCGGCGATCAGCTCATCCACGCGGCCGTCCTGTCCATCGGAGGCGGAGGCGGAGGCGGTGACGGTGTCGTTGACCTTGGTGGCCAGCACATACGCCACCCCGCGTTCCTCCGGCCACACCCGCCCTTGAGCCCCAGGCAGCCGACACGCCCATGATATGGCTATTGTCTGATTTACACCCTTCTTTGTGATTCGATGCCCCTACTTTCGCCCCTCCCCGCGAAGGGGCGTGACGGCTTGTCACACAGAAGGAGAGCACCGTCGATGTCCGGATCACAGGGCACGAGCACGGACGGCACGTCCCGCGCGAAGACCGCGACGCTGAGTCGTCACTGGAAGGTCGCCGTTCTCGCCGCGGCCGGTTTCGCCACGATGGTCGGCGGTGGCGGTACGGCCGTAGCCGCGCACGCAGACTCAGCGGAGGCGAAGCCGGCCTCTGCTGCCAAGGACGACGACCGGGCGGATTCCCAGGGCAAGGGGTCCCACGGAGGCAAGGGGCCGGGCTCCGGGTCCAAGGGCGAGGAGAGTACGGGCAAGGGCTCGGACGGCCATGGCAAGTCGAAGAGGGGCGGCCACCACGCCGGCGACCGCGGCCGTGGCTCGCACGAGGGAGGTCACGACAAGACCAGGTCCGTGGAGTGTGACCCGAGCGGCCTGATCTCGGCGATCGTGAAGGCGAACGAGGTCTCGGGCCCCAGCATCCTGGAGTTGGCGGAGAAGTGCACCTATACGCTCACCGCCAATCAAGACGGCAACGGCCTGCCGGCGATCACTCAGCGGATCACGATCATCGGCAACGGAGCGACCATTGCGCGCGCCGCGAATGCTGACGACTTCCGGATCTTCGAGGTCGAAGCCGGCGGCGACCTGAAACTCCGCCACCTCACCATCACCCGAGGCAAGGCCGACGAGGACCACGGTGGCGCAGTCAACGTAAGGTCTGGGGGGCGGCTCGACCTCGATCACGTCACCCTGGAGAACAACACCGTCAGCGATGTCAGCAGCTACGAGGGCGGCGGCGTCTACAACGAGGGCATCACCACCATCAGCAACAGCACCCTCGACACGAACTTCGGCACCGAGGGCGCGGCTGTCTCGAGCTACTACGGCAAGGTGGACATCAGCAGAACCAAGGTCACCGGCAACGTCTCCGACGGCTACGCGGCCATCGTCAACGAGTACGGCACGACCAAGATCAGCGAGAGCTACCTCTCCTACAACTACGGTTTCTACGGCGGCGCCTTGAACAACTACGGCGGTGTGACCGAGGTGGAGAAGAGCGCCCTCACCCACAACCTCGGCTACTACGGCGGCGGCATCTACAACCAGTACGGCTCGCTCTTCTTGCGCCAGAGCACCGTCAAGAACAACACCGCCACCGACGGGGGTGGCGGTGGCCTCAACCTCACAGCACCGGCGACGATCGAGGACAGCAAGATCACCGACAATGCCTCGACGAACAGCGACGGCGGCGGCGTCTACGTCGACTTGGACGACTTCGAGGCAGGGGTGGCGATCCGTGACTCGAAGGTCAACGGCAACCAGGCTCCCGGCAACGATGCCACCGGCGGCGGCATCTTCGTCAACCCGGGCAGCCAGGTCACCCTCACCGACTCGAAGGTGAAGGGCAACATCTCCGACGGGCCTGCAGGCGGCATCCAGAACGACGGCACGGTCCTCACGAACGGCAAGGTCAAGATCATCGACAACGTACCCACCAACTGCGACGGCAGCGCCGGCACCGTCCCGAACTGCTTCGGCTGACACAGCCGACCCCACTGCCCGCCCCCGGCACCAGCCGGGGGCGGGCGCACATGCGGGCCGCCTGTCTCGGCGTCGGAATCGGGTCGTGACCGGCCCGACACACTCGACGGCTTCATAGCCGGCACCGGCCTGACCCACGATGACCCAGCGTCGCCCTGACGAGCCGAAGTCGGAAACCACCCGGTCTTGGGAGAACTTCAGTGTTTCTATGGTTCTTTTCGTCGGCGGGTGAAGCGTACGACTCCGAGGCATGCGCTGAACAACAGAACGAGGGCAGCTGCCGTGGCGAGGAGGATCGGGGTGGGAGCGTCGTCGTCATCGAGTCGGGACGGGACCGCTCCGGCGATGCCGGGTCCGGTGGGAAAGGTGATCCGGGCCTTGTGGGTCTCTTCGAGCAGTCCGCTCTTCAGCCGGAGGGTGATATCCCAGGGGCCGTTTTCCACCGTGTCGGTGACGGTGACGGTGACGGGCTCGGACTGGCCAGGTTTGAGGCTGATGCCCAGCCGGACGGGGTACGGGCCCGCGCTGAGGCTTCCGGATACCCGTTTCATGCTTATGTCGCCGGTGAAGTCCAGGGCCCGTCCACCGGTGTTGTGCACCTGGGCCTGTACGACCGCCCGGCCGCCGCTGTCTCGGGCCGCCGTCATCGTGTTGACTTCGAACTTCGGCTGGGGTGGATTATTGCCGCCCACCGAGAGGTAGACACGGATGCCCGTACGGTTCACCAGGGCGATCCCCTCGCCTGTGTCGTGACCCCTGACCTGCGCCCACACCACGCCGTATCGCTCACCGGGGGCCGCGTCCTTGGGGACCGCGATGGTCACGGCGCTGCGGGCGGTCGAGTGGGCCGGGATGTCGAGGCTGGGCTTGCTGAGCGTGATCCAGCTGGTGAGTTCGTTGCCGGTGCTTCCCGCGGCGCCGACGAAGGACCCGCGCTTGATGTCGGCGGCGCCGGAGTACAGCGCGATACGCTGGGCCGAATCCGAGTCGTTCACGACCTCGATAGACCGACGGATCGTGATGCCGGGCTTCAAGTTGTCGATCACGTACTGCCTGGCCCGGGGATCGTCGACCAAGTCCGCCGGCACGTCGACCAGCCGTACCCCGATACTGCCGGCGCCCGCGGGATCCGGGCGCTGCTCCTGGCCTGATGCGCGGGATAGGGGAACTGAAGCGCTGGTGGCCAGAGCGGTAGCCGCAACCACCAGCGCCGTGAGGGTGAAGAACCTGCGCACAGGGTCCCTGCCGTCGTTGCTGTCCGTGTGCCTGAATGGTCAGGCGCTTTCTATGGTGTCCGTCAGGAGACGGAGTGAGTGATCGTGGAGCTGTAGCTGCCCGCCAGGGCGTTGGCGGGGATGGTCAGGGAGATCGTCGGGTTCCACGTGGCGGAGTTGATCCCGCTCACGTCGGTGGCCGTCTGCACAGGCCCCGGCGGGTACAGCGGGGAAAGGTCGCTGGGGGTGACGGTGGCGGTGCCACTGACTGAGGCCGGCGGGCTGGTGTAGCTGCTGGAGCCAGGAGCGGACACGGAGATGTTCTGCGGTCCGGTGAAGTCCACCGCGTTGGCGGTGACCGTCCATCCGGCGGTGCCTCCGCGACCGTCCGACACGGTCACATTGCCCAGCTGGCTGTCGACCGTCTGCGGGCTGCTGCTGACGGCGACGGTACCGAGGTTCACCGACTCGGTCGGCACAACGATGTTGAGCGTTCCGGAGGTGACCTGGACCGTCACCGGAGTGTCCTCTGCCGAAGCAGGGACCGGGAAAGCCAGCGTCACTGCTGCCGCACCGGCGACAAGGGGGCTGATGACAAGACTTCTTCTCACCGTCACGACCTCGCTTGATCACACAGAGGAATGGGGGCGGGACCGCAGAGAGGCGGTTACCTGAGCGCAGGCTACGCAGACCATGATCACATCACATACCCCGCTGAGCAGCCGCCGGACAAGTTCACCCGCGTGGAGGCGTTTCCGGCTCAGGCTGATCCCCGGGAGTGGACACCGGGTTTCATGCGGCGAGTGACAGAGTACGTGATGTGATCAGGCGCTGTTCGAACTCGACCGGCCAGCACGCGCAGGACGGGATACTGACTTCGGCTCGTCAGGCTGACCTTTTCTGAACGCATGCGGGCGGCTGAGCTGTTCGAGCGAGAGATCAAGCCGCCGGAGGTCGCGCGGTGGCTGTGGGTGAGCCGGAAGTTGACCAGGGGATCACGCCCGCGCGATGTCATCGTCCCTCATTCCTGCGCCTGTTCGCACGCCCGTCCCGGAAGATGAGCTCCTGGTCCAGTTGCTCGCCGGGATACCTGATCCGTGCCGTCGGCGCGGGGTCCGGCGCCCGGTCGGCGCTCTGATCGCGGTCGCGGTGTGCGCGGTGGTGGCTGGAGCCCGGGGGTTCACCGCGATCGGGGAATGGGCCCGGGACGCGGGAGCCGCCGCGCTTGGGCGGCTGGGGCCGCAACGCGGCGGCGTGGACGAATCCACGCTGCGACGCCTGTTCGCCCGCCTTGACGCGGACCGGCTCGATGTGGTGCTGGGCGCCTGGGCTCTGGCCAGGGCCGTACTCGTTGAGGACCGCAGGGTGATCGCAATCGACGGCAAGACCGTCCGCGGTGCACGCAGCGGCGGTTCCCCGGCCCCGCACCTCGTCGCGGCCCTCGCGCACGGGTCCGGGGCGGTGCTGGGCCAGGTCGCGGTGAGCGAGAAGAGCCCTGACAGCCTGATCAACGACCTTGCCGGAGCCCTGGGTAGAGGGTGGCCATCTCGTGGGGACGCTTCTTCTCGCGCACTTTCTTCTTGTACTTTCCGCGGCCGTGCTTCTCCCGTACAACTGGCGAGGTAATGCGGAGTTGATAGCGAGTCGCCGAGGTCATCCATCATAGCGCTGAAGACCATGAGGATCTCTTTCACATACCCGGCTGATATCTCCCGAGCCACCACCGCTGGGCCCTGGCCCGCCGCGGCCTGAACCGTTCTGACGAGGTCGCCTACTGTAATAACTTGAATAGTAACTTGAGTTGCCGGTAGATCGCACATCCGTACCATGGGTCCCATGTGTGCAGCAGAGGTGTATTCAGGCAACGTGGGTCGAGACGCCACGTTGGAGCGGGGATGGGTGGTCGGCCATTTCATGGAGGCTACGGACCCCCGGCACAGTGATTCCGTCGAGATTCAGTGGGTCCAGCATCCCTGCGGAGATGAGCGTGCGGCATGGGTTTCCCATGAGGGTCGCACCGCATTCGTCCTTCTTGTCACCGGCCGATTTCGTATCGATTTTCCGGAACACAGCACGACGCTGACCAATAGAGGTGACTATGTTCTATGGAACGGGTTGAATCATTCATGGTACGCGGAAGAGGAATCCCTGGTGCTCACGGTCCGCTGGCCGTCCGTCGCCGGGTACCAGGTGGAGGAAGGGAGTGGCGGAGGTCGCTGTCTTCCTGAATCCGGGTAGTGACCAGGCAGAGTTCCATCGTTCTCGCGATCGGCCGGGAATGATCCAGGGTTCGCGCGAGTTCCCGAGATTGAGGTGCCCCCGGTGGCAAGACTTCGGCGTAGTCGCGTGACGCCCGGTTTATGGGGTCTTCGAAGTTAATACTCCAGCTGTAGATCGTGATCTTCATGTCTGGGATGCGGCTTGCCGCCGGTAGTGACTGGTGCGTGATCGTGCCTGGTGGCGGCGGCGCCAGTCGGACCAGGCAAGCCGGTGGGCCGCGTCGAGGACGGGCCGGACGACGAGCGCGATGAACAGGCGGCAGATCTCGTTGCAGGACAGCGGGATCAGGTCGTCCGGCGTGGGTCGGTGTGCGTGTTCGTCGGCGCGGACGACGGCGAGGAAGGCGTGGGCCAGCATCGCGAGGGTGACCCAGCGGGCCCACGAGGGGTAGCGGCGGACCTGGTGCTCATCCAGCCCGGCCAGTCCCTTCTCTGTTTGGAAGGTCTCCTCCACCCGCCATCTGGAACCTGCGACCTTGACCAGGGTGGCCAGGGATGCCGGCGTGGTGGAGTGACAGCGGTAGTAGGCGAGTTCACCGGTGCTGCGGTTGCGGCGGATCAGCAGCTGGTGGTGGCCCGGGGCTGCCTCGGCGAGGTCGATGACGGCCCAGTCGTAGAATCGCTGCCCCTTCGCGCCGTGTCCGGCCGAGAGCTTCTGCCAGGCCCGCTTCGGCACCTTCGCCGCCAGGGCATCGGCGCGGAACTTGCCTGCGCCGGTGGGCACTTCGGCCGAGCAGGCCACCGCGAGGACATAGCCGATGCCGCGTTCCTCCAGAGCCGTACGGAGTCTTGGGTTGCCGCCGTAGACCTCGTCCCCGGTGACCCAGCCGACGTGGTGTCCGGCGTCCAGGAATCGTTCGATCATCGTGCGGGCCAGTTCCGGCTTGGTCGCGAAGACGGTGTCCTGGCCGAGTCCGGCTGCCCGGCAGCGGTCCGGGTCGCACGTCCAGGAGCGCGGGATGTACAGCTCCCGGTCGACCGCCGCGTGCCCGCGCGTCCCGGCGTAGACGAGGTAGACCGCGACCTGGGAGTTCTCGATCCGGCCGGCGGTGCCGGTGTACTGGCGCTGGACCCCGACCGTGTGGGTGCCCTTCTTCACGTCGCCGGTCTCGTCGACAACCAGGACCGCGGCCTCGTCATAGAGGTGCTCGACGACGTATTCGCGCACGTCGTCACGGATGCCGTCGGCATCCCAAACGGCTCGGCACAGCAGATGCTGCATGCCGTGCGGGCTGGCCTCCCCGGCCCACTCCGCGATCGTCCAGCAGTTCTTGCGCGGCAGGTCCGCCAGCAGGCCCAGCACCAACCGCCCGGCCCGCATCCGTGGTTCGACCCGGACGAACCGGCCCGCGATCCGGCCCATGGCCACCTCGAACGCATCCCGCCAACGGACGGGATCTATGCTGTGACCTGCGGCCACCGTCTCATCGTTACTCCACACAAGTCACGATGATCAACGGTGGCCGCACCCGTCTCCACACCGGCCCACCTTGGCTGAGGGCCCTGCTTAGCCCGTTTCACCGTAACGCTCAACAGCACAGGCCGATGGGCCTACGGTGCCGACAGGGCTGTGCGCTCGGCTTTCTCCAGCCAGTCGGTGTACCAGCGGGCGAACGTCACCGGCGTACCGTCGTCGTCGAGCAGCGGGGCGAGGTCGACGTCGTCCACCCGGCAATCGGACCAGATCGTGCCACGGTGGCTGCCGTTGATGATCAGCCATTCTCTCTGGGCGCAGCCCAGGTGGGAGATCACGATGGCGCCGGCGGTGCGCTCCGGGGCGAACATGATGGCCTCCCACCGCTCGTCCCAAGCCTCGATGGCGTCGTCGAAGTCCTCGATGTCGTCGAAGTCCTCTCCACCTGTGCCCCAATGCCCCAAACACCCTGCTGCCGGAAGGCCCTGCACCCGCCACCACGAGCCGCTGACGCACGCCCACCCACCACTGATCAGTCATGCGCAGACCGTACGTGCAGCCACCGACACCTGGGGCGCGGGCCCACTGCTACGGTCCCGACGGGCTCAAGACTGGCCCAACGCCCCAGACCCCTCAGCACAACACGCACATCGGCCAGCTGAGGCTCTCGATCACGCCCCCAGCAAGATCACGATCTACAGCTGGAGTATTAAGCGGTGCGTGCGTACATGACAGCTTCCGGGCGGACGGCCGACGCGGTGCGCTGCTCGTGCAATGACGGGTCTTCGAATTTAGTGGGGCTGCGGCGGTGACGGGCGCGCTCGCCGGTCACGCTGTGTGAGGTGGTTGGGGTGCGGGCGCCCTGGACGCAAGGAGCCCGCGGGCCTTCGTGATCATGGTTGTTGTCTAGGCAACCGATCATGAAACCCCACGGGCTTGAACAGCGACGATACCGGCATCAACGAAGCGGCAACGCGACTTCTGGGGCTGGAGGGGGTGAGTGTGACGCAGGTCAAGGACGACGGGGCGGGCGGTTCGACGGTGTACGTGGTCACGAGCGAGGACTCCGCCCGGGCCTGCCCCTCGTGCGGGGTCTTCGCCACCCGGCTGAAGGACTACCGCACCACCCGGCCCCGGCACCTGCCCTGCGGTGGACGCCCTGTGAGTATCCGGTGGCGCAAGGCACGCTGGTACTGCGCCGAACCCGCGTGCGAGCGCGGCTCGTTCACCGAGGCGATCCACGCGGTGCCCGCCGGGATGCGCACCACCACCGCCCTGCGCCGGGCGGCGGGGGCCGCGGTCTGCGACGGATCCCGCACCGTCGTGCAGGCCGGCCGCGACCTGTCCTTGAGCTGGCCCATCGTGCAGCGATGCTTCGAGGACTACGCCGCGACGGTCCTGCCCGAGACGCCGCCCGCGACCGAGGCGGTCGGGATCGACGAGACCCGGCGGGGCAAGCCGGTCTGGGCCCAGAACCCGGCCACGCAGAAGTGGGAACTGGTCGCGGACGCCTGGCACATCGGCTTCGTCGACGTGATCGGCGGGCAAGGACTGTTCGGGCAGGTCGAAGGCCGCAACGCCACCTCGGTCGCCGACTGGCTCAGCTCCCAGCCCGCATCCTGGCGGGCACAGGTGCGCTACGTCGCCATCGACCTGTGTTCCACCTTCCGCGCCGCCGTCCACCGTGCCCTGCCGCACGCGACCGTGGTCGTCGACTGCTTCCACATCGTGCAACTCGCCCAGCGCCACCTCGCCGACCTGCGCCGACGCCTCACCTGGCGGCAGCACGGCCGCCGGGCCCGCAAGGGCGACGGCATCTACACCGTCCGCAAACTCCTGCGCCGCAACAAAGAAGACCTCACCGAAGACCAACGCCTCCTCCTGAAGACCGAGTTGGAGTACATGGGCACCTACGGCCGGCAGATCCACGCGGCCTGGCAGGCCAAGGAACTCCTGCGCGACCTCCTCGGCCTGGCCGTCAGCCGCACCCACCACGCCCCCGACCGCTCCGCGATCTCCGCCGCCCGCCACCGCTTCTTCACCCACGTCGCCGACCACGCCCACCTGCACGAACTCCTCACCCTCGCCGAGACCATCGAGCAGTGGTGGGACGGCATCGAGACCTACCTGACCACCGGCATCACCAACGCCGCCTCCGAAGGCAACAACCGCCTCATCAAGCTCGAAGCGCGTAACGCCTTCGGCTTCCGCAACCGCGCCAACCAGCGCCTACGCTCACGCTGTGCGACCACCCGCCGGAGCCGACGGCAGGCGCACCCCCACTAAATTCGAAGACCCGCAATGACTGGCCTGACCGCCCTCCCGGTCGACGACCGTCGCATTGGCATGGCCATGCCGCACCGCTTAACTTCGAAGGCCCGGTTTATGACGAACTATCAGCTCTGCGGTGTTCCCGGAACGAACCGGACGTCACGCGACTACGCCCTGGTCGATGACCGCTCGCTTCACCGCGGTGCGGCCGTAGGAGGTCAGGGAACCCTGCCCGGCTATGAGGAAATCCCACCGCCGGTACATGTTCAGGTAGACGTCCTGCACAGCGTCCTGAGCGCTGGGCGAAGTGGGTGGCGACGTGCGCGAAGTCGGATGCGCCAGTGCATCCCAGCCCGTGCAGGTGGACCCTGGCAGGCCCCTCACCCGGCGAGGAACGACTCTTTCAGAACCGCCCCCTCGACACGATCGCCGCTACGCCGCGGTCACCCTGACGCCTGCATTCGCCGGGTTCGCGGTGGGGACGACACCCCTGGTTTCCGGTCAGTTTTCCGGCGGTTCGTTTTTGCGCCTTCCCACCTGGGATGATGCGGGGCGGGGGAGTCACTGGCAAGGCATGAGGCCCTGGGGGATCGATGAGCAGCACTGTTATTGAGGCGGCCGGCGAGGCGTCGGCACTGACGCGGTTGAAGTCGGCACAGAAGAGTGCAAAAGGTGTATCTCTGTACTCGCGGTTCGTGAACCGGCCCGCGGGCCGGTACCTCGCTGCCGGTGCCTACCGGGTGGGGCTCACTCCGAACCAGGTGACCCTGATCAGCGCCGCCTTCAGCTTCGCGGCTGTCCTGACGGTGGCGCTCGCGCGGCCCGGCTGGGGGGTGGGGCTGCTGGTGTGGCTCGGGCTGGCGGTCGGGTTCGCCTTCGACTCGGCGGACGGGCAGCTGGCACGGCTGCGCGGCGGCGGAAGTGCGGCCGGGGAGTGGCTCGATCATGTGGTGGACTGCGCCAAGCTCACCGCGTTGCACATCGCGGTGCTGATCGCTTTCTACCGGTATCCCGAGCACTTCGGGACCTCGTCCGACGGCTGGCTGCTGGTGCCGCTGGCATTCCAGCTCGCCGCCGTCGTCACGTTCTTCGGCGGGCTGCTCACCGAGAAGCTCAAGCCCAAGGCGGCGCCGGGGCAGGGGGCAGGCCCGTCCACGCTGCGGGCGGTGGCGCTGCTGCCCGTGGACCACGGGGTGTTCTGCCTGGTGTTCCTGCTGCTCGGCGGCGGCGTCGCCTTCCGGTGGGCGTACACCGGGCTCGGCGTCGCCGCCGCGCTGTTCCTCGCCGCCTTCCTCGCTAAATGGTTCCGGGAGCTGTCCGTAGTTCGTCGCTGAGGCTCGGTGCGCTCAGGGCGTCGATGGCGCGGCGCAGCTGGGTGCTGGACGTGTGGACGGTGTACGGGAAGTAGACGACGTCCACACCGACGGCGGCGAAGTCCCGCTCCAGGCGCTCGCCCTTCGGCGTGCCCCGCCAGTCGTCGCCCTTGAACAGCACGTCGAAGCGGACCTGCTTCCAGGTCTCCACCTTGTCCGGCACGGTCTCGACGAACGCGGCGTCCACGTACTGGATGCTGCGGACGATCTCCAGTCGTTCGACCAGCGGGATCATGGGCCGCCTGCCCTTGGCCATCTCGGCCATCTCGTCCGAGACCACACCCGCCACCAGGTAGTCGCACTGGGCGCGGGCGTGGCGCAGGATGTTCAGGTGCCCGATGTGGAAGAGGTCGTAGGCGCCTGGTGCGTAACCCACGCGGTACCGCTTGCTCGATGGCACAAATGCCCCCCTTGTTCGTTGGTGTCCCCCCCGCGCGCATCCATTGACAGGAGCGCGCAGAATTTGACGATAGCGTTCATGCTGGGTGCGGGGAGAGTGAACAATTGGGTGCGTCCTGGTTCACTTCCGAGCAGCATGCGGGATCAGGGGGGTCTCGTGGGATGTGAACATACTGGGGAGGCTGCCGAGGCAGGCGGCCGGGGGGAAGGTTTCGCCGCGTGACCGTGACACAGACCAACGGCGGGGACGGCGGGCGGCGACGGCTGCTGCTGGTGTCCACCAACTACGCGCCCGAGCACACCGGGATCGGCCCGTACGCCACCGGTATCGCCGAGCACTGGGCGAGCTGCGGGCATGACACCCATGTGCTCGCCGGGCTTCCGCACTACCCGTCCTGGCAGATCGACCCGGCGTACCGCAAGGTGTGGCGGGCCACCGAGCGGCGTGCCGGGGTCACCGTGCACCGCCGCCTGCACACCGTCCCGCCGCGGCAGAGCGCGCTGCGCCGGGGCATGTTCGAGGGGTCGATCCTCGCCCATGGCCTTGTCGCGCCGCCCCGCACCGGTCGGCTCGACGCCGTCCTCGCCCAGCTGCCCAGCCTCGCCGGGGGCGTGCTGGGGGCGCGGATCGCGGCCCGGCAGCGTGTCCCCTACGTGCCCGTCGTCCAGGACCTCATGGGCGCCGCCGCCGCGCAGTCCGGAATCAAGGGCGGTGGAGGCCGCGCGGCGGAGCTGGCCGAACGGGCGGAGTCGTGGGTGCTGCGGCGGGCCACCCTCGTCGGTGTGATCCACGAGACGTTCGTCGAGCGGGTCCAGGCCATGGGGGTGGATCCCGGGCGCATACGTCTGGTGCCCAACTGGTCGCACATAGGGGCACCCACCGCATCCCGCGCGCACACCCGGGAGCGCCTCGGCTGGCGGCCCGAGCAGACCGTCGTGGTGCACTCCGGGAACATGGGCCTCAAGCAGGGCCTGGAGGTGCTGGTGGAGGCGGCCCGCCGTGATCCGGCGACCCGTATCGTGCTGATGGGCGACGGCAACCAGCGCGAGCACCTCGCAGGGCTGGCCGAGGGGCTGCCCAACCTGGAATTCATGCCTCCGGTTTCCGACGAGGACTTCCCCGATGTGCTCGCTGCCGCCGATGTGCTCGCCGTGACCCAACGGGCCTCGGTGCTCGACATGAGCGTGCCGTCCAAGCTGACCTCCTACTTCGCCTCCGGTCGTCCCGTGGTCGCCTCCGTCGCCGCTGAGGGCGGCACCGCGCGCGAGGTGTTGCGATCCGGTGCCGGATTGCTCGTGGAACCCGAGGATCCGGATCAGTTGCTGTCCGCGGTGCGTAAACTCGCCGATGACCCGGGGATGGCGGATGAGCTCGGCGCGGCGGGACCGCGCCATGTGGCGGCCCATCTGTCACGGGAAGCGGGTCTCGCGCGGATCGACGCGCTGATCGACGAGGCGATGGGGGGCCCTGGGAAGTGAGCCAGACACACGTCACGATCCGGGCGGAGGACGAGCCGGAGCAGCTGCGCGAGCAGTTCCGCCAACTGCTGCGCTATCGCTGGCTGATCGCGAGCGGCATCGGTGTGGGACTGCTGGCCGGTGCCTGGCTGGGCATCACCGGCGCCGACAGCTACGCGGCCACCACCGATGTCGTCCTGCGCGCCCCCTCCAGCGACCCCTTCAATCCGACCCTCTCCCTCGACAAGGCGATCAACATGGGGTCCGAGCGTCAGACGGCGCTCAGCCGCAAGGTCGCCGAGCGCGCCGCGAAGGCGCTGGAAATGGGCGAGGACGAGGTCGAGCAGCTCCAGAGCGGGCTCCAGGTCACCACTCCGCCGCAGACCCTGGTGCTGCACTTCACCTACAACGCCGCCGACCCGGAGGAGGCGGCACGGCGCGCCAACGCACTGACGGAGGCGTACATCGACCTGAGCAAGGAGCAGTGGTCGAAGAGCCGCGACACGATGGTGAAGAGCCTCCAGGACCAGCTCAATCCGATCGCCAAGCAGAACGACGAGCTGTCCAAGGAGATCAAGGGGCTGCCCGACGGCGCACGCGCCGACTCCGCCTACGCGCAGCAGGCCAACCTGCTCAACCGCATCACCGAACTCCGCTCCAAGATCACCAGCCTGAAGACGCTCGACATGACTCCCGGCAATGTGATCCGCACCGCCACCCCGCCCACCTCACCCGACGGTCCTGGCCTGCCGCTCGCGCTCGCCATGGGCGGTCTGGCAGGTGTGGGCCTCGGGCTGCTGGCCGCTTGGGTGCGGTTGGTGTTCGACCCCGCGCCGCGTTCGGCCGGGGATGTGGCCCGAGCCGTGCGCGGCCCCGTCCTGGGCGCGCTGCCGCGCGGCTCGGTCGACGCACTGGAGGTCGGGCGTTCGGACTCCCGGGCCGCCGAGGAGTACCGCTCGATCGCCTTCCGGCTCGCCTACGACGACAAGTTCGCCGACCGGCGACGCCTGCTCGTCGTCGCCCCGCGCGGCTCCATGGAGACCAGTGCGGCGGTGGCGGCCAACCTCGCCGCCTCCTTCGCGGAGACCGGCAAGAACGTGCTGCTCATCGAAGCCGATCTGCGTACTCCTTCGCTGACGGACCTGCTCGACGTCTCCACCATGTCCAGGCCCCGCTGGAGCCGTGGCGGCGGGTACGGCGACAGTGGGCACGGCGAAGCCGGTGACGGCGAATGGCCCGGCCGGGACCGGCTCGTGGTCGACGCGGGGGAGTCCGGGGTCTTCGGTCTCGTCCCGGGTGAGCGGGTGCGCAACGTCCCGCGCGCACTGACTTCGGGCAGGGTCACCCAGCTGATCACCGAGGCCGACGATCCCGATGCGACGGTCGTGGTCGTCGCCCCGCCGGTGCTCGCTTACGCGGATGCCCTGGCGCTGGTCGACCGCGTCGACGGGGTGCTCATCGTCTGCGACCCGCGCACCGTGCACCGGGCCGACCTCATGCGCATCCGTGAGCTGATCGTCGGTGCCGGCGGTACCGTGCTCGGCGCGGTGACGCACAGCGAGTCGCGGCGCGGTGGCACGGCTTCCGCTGCGCGGGAGGGCGGCAGCAGTGGTGGCGGCAGTGGGAGCGTCGGCGGCAACCGGCGGCGCAAGGCCGGGAGCCCGGCGGACCGCCCCGCCCCGCCCCTGCCCCGCGCCGAACGCGAGGCTCTGCCGGAGCCCGAGTTCGACCCGCAGACCGACCCCAGCAGCACCATGGCACTGCGCACGGTGCGCCCGGGAGACCGGTGACCGTGCCCGGGGGGCCGCCGGGTGCGTCCGACCCGGCACCCGATCAGCCCACGGCGGCCGATCGGCCCACTGCGCCCGAGCCGGGCGTGCCGGCCGCCGGGCGCGGCTCGCGGCGGTCGACAGCAGCGGTCGCTTCCGTGCTCGACCAGGCGGCGTCCAGTCTCACCAACATCGCCGTCCTGGTCATCGCCGCGCGGGTCTCCACCGCGCACGGGTTCGCCGCCTTCTCGATGGTCTATCTGACCTTCACGGTGCTGCTGGGCCTCAACACGGCGTACGCGGGACAGGTCGTCGTCCTCACCCGGGGTGACACCGCCACCACGGGAGCCGCGTGCCGTTCCGCGGTCGCGTTCACCGGCCTCGCCGCCACCGCCTGCGGCGTGCTGCTGGCCGTGGCCGGCACGGTCACCGCCGCCGTCGGCTCGACCGGACCGGGCGGAGCCTTCCTCGCGCTGGGAATCGTGCTGCCGCTGGTACTGGTGCAGGACGTGTTGCGGTACGCGTTCTCCACACTGCGGCGGCCCGGTCTCGCACTGGTCACCGACACCCTGCGCCTGCTGTGCGTGGTGCCCGCGCTGCTGCTCCAGCCGCAGCACACCGCTCCCGGGCTGCTCGTCGCGGTCTGGGGGCTGTCGGCCGTGCCCGCCCTGCTGCTCGGTCTGCGGCTGCTGTGGCCGCATGTGCGCGGTACCCGGACGGATCTGCGGCCGTACGCGCGCAGAGGGCACCTCGGCCGGCGCTTCGCCGTGGAGTTCGCCGTGGGCAACGCGTCCAGCCAGCTCGCCGTGCTCGGCCTCGGTCTGTTCGCCGCTCCGCTCGCGGTCGGCGCGCTCCGCGGGGCCAGCACCCTCTTCGGTCCGCTCAACGTGCTGTTCAACTCGGTCAACGCGTTCGGGCCGCCGCTGCTGAATCGTTTCGATGGCCGTCGGGCCACCGCACGAGCGGCGGCCTTCCTCGGGCTGGTGCTCTGCGCCGTCGGTCTCGGTTGGGGGCTGGTGCTCCACGCCCTGCCGGACGGTGTGGGGCGCCAGTTGCTGGGTGAGACCTGGCAGTCGGCGGCTTCCCTGCTTCCGGCCACGGGCGCCCAGTACGCGGTGATGGGCCTGGGCACCTGTGCCCTGGTGACCCTCCGGGTGCTCAGCCCGCGCTCCACCCTGTCGGTGCAGGTGGTGTTCTCGCTGCTCTCGGTGGTGCTCATGCTCGGCGGATACCTGCTGACCGGGTCCGCGCTGGGCGCCGCCTGGGGTCTGGCAGCGGGCTCCGCGCTGAAGGCGGTTGCGGCCTGGATCCGCGCTGCCCGTGTCGTCCGGGCGCCCGTGGCGGAGGAGCGGTCCGCTGCCGCGGACGCTCCGGCCGTTCCTGCGGGCTGACGGGCTGCCTGACGGGCGACGCAACGCCTCCGTCGCCGAGTCGAGCGGTGCACCGCGGTCGCCGAGCAGGCGCATCCCGCTCGCCGGTCCCTGCGGCCCGCTCGCCGGTCAGCGCAGCCCGGTCGCCCGGTCCTGCCGGAACGTGGTGATGAGCGCGATGCAGCAGACCGCGATCGCCACCCGCCCCGACGCCTGTAGCATCGGTCCGCGCAGCAGGATGAAGGAGTATCCGGCGATCAGCGGCACCGTGAGCGCGATCAGACTGCCCGGTGGCGACCGGCGCACCGCCCGCCGCGCATAGCGGCGGTCCACCCGGGCCGCCGCGTAGCCCAGCCCCACGAACCCCGCCACCATGCCGACCGGGCCGAAGTCGATCCACAGCTCGGCCCACACCGGCGAGGAGAGGTTGGTGTTGACGGTTCCCATCCACTCGCCGACCATCACCCCGGTGTCCATGGGCTTGTCCGCCCAGATGGACCGGGGCACCGCGAACAGCACCGAACCCGTCAGCTGGCGGCCGTAGGTGTGGCCGCGCCCCGACCGTTCGTAGGTGACCGTGTTGGCGAACATGCCGACCTGGTCGTAGTCCTTGATGGTCAGTGGTTCCAGGGGGGACGTGGTCTCCAGCGGACGGTAGTTGTCGTCGTCGTAACGGAACCGGTCAGAGAACGGGAAGACGATCAGTGCCACGATCACGCCCAGACTCAGCGCGATCCGGTAGAACGCCGCGCTCACCGGGAAGACGGTGAACAGCAGCGAGAACAGCACGGTCAGGAACCAGAAGCGCGGATTCGAGATCGGGTTGTTGACCACCGCGTTCAGCCCCGCGAGCGCCAGCCAGGAGGCGATGACCGTCACGGAGCGGCGCGCATGCCGCGAGGTCACCAGCCACCGGGTGTAGGCCAGCCAGGCGATCAGGGCGGGAACGGTGCCGAACCCGCGCACAATGGCCTGACCCGCCTGCGAGTCCGCCTGGGAGAGCCCCGCGTCCTGGACGCTGCTGATGATCTCCTGACGGCTGGTGAAGAAGACCGCCGGGCCACCCAGCTTCATCACGAGGAGGGCAGAGCCGGCGAAGGCGGCAAGCGTCAGCAGGTACAGGCGGCGGCGGTGCACCAGCGCCGTGCGCAGCCCCTCGTCCCTTTCGCGGCCAGGCCGCTGGCGGGCCAGCAGGGAGCCGATGTCGAAGGCGACGCAGCCGATCAGGACGAGTGCCACGGCCTCGGTGAGATCGCTGCGCGGTCCCACCACCGGGGTGGGTGTGCGCCCCAGCACGGCCTGGACGAACGGTGCCACCCCCATCGCCATGTAGACGAACAGCCAGAACGAACCGGCGAGCAGTTTGCGGCGGTTTGTGAGGACCATCGCCGACAGCCGAAGGCCCGAATACACGGTCAGCGCGAGCTGTGTCCACAGAGCGGAGTCGCGCGGGCCCGTGCCCGGCTGCATGAGTACGAGCAGCGGCAGGAACACCGAGAATCCCAGCACGAGCGGGACCGACAGCGCGCGCGAGAGCAGTGTGCGCGGTGAGAACGGGCGCGTCACGGTGCGCTCGCGCGTCTCCTGCTCCTGCCCCTGCTGCCGCGCACCTGGTGCCCGAGCGCCCGGCGCATGTGCCGCGGGCGACACCGCTGTGGCGCTCGGGGCAGTGGAGCCCCGGTCTTTCTGCTGCGTCATGGCGCCCCGCCCCCGAGTAACGATCCCCGCCGCAGTCTACCGGCGCCCTGTGTGAGGTGAACGGCCAGCTACTACAGTGTGGCGAAGTCGCGTCCTGGGGGGACGCCGTTGGGGGTGGATCGATGCGTGATCTCCCGGCCTTCACTCTGGCCGGATACGACAAGGGGCGAAGCAGAATCGTTCAGGCGCTCTGGTTCGCGGTGATGAACACGGTCTTCATGGCGTGGTTCACCCCGGCCAGGGTGAGGACGGCCCTGCTGCGTGCCTTCGGTGCCGAGATCGGCGCCGGAGTGCTCATCCGGCACCGCGTGCGCGTGCTGTGGCCGTGGAAGCTCACGGTCGGCGACCACACCTGGATCGGCGAGGGCGCCTGGATACTCAATCTGGAGCCGGTCACCATCGGCGCCCATGTGTGCGTGTCGCAGGAGGCGCTGCTCTGCACCGGCAGCCATGACCACCGCGCCGCCGACTTCCGCTACCGCAATGCGCCGATCACCGTGGACGACGGCGCCTGGATCGCGACCCGCGCCACCGTGCTCGCCGGGGTGAAGGTCGGCCGCTGCGCCGTCGTCGGTGCGGGCGCCGTGCTCCACAAGGACCTTCCGGAGCTGACTCTGCACACCGCCGACAACCGGCGCAGGCCCGTGGAGGAACCGGCATGAGAGTGCTGCACACCGTCACCCTGCACAGCACGACGCACGCCTTCGGCGGCCCGGTACGGGTCGCGCTCAACCTCTGCCAGGGGCTGCGGGAACGCGGCCACGACGCACGCCTCACCGCGCTTGCGGACGGCTTTGCGCTGCCGCTGCCCGAGGAGATCGAGGGCGTGCCCGCCCGGCTCTACCGGGCGCGCAGGGTGCTGCCGCTGGGCTTCAGCGGTATCACCTCACCCGCTCTGCTCGCTGGGGCACACCGCCTCGTACGGGACGCCGATGTCGTCCATGTGCATCTCGCCCGTGATCTGGTGACCCTGCCGGTCGCGCTCGCCGCACTGCGCGCCGGAAAGCCCCTGGTCCTCCAGACACACGGCATGGTGGACCCCAGCGAGCGGCTGTCGGCCCGGCTGCTCGACGCGGTCGCGGTGCGCCGGGTGCTGCGCGGGGCTCGTGCGGTGCTGCATCTCACCAGCCGCGAGCTGCGGGACCTGGAAGCGGTGGTCGGTGGAGCCGGACTCGACCGGGCCGTCCACCTGGTCAACGGCGTGCCCGCGCAGCCCGAGGGGCCCGCCCCGCAAGGCAGCCCGCGAATTCTGTACGCGGCCCGCCTGCAGGCCCGCAAGCGGCCGGTGGATCTGGTGGAGGCGGCGCCCGCGATCCTCGCCCGGTATCCGGACGCCACCATCGTGGTGGCAGGGCCCGACGAGGGGGAACTCGGCGCGGTGCGCCGGCGGATCGGCGAGTTGGGACTCGGGGGGCGGGTGAGCTGCCCGGGGCCGCTGACCGGGACGCAGATGACCGAGGAACTGCGCCGGGCGCACGTCTATGTACTGCCTTCGGTCGACGAGCCGTTCCCGATGTCGGTCCTGGAATCGATGGCAGTCGGCACCCCGGTCGTGGTGACCGAGTCCAATGGCCTGGCACGTGATGTGGTCCGGGCCGGCGCCGGCCGTGTGATGACCGGCTCCGACGGCATCGCCGCCGCGGTGCTCGACCTGCTGGAGCCGTCAGCGCGCCAGGCCGCATCCGGCGCGGCCCGCAAGCTCACGGCCGAGACGTTCTCGATGGACGCGGTGATCGGCACGCTGCTCGATGTCTACGAGCGCGTGTGATCCCGAGCGTGATCCCGTCTTCGCCCCCGGCGCCGACTACCCGCCCCTGACCCTCACCGTCCAGATCGCCAACAGCGCAATGCCGCTGGGGTTCCCCCTCGCCCGACCGGGCGAGGGGGAACCCAGGCGACCGCCTGGACCTGGTGCGGAACTACGCGGGAAGCCAGGCGTAGCAGCCCGTCGAGACGAATGAACGGGTCCCGGACGGGACCTCCGCGATCACCTTCTTCTTGCCCGCGCCCGTGCCGGGTCCGGCCGCCAGCACGCCGCCGCCCTCTCCCAGCGCCTGCCAGGTGCAGCCCTCGGCGGTGGTGAGGGCCTGGTAGGTGCCGGGCTCCGGGTTCTTCTGGGTGCCGCCCGGGAATCCGGTCTCCGCGGCGTCCAGCAGTGGCCGCTGCTTCGGGCACAGCTGCTTGATCGCGGCCTCGGCCTCCGGCAGGTCTCCGGCGATGATCGCGCCGATCGCGGCGTTCTTGTCGTGGGCGGCGGTGCGCTCGATGCGCTGGCAGGTTTCCTGGCCGGTCTGGAGCACTGCGGCCGGGTCCATGTCCACGGGCACCCGGCCGCTCAGGTACTTCTTCTCCTTGGTGGTGAAGGTGCCGGTCGCCGGGGTGAGTTTGGCGTCGGGCAGGACCGGGCCCTTGGACGCGGAGTCCTTGGTTGCCTCGGGCGCCGGGCTCGACTGGGAGTCGGGCGTGGTTGCGGCCGGTTTGCCGGCGGCGCTCTGGGTGGGCTTGGCCTTCGCCTTCGTTTCCGTGTCGCCGTCCGAACTGCAACCGGTGAGTGCGAGAAGCGCGATGAGGGCGGCGGCGCCGACGGCGCCGCGCCGGGCGGACCTGACGGGCAGGGTCAGCCGAGTGGTACGAGTGTGCATGGTGGCTCCTGCGGGGGCGGCGGGCCCCGGGGTATGGAGGCGGGCCCACACGGAGGTGCGGGCCCGGAGGGGTGTGCGGGCCCGCACGGAGGTGCGGGCCCGCACGAGAGGCGGCGAGGTTACGGCGCCCCGAAGGTCAGCACCAGCTGCGGCGTGTTCTCCGCGGCCGAAGCCTCGGCGGACCACAGCCACAGCGCGTCCGCTCCGGTGCTGGTGAGCGCCAGGTTGTAGCTGCCGCCCAGGGCCGGGGAGAGCGCATCGGTGTCGAGTCCCGTCGAGTAGAGCGACGACAACTCGGTCATCCCGGTCAGGGTGCCGATCGAGGTCCCGGCGACGGTCGGCTTGGAGGCATAGGTGGTGCCCGACTCCGTCCAGCTTCCGGTGACCGGCCGCACGGAGATCTCGTCCGCGCTGCCCGCGCTGCTCATGGTGGTGGTCTTCACCGTGAGCCGCGCGCTCTTGAGCACCGTCCCGGCCGGCGCCGCCGGCAGGTCGAAGCGCAGGTACGACTCGTACGCCGAGGTGCCGCGCACCGCCAGCGAGGTGGAGGTGCCGTAGTTGGCACTTGCGGCACTGGCGTTGACGTACGTGTCCTCAGCCGCCCGGACCGTCTGCACGGTGTCGGCCACGGCCGAGGCCAGCGAGTAGTGCTTCTGCACCTGGGACGCGCTCAGAGCCGACGGGTAGATCGCCGTCTCGTCCATCTGACCGGCGAAGTAGTAGCTGGTGGGACGGTTCGGCCAGGAGCTGAGGTTGTCCCCGCCGATGCGCCAGTAACCGTTGTAGCTCTGGTTGCCGGTCTCGGCGAGCGTGCCCACCTGGACGCCGTCCACGTACAGGACCATCCCGGACGAGCCCTGGGTGGCGACGACATGGTGCCACTTGCCGTCGTTGTAGCTGTTCGGCGAGGTGATCGTGCGGGTGGTGCCCGTGTAGACGCCGAAGATCAGCTGACCGTTGGTGCGCATGTAGACGTGCCGGTCGTAGTTGGCGCTGTGCTTGAGGGTGCGGTCACCGAACCCGACCAGCTTGCCGCCCCGAGTGGTGGTGGTCTTGAACCAGGTCTCGACCGAGTACTGGCTCGGCCCCGCGACCTGCTTCTCGCTGTAGGCCCACTCGTTGGTGCCGTTGAAGCCCATCGCGGTGGACGCGCCCGTCACGGCGGCCGGGGTCTGGCGCAGCGACGGTTCGTTGACCTGGACGCCGCTCTGGTTGCCGGACGAGCTGTCGCCGATGAACGGGCTGGTGGACTCGTCGTAGCGCCAGTACATGTTGGCGCCGTCATCCAGCACCTGCGCCGCGTAGTTCTGGGCGGAGGTCGGCACCGTCACGGTGACCGTGGACGAGAGCCCGGAGGCGTTGCCCGCGGCGTCGGTGGCGGTCACCCGGTAGGTGTAGGTGGAGCCGGGGGTGACGTTCTTGTCGGTGTACGACAGCTGCGGACGCGACCACTCGACGGAGTCGCCGTCGACCGTGTACACGGGCGTCGAGCCGTTGTTGCGGTAGACCTTGTACGTCAGCTTGCTGTCGTCCAGGTCGTAGCTCGAACGCCAGCGGACCCGCGCCTCGGTGGGGCTCACGGCCTCGCCGCTGACCGAAGGCACGGTCGGCGCCCCGGTGTCCGGGGAAGAGGCGAAGCGGGTCAGGCCCTGGGCGGCCGCGCCGTTGACGGTGGTGAACTCGCCACCGACCCACATGTACTTGTTGTCCGACGTGTGGGAGACCACCATGGCGCGCGGGCCGATGCCCTCGCCCAGGCCGTCGTTGGTGTCGGGGAACCAGCCCAGCTTGTTGGTGCCGGTGGTCGGCTCCGCGAGCAGGTGGCGCCGGCGGCCGTCGGGGAACTCCCCGACACTGGCGCAGTCGTGCGCGTGCGAGGCGCTGTACAGCACGCCCTCGTACGACTCGACGGCCTGGGTGGCGCCCAGGCAGGTGTCCCGCCAGCGCTGGTTCATCGTGGACAGGTCCAGCGCGATACGGCCGTCGAACACACCGCCACCGGTGCCCTCGTTGCCGGTGTAGAAGCCCGTGGCGTCGGTGTCGAGCGCCTTGACCACCGACCTGCTCTCGATGAAGCCGGGGTAGGTGCGGACATTGGCGCCCGTGGTCGCGTCGACCACGGCCAGTGCGTGCGAGCTCGCTCCGTTGACGGTGAAGAAGTCACCGCCGAGGATCACGTTCTTGCCGTCGGGGGTGACCGCGAGAGCCCGGCCGGGCTCGTCCACATCGGCCTGGAACGGCTTGACGGCGCCGCTGGTGGCGTCCACCGCCGCGTAGCGCTCGTGCTCGGCGCCGCCGACCGAGGTGAAGTCGCCGCCCAGGTACACCGTGTCCCCGGTGACCGCGAGCGCCCGCACGGTGGCGGGGACACTCGGGCGGAAGCTCGCCTTGGGCGTGCAGCTGGCGATGTCGATGGCGGCGAGACTGCTGACCGGCACGTTGTTGACCGAGCCGAAGTAGCCGCCCGCGTAGAGCGTCTTCTTGTCCGGCGAGACCGCGAGGGCCCGCACGGTCGCGGTGCCGCTGTCAACGGCGAAGGACAGCTTGCAGGACGTGGGGTCGCCGGTCGCAGCGTCCAGCGCGACGAAGTTCAGCGCGTCCTGCGCGTTGCCGCTCTCCCCGTCCGGCGGGCGCACCTGCGAGAAGGTGCCGCCCGCGAACACCGTGCCGTTCGCCTCGGCCAGGGTCCACACGATGCCGTTGGTCTGCCAGGTCGGCAGGTCGTCGGCGGTGAAGGCGACGGGCGAGGTGATCGCGTTCGCGGACTGCGGCAGGACCGTGAGCACGCCCACGCCCGCCGCTGCCGCCACTGACAGTGCGAGGGCGACGCTGAGCCGCCCTCTTGTTCTTCTGTGCATGAACCCCCCGGCTTCTGAGTCCGCTGACGGACTCTCTGCCCTTGATGCGCCCGCCAGGCCTCCTCGGTCGGAGCGGGCGTATGAACATGTTTGCGCGCGAACTCTACGAGTGCATGTCACTTCGCGGAATGCATTTGACTCATCCGATGTGCAATTTAAACGTTTTCACAGCGATCTCATGGTGCCGGACAACACATCCGTCACTGGAGGTCGCCGTGCGTGACGTTTCCGTCGAACGTCGGCAGCGGTGGATCCGCCGCCGCGTCAGCGGTCGATACGCACCGAGGCGCCCGCGAGTTGGTCCGCCACCTGCCGCACATCGGCTTCGACCATGATCCGTGCCAGCTCCTCCACCAGGACGGTGGGCTTCCAGCCCAGCAGCTCACGCGCCTTGGAGGCGTCCCCGATCAGCGCGTCGACCTCGCTGGGGCGCTCGTACTTGGGGTCGTAGCGGACGTGGTCGTTCCAGTCGAGCCCGACATGGGCGAACGCGGTCTCCACGAACTCCCGTACCGTGGCCGGGACCCCGGTGGCCACCACGTAGTCGGTCGGCTCGTCGTGCTGAAGCATCCGCCACATCGCCTCGACGTACTCGGGCGCGTAACCCCAGTCGCGGACCGCGTCCAGGTTCCCGAGGTAGAGGCGGTCCTGGAGGCCGGCCTTGATCCGGGCGACAGCGCGGGTGATCTTGCGGGTCACGAAGGTCTCGCCGCGGCGCGGGGACTCGTGGTTGAACAGGATGCCGTTCACCGCGAACATGTCATATGCCTCACGGTAGTTGACCGTGGCCCAGTACGCGAAGACCTTCGCGGCGCCGTACGGGCTGCGCGGGTGGAAGGGGGTGCCCTCGTTCTGCGGGGGCGGCGTCGAGCCGAACATCTCCGAGGACGACGCTTGGTAGATCCGCGTCTGCACCCCGCTCGCCCGCACGGCCTCCAGCAGCCGCAGCGCGCCCAGGCCGGTCACGTCACCGGTGTAGAGCGGCGCGTCGAAGGAGACCCGCACATGCGACTGCGCGCCCAGATTGTACACCTCGTCCGGCTGGAGGTCGCGCAGCAGGTTCACCAGCGCCACCCCGTCGGAGAGGTCGGCGTGGTGCAGCACAAAGCTGCGCTCGGCCTCCTGCGGGCCCTGGTAGATGTGGTCGATCCGCTCGGTGTTGAAGCTGGACGACCTGCGCACCAGGCCGTGCACCCGGTAGCCCTTCGACAGCAGCAGCTCCGCCAGATACGAGCCGTCCTGGCCGGTCACACCGGTGATCAGCGCGGTCTTGGTCATGTGATGTTCCCCTCCATGCCGGACCCGCCATGGGGCCGGATCCGGTTCGTGCGCCCGCTGTGCACGGGCTGTTTGCCGTGAAATCCTGGTATCTCTGGAATCCTGCGAAGTACCGGTAATTTCTGTTGAAATGCCGATGCGGTCGTACGGATCACGCAACGCCTGGCATGATCCGGCCCATGACCGCATCGCTGCTGCCCGAACGTGCCCGTGTCTTCGTCGCCGGCCACCGTGGCCTGGTGGGCTCCGCCGTGGCCCGCCGGCTCTCCGCCGACGGGCACGAGGTGCTCACCCGCACCCGTGCCGAACTGGATCTGCGCGATGCCGCGCGTACCGCCGCCGAACTGGCCGACATGAGGCCCGACGCCGTGGTGCTCGCCGCCGCCAAGGTCGGCGGAATCATGGCCAACAGCACGCAGCCGGTGCAGTTCCTGGAGGAGAACCTCCAGATCCAGCTCAGCGTGATAGCCGGGGCGCACGCCGCCGGGGTGGGCCGGCTGCTCTTCCTGGGCTCGTCGTGCATCTACCCCAAGCACGCCCCCCAGCCCATCACCGAGGACGCGCTGCTGACCGGCCCGCTGGAGCCCACCAACGAGGCGTACGCGCTCGCGAAGATCGCCGGCATCGTCCAGGTGCAGTCGTACCGGCGCCAGTACGGCGCGTCGTACATCAGCGCCATGCCGACGAACCTCTACGGGCCCGGTGACAACTTCGACCTGGAGACCTCGCACGTGCTGCCGGCCCTGATCCGGCGCTTCCACGAGGCGGCGGCCGCCGGCCGCGACGAGGTCGTGCTGTGGGGCAGCGGCACCCCGCGCCGCGAGTTCCTGCACGTGGACGACCTCGCCGCGGCGTGCGCGCTGCTGCTGCGCTCGTACGACGGCGACGAGCCGGTCAACATCGGCTGCGGAAACGACCTCACCATTCGGGAACTGGCCGCGACGGTCGCCGATGTCACCGGCTTCACCGGACGGATCGCCTGGGACACCACCCGGCCCGACGGCACCCCGCGCAAGCTGCTCGACATCTCCCGGCTGGCGGGGCTCGGCTGGAAGCCGGCGATCCCGCTGCGCGACGGCATCGCCGCCACCTACGCGCACTGGCGCGGGGGGTTCGAAGACGGCCGCGAGGCCGGTTCCGGCAGCTGACGGAACCGGCCGGGCGCGGTCACGGGGGGAGCCGCGGTCGCGGGAGGTGCTTCGGGAGTGGTCGCCGTCACCGGGTCCCGGCGCGGCGACCGCGCCGGGACGCTGGGCGGTCACGAGCGCCGTCCTCAGTACGCCCCGCGGCCGTCGACGACGGCGCGGAACGTACGGGCCATGACGTCCACATCACTCGTGAACGACCAATTGTCGACATAGCTGAGATCGAGCTGGACGGTTTCGTCCCAGGACAGGTCGGAGCGCCCGCTGATCTGCCACAGCCCGGTCATCCCCGGCCGCACGGTCAGTCGCCGCCACTCGACGGGCGTGTAGCGGGCCACCTCGTCGGCGAGCGGCGGTCGTGGACCCACCAGGGACATGTCGCCCTTCAGCACATTGATCAGCTGGGGCAGTTCGTCCAGCGAGGTGCGGCGCAGCCAGTGGCCGACCCGGGTGACCCGGGGGTCGCGGCGCATCTTGAACATCAGGCCGTCGTGTTCGTTCTCCTGGGCCAGTTCGGCCTTCTCGCTGTCGGCGCCCACCCGCATACTGCGGAACTTCCACATCACGAACGGACGTCCGCCCAGTCCGATGCGCTCATGGAGATAGAACACCGGACCCGACGACGACGCCTTCACCGCCGCTCCGATCAGCAGCAGCAGCGGAGCCAGCAGCAGCAGACCCAGCAGGGCTGAACTGCGGTCCAGCACCTGTTTGAGCAGCGGCTGCACGCCCTCCTTCGTCGGCGGAGCCACCCGCAGCAGCGACATACCGCCGGCTGATCCGGTCTCCAGGCGCTTGACGGACACCTCCACCAGGCCCGGCGCGAGGAACAGCTCGATCCCCGCGTCGTGCAGGCCCCAGGACAGGCGGCGCAGCCGCTCGCCGGAGAGCGTGGCGCCCGGGACGACCAACACCAGGTCGGCGCCGAGCCCCCGCACCGCGCCCACGACCGGCTCGGAGTCCTCCGCGGGGGAGTCGGGTGTGGCCGCCGCCAGCCGCTTTCCGGTACGGATGCCGGAGCCGCACTCACCGTCTCCCACGGGGACGGCGCCCACCGCGACATACGGGTGGTCGGTACGGGCGGCGAGGTGCGCGGTCACATCGTCCGCGGCGGTGGGCTCGCCCACCACCAGCACCTTGACCACTGCCTGCGCCCTGCGGCGCTTGGCCGCGAGATGGCGGTGCACCGCCTTGCGGCAGATCAGCGTCAGCAGCAGGGCGGGCAGCAGCGCGGCCAGGCACAGCGGCGCGCGCAGTCGAACCCCCATGGCTGTGTGTGCAACCGCGAGCACCCCCAGCAGGATGAACCAGTCGTGGAGCACGGGGAGCGCGCCTCGGTCCTCGCCGATGGCCCGCGCCTCGTAGCGCGTACGGAACAGCTGGACGCCGGCCCAGGCGAGCCCCGCGACGACGCCGCTCGGCACGGCCCACGGCTGGTGCGCGGCGTACAGCATCAGCCCGACCGGCACTCCGGCACCGCTGAGGTCGATGATCAGCGAAGCGGGCAGATACCACCGGGACTTGCGCCCCATCCACTGTGAGGGGCGCGCTCGGTGGCGTGCCTCGCTTGATCGATCGGAATCAGCGGTTTGAACATCCCACATGTACCCCCCCAGGCACGTCCGGTGGCGTGAGCCACCGATGTCACGAACATCTGTTCATCGAACATGTGACACGATGGTGAACGGTACGGCAAACTATTGCGCACATGGGCGCGTTTATGTGAACGTGACCGACTGGTAATGGGGCATATGAAACCGCACGATGTGCGGGCGGGGAGAGTCGGGTCACCGAACCTCGCGGAAACCTGTACGAACCTCGAACATGCTGGCTACAGTGTGCGCCCGACGGGGAAGGGGACGCACTCCGACGATTCCGGAGTGCGTGGTGGGGGACAGAAAGGCGGCTGATGCCGCGATGACGGACCGGAGCGAAGCGACGGACATGCTCCCGGCTGCCGCCGTGAAGTCGGACGAATCCGGCACCAGGGGCGCCACCGGAACGGCGCCCGGGACCGGTGGGACGGCCACCGGGGATGGCGGGGAAGCCGCCGGGACGACCGGAGCGGGCAGCCGAGGCCGCAAGAAGCCCAGGAGCCGCGCACGCCGAGTGCTCATCGGGGCGATGACGCTGCTGGCGGTCGGCCTGCTCATGGTGGGTGGGATCGCCTGGTGGACCGTCGACCACTACACCGGCAGGGTCGACCGCATATCCGGTGTCTTCCCGACGACGCTCCCCGAGACCGAACAGCCCGCGCCGTCGCGCGGCGGCCAGACCTTCCTCCTCGTCGGTGTGGACAGCCGCTCCGACCTGCCGACCACGGGCCGCGACGCCAAGGCTCCCCAGTGGAAGTACGGGGCCCAACGCAGCGACACGATGATGCTGGTCCATCTCCCGGCCGACCACTCCGGCGCGTATGTCGTCTCACTGCCCCGTGACTCCTGGGTGGACATCCGGGGACACGGCAAGGCCAAGCTCAACGCGGCGTTCTCCTGGGGCGGTCCGCCGCTGCTGATCGACACGGTGCAGCGGCTGACCAAGGTGCGGGTGGACCACCTCGCCGTGATCGACTGGGACGGCTTCAAGGAACTCACCGACGCCGTAGGCGGAGTGGACCTCGTCGTGGACGGCGCCGGCCGCCATATGAACGGCAGCGAGGCCCTGACCTACGTACGCGAGCGGAAGAACCTGCCCCGCGGAGACTTCGACCGCACCCATCGCCAGCAGTACTTCCTGCGCACCCTGCTCGGGAAGGTCATGCGCCCCTCGACCTTCTCCAACCCGGCCAAGGCGACCGAGGTGCTGGACTACCTCACCGCCGCGGTGAGCGTGGACGACCGGCTCAGCGACACCGACCTGCGTGCGCTGCTGTGGGACAACAGGAACGTGCGCCCCGGTTCGATGGTGTTCATGAACGCTCCCACCAAGGGGACCGACATGATTTCCGGCCAGTCCGTGGTCCTGCTGGACAGCGGCGAAGGCGCGGAGCTCTGGCAGGCCATGCGTGAGGACTCCCTCGACGTCTACATGGAGACCCACGAGAACACCGACCGGCTCGGCGCCACGGCGCAGTGAGCCGAGACACGCCGAGACGTGACGAGCCGCACGGAGGCATGCCGCACTGAGACGTGCCGAACGCACTGCGGTGGGCCGCGGATGGGGAGCGTCGTGAGTCGTATGGCGACGATGGCGTGTTGTCGCCACAGTGGCCTGTTCGCTAGTGCGTTCACCGGCCGGCAGGCCATGCTTGTCAGCGTCTGGTCCTGTGCTCCGGGACCTACGCCCGCGTCCACGGAGGACACCCATGTCGGAACACCCGGTTCGTCGTGCCCATCATCACCGAAGGCCGTCCAAGCGAAGACGACGCGCCACGATCGGAGCCCTGTTGGGGTTGTTACTGATCGGGCTCGGCGCCGGTGTCGGTCTCGCCGGTGACCGGGAGCAGCCCCTGCCTCACGCCCTTCGGCCGAGTCCGGCCGCCACCGAGCCGGCCCCCGACCGGGAGCCGTCGGCGTCCCCCGCCGCGTCCCCCTCCGAGCCGCCGAGCCCGGAGCCCACCGAGCCTGAGCCCGCCCCTGAGCCCACCACCGCACCGGCCGTGGCGCCGGGTCCGGTGCTGCCCTTCGACCTGCCGGCCACCGAGGAACTGCGCAGCAGCCCGCGCCTCGTCTTCGCGCACTACTTCCCGCCCTACCCGCTCTCGCTCGACAACGAGCCCACCGCACGGGACTACTACAACCGCAACTACCTCACCGCCGAAGGGGAGAAGGGCAAGCACACGGCTTACGGTGGACTGCTGCGGGACCGGCCGCTGCCCGTGCAGCCCGGTGGCGGAGACTGGCGACTCGCCAACCTGGAAAGGGAAGTGAGGACCGCCCGTGACGCCGGGATCGACGGGTTCACCGTCGACATCCTCTCCCTGACCGGTACCAACCGGGAGCGCGTCGAACTGCTGCTGCGCGCGGCGCAGCGCGTCGACCCGGGGTTCCGCGTCGTGCTGATGCCTGACATGGCGTCCCTGGACACCGACCCCCGCACCCTGGCCGACGAACTGGCCGCGCTCGCCGCCTCCCCCTCCGCGTACCGGCTGGCCGACGGGCGCCTCGTGGTCTCCCCGTTCAAGGCCGAGGCCCGGGAACCAGCATGGTGGAGCCAGGTGATCGGACGGCTCGGCGAGCACGGCATCGGCACCGCACTGGTCCCGGTCTTCCTGGACTTCCGCGCCAACGCCGAGCGGTTCGCACCGATCAGCGAGGTCTTCTCGTCCTGGGGCAACCGCAGCCATACCCAGCAGGACGGCGTCCCCGGCGACATCCGACTCGCCCACTCGCTGGGCAAGAAGTGGATGCAGGCCGTGTCCGTCCAGGACGCCCGACCCAACCAGGGCATCTACGACGAGGCGGGCAACACAGCCACCCTGCGCTCGACCTGGAACCACGCGATCACCGACGGGGCGGACTGGGTGCAGCTCACCACCTGGAACGACTATTCGGAGGGTACCCAGTTCGCCCCCTCACTGCACAACGGCCATACCTATCTGGACATATCCTCCTACTACCTCACTCGCTTCAAGACGGGGGTGTGGCCTCGGATCGTCCGCGACACCGTCTACGTCACCTCCCGAGTGCAGTTCACGTCCGGCGCCGACACCGCGACCCACCCCGTGCGGATGCGCCCCCGGCCGGGCACCGCACCCGCGAGCGACCAGGTGGAGGTATTCACCTTCCTGACCGCACCCGCCACGCTCGATGTGCGAGTGGGTACTGTGCCCCATACCTATGGCGCTCCGGCCGGCCCGTACGCCCGGGGCCTTCCGCTGAGCCCCGGCCGCACCGAGGTCGTGGCCAGGCGTGGGGGCGCCACGGTCGCCGCCGTCACGACCCGATATCCGGCGCGGCGCGCAGCCACCGTGCAGGACCTCCAGTACTACGGCGTGTCCAGCAGGCGCTGACCCAAGTTCGGGCGGGGGCCCGGGGCCGGTTCCGGCCCCCGCTCTCAGCTTGAGTCGGTGCGCCAGGTGGTGCGCTCGCGTAACGGCCTCCTTCATGCGCTCGAGGTCGAGGAGACGGTCGGCACGATCGCCCGGGGCGAGGCGCTCGCGGTAGTCGGCCGGCACACTGTGGTGGAAGCCGGGATCGTCCAGCTCCATGGCCGGCGCGTAGGTGGAATCGAGTCGGCAGTGGACCGCCTCGGCCGCTTGCCGGTCCGCCAAGCCGAGCAGTTGCAGCACACAGACGGTGGCCGGCTGGGTGGGCGAGAGGCCGGGGCGGCCATCGTGCGAGTACCGGTCGGCGAAGTCCTCGCCACACCACAGCCCGCCGAGGCGGTCCCCCACCCACATCGCCGTCGTACCGCCCGGGTCGCTCGCCCGTGCCATCAATGCACGGTCAGAGACGGGATTCGCTCACCAGAACGGGCACGGAGCGACATCGGGCAACCGCATCGGTCCACGAACAGCCCCGAGCATGCCCGTTGATCTCGCCGCCGCACCGGGACACTCCAAGATCCTTGACAGAGTCAGGCTCAGAGGGAGCCGAAGAACGCCCGGAGGGCGGACACGGTCTCGTCGGGTGCCTCGACCTGCGGGTAGTGACCGGCAGCAGGCGGGCCGGCGAGTTCGGTCACGGTCGCGTGGGGCATGCGCTCCCGGATGCGGGCTAGCACGTGGGCTCCGCTGACGGGATCGTCCGGTCCCCAGACGAACAAGGTGGGGCCCTGGCGCGTCTCCAGGGCCGAGATCCACCGGGCCTGGTGCATGCGTCGCTCGTCGATGTAGCGGAGCAGGCCCGGCGCCAGCAGATGACCCCGGTCGTGCGCTACGCAGTTCCACATGGCGTGCAGGTCCAGGTCGGAGACGGGCCGGTTCAGGATGCGGCGCATTGACGCGCGGAAGCCGCGTTCGCTGATGAGCGGGGCGAGCAGTGGACCCAGGGGGCTGTGCAGGAGTCGTTGGATGCGGATCGGGCGATGGAGATCGGGATAGAGGCCGCCGTTGAGCCAGGCCATGGCGGTGATCCGTTGGGGGTTGCGGGCGAGAAGCTCCTGGGCGACGCTGACTCCGTAGTCGTGGGCGACCAGCGCGGTGTCGCCGATGCCGAGCAGCGACCAGAGGTCCTCCACCAGGTCGGCCTGCTCCAGGAGCGAGTACATGTGCTTCCGAGGCTTGTCGCTGTGCCCGAAGCCGAGGAGATCCAGGGTGGTGACCCGGTGCCCAGACTCCGCCAGTGCGGGCGCGGTGACCGACCAGTCGTGGGACGACGTGGGAAACCCGTGCAGGAGTGTGACGTGTGCCCCGTTGGGAGGGCCGTCCTGACGGACGAACAGTTCGTGGCTGCCTGCGCGGCCGTTGAGGGTGAGGCGTGTGCCGCCGGCGTACCACTGATCGGCGGTCTGCATGGTTGTGTCGGCCATCAAAGGCTCCGTTCCTGCGCGGCGATGCCGTCGAGGAGGCACCGCAGGCCGAAGTCGAACTCCTCGTCACCGTCCGGGCCTCCGAGGAGTGCGGAGTGCGCGGTGACGAGTGGGTGCCGGCCTGCGGGAAGGGACGCGAACAGGTCGGCCATGGCGGCACGCTGCCCGGCGGTGCGGGCCGCGCCGCCGCTGTCCAGCACCACGGCACCGACGACGTAGTGGGTCACGGTGAGGTAGATCCGCACCGCCTGCACGGGCGGCCATCCGGCCTCCGTCAGCAGCCTCAGGCCGTGTTCCCGGGCTCGCAGGGCATTCGGGCCCAGGAGCTGGCCACGGGGTATCAGAGGGACGAGGGACTTGTGCGCACGGATCACGCGGCGGTACTCACGGGCCCCCGCTTCCGTGCCGACCCGCCAGTCAGGGCCCGGCTCCGGGAGGGCGACTTCGCCGAGCATGTGGTCGACCAGCTCCACGAGCAGCTCATCGCGGCTGGCCACATGCCGGTACAGCGAGGTGTGCCGTACGTCCAAGAGGTCGGCGACGGCTCGCATCGTGAGGGCATCCAGGCCCTCACGATCGGCGATTTCGAGAGCCACGTCCATGATCGACCCGAGAGTGAGGCCGCCTGCCCGGGGGCGCCGCCCCGCTCGTGCGGAGTAGCGCTGTTTCCACCAGCCGGCTGACCCCACCACCAGGTCCTGGCCACCCCCCTTGGCGTCCGGCGCGGACGCGGACGAGCCCGTCATGAGAAGAGGTCGGGGTCGGTGCGGATGATCTCGTCCCACAACGGCTGGAAGGAGAACCAGCCGGCGAGCGGGAAACCGGTCTGCTCCCGGGTATGGCGCGCCGCCTCGGGGCCGATGAGCCTGGGGGTCCCGGCTGCCTCCGCCAGGAGTTGCGCCTGAGCGCTGCGTTCCATGGTGATGAACCACCAGGCGGCCTCGTCGACGCTCTCGCCTACGGTGAAGACGCCGTGGTTCTGGTGGATCGCCGCGCGCTTGCTTCCCAGTCCTTCGGCCAACAGCCTTCCGGAATCCTCCTCGATGACGACCGCACCCGCCCCGTCGCGCACCACCACGTGGTTCTCGTAGAGGGCGCAGGCGTCCTGGGTGATCGGGTCCAGGACCCTGCCGAGGCTCGACCAAGCCTTGCCGTGAACCGCGTGGGCGTGGCAGGCGGCGACGACGTCGGGCCGGGCGCGGTGGATGGCGGAGTGGATGACGAACCCGGCCTTGTTCACCGGTCTCCGCCCGTGCCGGACGGTGCCCTCGTGGTCAACCAGGATCAGGTCGGAGACCTTCACGTGGCGGAAGGACATCCCGAAGGGGTTGACCCAGAACATATCGGGGAACTCCGGGTCGCGCACGGTGATGTGCCCGGCGACACCCTCGGCGAAGCCGAGCCTTCCGAAGACCCGGCAGGCCCCCGCAAGCCGCTGCTTGCGGTGCTCCCTCTCGTCTGCGGGATCGTCGAAGCGGGGTGGGAGAGCGAACTCGAGGTCCTGCTGCTCCGGCCGGAACGCACTGGTGATGTCGGTCATGGCGAGCCTTCCTCGGAAGTACGAATGAAACGCGTCGGGTGGACGCATGTTATGCGTCCGTCCGACGCGTAACAAGGGTGTGGAAGCTCGTGCACGGTGAAGACGACCGGCGTCTCAGGGGGCGGCCTCCTTGAACTGGCGGGCCGGCGCAAGCGCCTTCTCCAGCTCCGGCCTCACCCTGATCCGGGTGCTGATCTGCTCGGATAGGGCCTTGTGGCACTCCGCCCGGCGCGGGGCGAGCCGGCTCGCCCCGCGCCGGGCGGTCGACGTCCTCTCGTACCCGATTCGGACGGGCCGCTCGGCGAGGGGCATGGGCACGACGGCGAGCGCGGGGCTCTGCTTCCATGCGTGGCCGGGACGCCGTTCGGCGGGACGTGGGTGGAGTCGGTGCGCTCGGCGGGAGCTGAGGCCGCCGGGTCCGCCTCGGCGCCGCGAGTCCTCAGGCCGCCGGCACCTGCTGCGAGATGGGGAGATCCCGCAGTCCCCGCAGGGGCTGTGAGAGCAGGATGGAGCTCGTGGCGCAGAGGCCGAGACAGACCACCCACATCGTCGGCCTCAGCCCCAGGAACGTGTTCATCGCACCGCCGAGCAGCGCGCCCGCCGGGATCGTGCTGAAGTTGACGAACATCGTCGTGGCGGTGACCCGGCCGATGAGGTCCGTCGGGCAGTAGGACTGCCGGAAGCTCACGATGATGACGTTGCAGGCCACCACACCGGCCATCATCATGGTGGACCCGATGGCGAAGAGAGCCAGTCGCGAGCCCTGGTGGGTGAGGGGGATGAGCAAGACGAAAGGTGCCGCCACGAGTTGCACGTACAGCAGAGCGCGTGCCGTGCCGAGGCGACGGGACAGCCGTGCGGCGGCGAGACCGCCGAGGATGCCGCCGACGCCGCCGAAGGCCATCAGTATGCCGACCAGGCTCGGGGAGGCGCCTACGGTGCGGACGAGGAAGACGATCTGCGTGGCCTGGTAGCCGGCCAGCGCCATGTTCAGCGCCGCGCCGAAGACGGTGATGGCGCGGACATAGCGGTCGCCCGTGACGAAGCGCAGGCCGTCGGCTATCTCACGGAGTATCGGTCTCGGCTGACGGGCGGGGCGGGACTCGACGGCGCGGATGGACAGTAGACACACCGTCGAGACGAGGAACGACAACACCTCGAAGAGCAGTCCGGTGGCACTTCCCACGAACTGGGCGATGAGTCCACCCGCGCCGGGACCCGCGACCCTGGTGGTCTGCTCCGCCGCCTGCAGCTTGGCGTTGCCCTCCATCAGATCGGCCTTGTCCACCAGGGACGGCAGATAGGCCGAGTAGGCGGTGGAGAAGAACACGGCAGTCGTACCGGTCAGAAAGGCCACCGCCAGCACATGCCAGATGTTCAGTGCGTCCAGCCACCATGCGACGGGCACACTGAGGAGGAGCACAGCCGAGATGAGATTGCAGCACAGCATGATGCTGCGGCGTGGAAGTCTGTCCACCCAGGCGCCGGCGGGAAGTCCGATGACCAGCCAGGGCACCCATGGGGCGGCGGTCAGCAGGCCGATCATCCAGGGCGAGGCGTGCAGCGTGTCGACCGCCAGGAGCGGGAGCAGCACCGCGGTGATGTTCATGCCGAGCCTGCTCGCGGTCTCCCCGATCAGCAGGGAACGGAAGTTGCGGTGGGCCCAGAGTCCGCCTAATCGTGTCGGCCGTGCGCTCTCCCGTGAAGTCATAGCGAGAACAGGTCCTTCGTAGCCTGCGCGGTGGACGGGTTACGTTAGCAAGATCACACAACTGTCTGCAACACTGTGAAAACAGACCGTCGCGCGCCTAGGATCGGCCGCTGAATCGTGTCGAACGCACTGCTGTGGCGATGAGGTACGGACAAACCCACTGGTCCTCGTGGAAGGCACCGCGAAACGCGTGCCGGTGTCGAAATGGGGATCTCATGGATCAAAGCGAGGAGTCGTTCGTGGGTGGTGATTCGCGCGGCGCCTCAGGGCGTTCTGTCGAGTCCGCGGCCTCATGTGCGGACCGCGCCGCGATTTCCGCGCCTGTGGATTCCTTCGGTCTTGAACGATTACCCATCGGCGGGGAATGCGAGGCGGATACCGGTACCCCCGCCCTGCTGGAATGCTTCGAGGACTGGGCGAAGCGGACTCCGGACGCCCCGGCGGTGGAGTTCGAGGGCCAGGTGGTCTCGTACGGCGAGCTGAACGCCGGGGCGAACCGGCTCGCCCGCCTGCTGGTCGGGTGTGGTGCGGGGCCGGAGGCGGTCGTCGCCTCCGCGGCGACGAGATCGGTCGCGCTGCTGACCGGATTGCTGGCCGTGATGAAGACCGGAGCCTCGTATCTCCCGGTGGATCCCGAGTACCCGGCGGAGCGCATCACCCGAATGATCGGTGACGCGCGGCCCGGCATGGTGCTCACCACCGTGGACAGTGCGCTGTCTTCCGCGGTGACCACCGCACTGTCCGGACCCTCCGCACTCTCCCCCGTGCCTCTCCTGTGCCTCGACACCCCCGAGCAGGAGGCCGAATCCCGCCGCCGTTCGGCGGCCGACCTCACGGACGCCGAACGGCACGGCCCGCTGCATCCCGCCGGTGCCGCGTACGTGATCTACACCTCGGGATCCACCGGGCATCCCAAAGGCGTGGTGGTGACCCGCGCCGGACTCGCCAATCTGGCGGCCCACCTCCGGAGTGCGCTGGCGGTCGAAGTGGCTTCGCGTGTACTGCAGTTCATCTCTCCCAGCTTTGACCCGTTCTTCTGGGAGGTGGCCATGACGTTCTCCTCGGGCGCCACACTCGTCATGGCGCCCGCCCGCAGCCTGCGGCCCGGACCGGAGCTGCACCGGCTTGTGGACGAGCGGCGTATCACCCATCTCGCGGTGCCCGCGGCCGTGCTGGGTGTGCTGTCACCGGACGCCCTGCGCTCGGTGGGCAACCTGGTCGTCGGAGGTGAGGCACTGGGAGCCGAATTGGCGCGCCGCTGGTCGGCGGGACGGACGATGATCAACGCGTACGGGCCCACCGAGACCACCGTCTGCGCCACCATGAGCGATGCGCTGACCGGCTCAGCGCAACCGCCGCCGATCGGGCGCCCGGTGCGCCGGACACGTGTGTATGTGCTCGACGAACGGCTGCGGCCGGTTCCTGCCGGAGCCGTGGGCGAGCTCCACATCGCGGGCGTCGGTCTGGCCCGCGGCTATCTGAACCGGCCCGCGACCAGCGCTGAGCGCTTCGTCGCCGACCCGTACGGTGCCCCGGGCACGAGGATGTACCGCACCGGTGATCTCGCCCGATGGAACGGCGACGGCGATCTGGAGTTCGCCGGACGCGCCGACGAGCAGGTGAAGATACGCGGCTACCGGGTCGAACCGGGTGAGATCGAGGCGGTGCTCGCCGCACATCCCGGGATCACCGGGGCCGCGGTGGTGATACATGAGTACGGCCGCGGTGACCGGAGGATCGTCGCCTACGTGGTGCCGGAAAGCAGTCCGGTACGCGGTGCCACCGCACAGCTCAGGGAGTCCGTGGCCCGCCGCGCGGCCGCGTTCCTGCCGGCGTTCATGCTGCCGTCGGCCGTGGTCGTACTCGACGGCTTCCCGCTGACACCGCACGGCAAGCTGGACCGTGCCGCCCTGCTCCCGCCCGAGATCGGCTCGAGTGGCGCCAGCCGCGAGCCGCGGACCCCCCGGGAGGAGGCGCTGTGCCGGATGTACGAGGAACTGCTGGGTGCCCAGGCGGCGCCGGGGGCGGCAGGCATCGGCATCGATGACGACTTCTTCGACCTGGGCGGCCACTCGCTGCTGGTGACCAGGCTGGTCAGCAGGGTTCGTGCGGTGTTCGGCGTCGAAATCACGGTCGAGGTGGTCTACGACGCACCCACGGTGGCCGACCTTGTGGAGCGGCTCGACACCGCCCCGAAGGCGCGGCCGACGCTACGGCGGATGCGAGGCGCCGGCTGACCGGCTGAATGCCAACCGACGGAAACGGGGGACCACATGGACTTCAGTCTCTTCTACTTCGCAGATGACAGCGTCAGTTGCCCGGATGGCGACGCGGGTCGCTACGAACTCCTGCTGGAGGGAGCGAGGTTCGCCGACCAGCACGGCTTTCGCGCCGTCTGGACCCCGGAGCGGCACTTCCACGCGTTCGGCGGCCTGTACCCGAACCCGGCTGTGGTGGGTGCGGCGCTTGCCGCCGCTACCGAGCGCATCGCCATCAGGGCCGGCAGCGTGGTCGCGCCCCTGCACCACCCGCTCCGGATCGCCGAGGAGTGGTCGGTGGTCGACAACCTCTCCGGGGGCCGGGTCGGAGTCTCCTTCGCCTCGGGCTGGCACCCCGTGGACTTCGCCCTGAGCCGCAGCTCCTACCAGGACCGCAAGCGCGTCACCCTTGACCGGGTCGAACAGGTCCGCGCCCTGTGGCGCGGCGGCTGCCACGAGGTGGTCGACGGGATCGGCAATCCGGCCTCGGTGCGGATCTACCCACCGCCCGTGCAGCCGGAGCTGCCGGTCTGGATCACCAGTGCGGGCGACGCGGACACCTTCCGCGCCGCGGCGACCAGCCGTGCCGGAATACTCACCCACCTCCTCCGCCAGGGCATCGGTGAACTGGCCGGAAAGATCGCCGAATACCACAGGGTGCACCGCGAGACCCATGGTGGAGCTCAAGGCCATGTCGTCCTCATGCTGCACACCCTGCTGGGGCAGGACCGGGCGGAGGTGAGGGAGGCCGTACGAGGACCCCTCCGTGACTACCTGAGGAGTTCACTCGACCTGGTCACCGGTTCGCTGGGAAATGACGACCCAGGCTCGCATCCCCATTCCGATCCCGACGCAGAACCGGGCGACGACATCGTTATCGAAGCCGACGCCCTCGATGAGGAGGACATCGAATTCCTTGTCGCCCGCTCTTTCGACACCTATGTCGAAGAGCGCGGACTCTTCGGCACCGTGGACGAAGCGCGCGTGATCGTGGAGCGCCTGCGTGACATCGGGGTCGATGAGATCGCCTGCCTGATCGACTTCGGAGTGGACACCGCGACCGTGCTCAAGGGCCTGCGGCAGTTGAACGAACTACGCGAAGTATTCGCCTGACCACGCATTTCCTCGTTGAGGCTCTGAGGCTTGGAGGCCCGGACGACATGATCCCTCTGTCCTTTTCGCAGCTGCGCTTCTGGTTCCAGGGTGAGGTGGACGGCGGGGACGCGTCCCTGAACGCGTCGGTCGTGCTCCGCATGTCCGGAGCGCTGGACGTATCGGCGATCACCGATGCCCTTCGGGATGTGGTGGGACGCCATGAGATCCTGCGCACGCTCTTTGCCGCCCAGGACGACGAGCCCCGGCAGCTGATCCTGGATCCCCGGGACACGGCTGCGCGCCTGGCCCTGCCGGTCCGCCGGATCGAGGCCGCGGACGTCGAACGGACCATTGCCGTCGCTGCGGACCGCCCCTTCGCCCTGGGGCGGGAGCTGCCGCTGCGGGCGGAACTGCTCTCGGCCGGGCCCGACGAGTACGTACTGGTGGTCGTGGTGCACCACATCGTGTTCGACGGATGGTCGGCCGGGCCGTTCCTGCGGGATCTCTCGGTGGCCTATCGAGCGCGGCTCGCGGGTGGTGCGGCGCCCGACTGGGACGACCTTCCGGTGCAGTACGCCGACTTCACCTTGTGGCAGCGTGAGGTGCTGGGTTCGGCCGATGACGAGGACAGCCTCTGTGCGCGGCAGTTGGCCTACTGGCGGCGCAGGCTCGACGGTCTCCCCGAAGAGCTCGTCCTGCCCACCGACCGGCCCCGGCCGCCCACCGCGTCGCACCGCGCCGGCGTCGTCCCGTTCCGCGTCGGCCCACGGGTGCACGGCAGGCTCCAGGAGCTTGCCAGGGAGCACGGAGCAAGTCTGTTCATGGTGCTGCACGCGGGTCTCGCCACGCTGCTCCACCGGTTCGGCGCGGGGTCCGACATCCCGGTGGGCAGCCCGGTCGCGGGGCGTACCGACACCGGACTGGAAGACCTCGTCGGCTGTTTCGTGAACACCGTGGTGGTCCGGACCGCTGCCGGTCTCCTGTCGGCGAATCCGTCCTTCAGCGACTTGCTGCGCCATGTGCGGTCCGATGTGCTGTCCGCTCTCGCCCATCAGGATGTGCCGTTCGAGCAGGTCGTGGAGGCCGTCAACCCGGCGCGCTCCGCGGGTCGGCACCCCCTGTTCCAGGTCATGCTGGTGCTCCAGAACAACGCGACCGCCGCCGTGCACCTCCCGGGTGTCGAGGCTCGAATGACGACCGAGGGGCGGGACCGTGCGGTCGCCTTCGACCTGGTCGTCGATGCGACCGAGACCGACGGCGGGCTCGACGTACGGCTGGTCTACGCGGAGGACCTCTTCGACCGCGGCACCGCCGACCGCATCGCCCGTGCCTACGAGAGGCTTCTGATCGCCGCGGTGCGGTACCCGGCGGAGCCCATCGGGCATCTGGAGCTGATGGGCAACGCCGAACGGCAGTCCCTGCTCGACGCCGGGCGGGGTCCCGTGCACCCCGTACCGGAAGGCTCAGTCCCGATCCGGTTCGAGGAGCAGGCCGCCGCGACGCCCGACGCCATCGCGGTGCTGTGCGGTGGGGTCTCGCTCAGCTACGCGGAGCTGGAAGCCCGGTCCAGGCGGTTGGCCGAGGTGCTCCGGGGGTCCGGTGCGGCACGCGAGCGCTGTGTCGCCGTGGCGATGGAGCGTTCTGCCGACCTGGTCGTCGCCCTGCTGGCCGTGCTCAGGAGCGGCGCGGCGTATCTGCCCCTCGACCTGCGGAGCCCGGACCCGCGGTTGCGGGCGATCCTGGAAGAGTCCCGGCCCTGCCTGCTGCTCACTGACCTGTCCGCGCGTGAGCGGGCGGGCACATGGGCGCGGTCGTTCGACGGCCTCACGGTGCTGGACGTCACCGATCCCGTGCCGACGGCATCGACGGCGGACGCGGAGCCGATCGGTGGCCTGCCCGGCATCCATGCGGAGGGCGCCGCCTATGTGATGTACACATCCGGTTCCACCGGCCGTCCCAAGGGCGTGCTGGTGACCCACCGGAACATCCTCGCGCTCTGTGCGGACCCGTGCTGGGCCGACGGCACCCACCGTCGCGTACTGGCGCACTCGCCGCACTCGTTCGACGCCTCCACCTTCGAGATCTGGGTGCCGCTGCTGGGCGGCGGCACCGTCGTGGTCGCGCCGCGGGCCGAGTCCGCCGTGCAGACCGTCGAGCAGGCCGTCGCCCGGCACGGGGCGACCAGCGCCTTCCTCACCGCCTCGCTGTTCAGCGCCCTGGTTGCGCAGCGGAGCCCCGCCCTGGGGCAGTTGCGGCACATCTGGGTCGGCGGCGAGGAGCCGTCACCCGCAGCCGTGCGGCAGATGTTGGAGGACTTTCCCGGCACCCTGCTCACCAACGGTTACGGACCGACGGAGAACACCACCTTCACCACCTCGCACCGCTTCCGCCCGGAGCCGACCGCCGCCCGGGACACCAAACCCTCGATCGGGTGTGGGTTGGCTAATACGCGGGTGTATGTGCTGGATGGGTGTTTGGTTCCGGTGCCGTTGGGTGTGGTGGGGGAGTTGTATGTGGGTGGTGCGGGGGTGGCTCGGGGGTATGTGGGTCGTCCTGGTGTGACGGCGGGTCGTTTTGTGGCGGATCCGTTTGTGGGTTCGGGGGAGCGGATGTATCGCACGGGGGATTTGGTGCGGTGGTCCGGTGTGGGGGAGTTGGAGTTTGTCGGGCGGGTTGACGATCAGGTGAAGGTGCGGGGTTTCCGGATCGAGTTGGGGGAGGTGCGGGGGGCGCTTGAGGCTGATCCGGCGGTGGGTCAGGCGGTGGTGGTGGTGCGTGAGGATCGGCTGGGTGAGCGTCGGTTGACGGGGTATGTGGTGCCGGTCGCGGGTGTGGATGTGGTGGGTTTGGCTGGGGTGTTGGTGCGTCGGGTGGGGGAGGTGCTGCCGGATTACATGGTGCCTTCGGTGGTGGTGTTGGAGGGTGGGTTGCCTTTGACGCCGAATGGGAAGGTGGATCGGGCGGCGCTTCCGGTGCCTGGTGGGGATGGCGGTGGGGCTGATGGTGGGGAGGGGGGTCGGTCGCGGGGGCCGGTCGGTGCGGTGGAGGAGTTGTTGTGTGGTCTGTTCGCCGAGTTGCTGGGACGTGAGCGGGTCGGTGTCGATGCCGACTTCTTCGCACTCGGCGGCCACTCACTGCTCGCGGTCCGGCTCGTCAGCCGCCTCCGTGCCGAGCTGGACGCCGAGATCGACATGCGTACGATCTTCGAGGCCCGTACACCGGCCGAGCTCGCCGCCCGTTTCGCCACTGCGGCGCCCTCCCGTACCTCGCTGGAGCCATGGCCCATCCGCCCGGAGAGCCTGCCGCTGTCCTTCTCCCAGTCGCGGTTCTGGTTCCACGGCGAACTCTCCGAAGGCTCCGACGGGGAACCGCAGACGATCACCACGGTGCTGAGGCTGACCGGCGAGCTGGACACGGAGGCGCTGCGGGCCGCGCTGCGGGACGTGGCAGGGCGCCACGAGAGCCTGCGTACGGTCTTCCCCGTCGTGGACGGCGCCGCGCACCAACACGTCCTCGACCTCGACTCCCCCGCTGTCACCTCCCGACTGGAGCTGCCCGTCGACCGGGTCGAGCCCGGACGGCTGGCGCGGACCATGGCCGAGGCTTCGGGGCAGGCCTTCGACCTGACGGCGGAACCACCGCTGCGGGTACGACTGCTCGCCACTGACGACAGCGAACACATCCTGCTGGTGACGATCCATCACATCGTGTTCGACGGATGGTCGGCCGGGCCGTTCCTGCGGGATCTCTCGGTGGCCTATCGAGCGCGGCTCGCGGGTGGTGCGGCGCCCGACTGGGACGACCTTCCGGTGCAGTACGCCGACTTCACCTTGTGGCAGCGTGAGGTGCTGGGTTCGGCCGATGACGAGGACAGCCTCTGTGCGCGGCAGTTGGCCTACTGGCGGCGCAGGCTCGACGGTCTCCCCGAAGAGCTCGTCCTGCCCACCGACCGGCCCCGGCCGCCCACCGCGTCGCACCGGGCGGAATCCGTCGCGCTGCGGCTGGGAGCCGACGACCACGGGCGGCTCGCAGGGCTGGCCCGGCGGCACGGGGCGAGCCTGTTCACTGTGCTGCACGCGGGACTCGCTGCCTTCCTGCACCGGCTCGGCGCGGGCACCGACATCGCGGTGGGCAGCCCGGTCGCCGGTCGTACCGATGTCGCGATGGACGAGCTGGTCGGCTGCTTCGTCAACACCGTCGTCATACGGACCGACGTGAGCGGCGAACCGGACTTCGGCGCGCTGGTCGACCGGGCGCGCACCGAGGTGGTTGCCGCGCTCGACCACCAGGACGTGCCGTTCGAGAAGGTGGTGGAAGCCGTCAACCCGCCCCGTACCCCGGCTCGCCACCCGGTGTTCCAGACCATGCTCAGCCTGCAGAACAACGCGGCGGCCACGGTGGACCTGCCCGGACTTGACGCGGTGCGGCCGGCGACGGACGACCGGTATCCGTCGATCGCCTTCGACCTGCTCTTCGACATCACCGAGACCGGCACCGGTCTCGAGGGGCGGCTGGTCTACGCCCAGGACCTGTTCGACCGTGCCACCGCCGAACGCATGGCGGGCTGGTTCGAACTGTTCCTCGCGGCGGCGGCGGCCGATCCGGCCCGCCCCGTGGGACGTCTTGACCTCATCTCTTCGGGTGAGCGCACGCACATGCTGGAATCGGGCAGCGGCCACGCCCGCGAGGTGAGCGCCCGGACCGTGCCCGAACGGGTGCGGGAGTGGGCGGACGAGACCCCGGACGCCGTCGCGGCGGTCTGCGGTGGCGACTCGCTCAGCTACCGGGAGCTGGACACCCGGTCCCGGCGCCTGGCGCGGTATCTGTGCGCACGGGGCGCCGGGCCCGAACGGGTTGTAGCCGTTGCCATGGAACGCTCGCTCGACCTGCTTGTCGCCCTCATCGCCGTACACAGGTCCGGTGCCGCCTACCTCCCCATCGACCCCGGGCACCCCAGGGCGCGGATCGCGGCGGTGCTGTCCGGCGCGCGCCCCGGCTCGCCTGTGCTGGTTCTGTCCGACCGCGCCACGCGTGCGGCGGTGGGTGAGGACGGCTGGCTGGCACTGGACGACCCCGAGACGGCGTCCCGACTTGCCGCGCCGGCGGACGACGACGCATCGGTCGGCGGGCCACAGGTCCGGACCGACCCGCACGGCCTGGCCTATGCGATCCACACTTCCGGATCCACCGGCCGGCCCAAGGGCGTCGCCGTCACGCATCGGAACCTCACCAACCTGCTGGACGCCATGTGCGACCGGATGCCCCTTGCGCGAGACGACCGATGGCTCGCCGTGACCACCGTCGCCTTCGACATCGCGCACCTCGAACTGTTGCTGCCACTGCGCGAAGGCGCATGCGTCGTCATCGCCGGATCCGACGAGGCGAAGGACCCGTTCGCACTCGCCCGGCTGATCGAGCGGCACATCGTGACGGTGATGCAGGCGACCCCGTCGTTGTGGTCCGTGGTCGTCGACAGCGTTCCGGAGGCCGTCCGAGGACTGCGGGTACTGGTGGGCGGTGAGACGCTCGGCGCCAGGCTCGCCGCCGAGCTCACCGATCGGGCGCGCGAGGTGATCAATGTCTACGGACCCACCGAGACCACCATCTGGTCGCTGGCCGCGCCCGTGGGCCGGGGCGAAGGGCGTGTGCCGCCGATCGGGTGTGGGTTGGCTAATACGCGGGTGTATGTGCTGGATGGGTGTTTGGTTCCGGTGCCGTTGGGTGTGGTGGGGGAGTTGTATGTGGGTGGTGCGGGGGTGGCTCGGGGGTATGTGGGTCGTCCTGGTGTGACGGCGGGTCGTTTTGTGGCGGATCCGTTTGTGGGTTCGGGGGAGCGGATGTATCGCACGGGGGATTTGGTGCGGTGGTCCGGTGTGGGGGAGTTGGAGTTTGTCGGGCGGGTTGACGATCAGGTGAAGGTGCGGGGTTTCCGGATCGAGTTGGGGGAGGTGCGGGGGGCGCTTGAGGCTGATCCGGCGGTGGGTCAGGCGGTGGTGGTGGTGCGTGAGGATCGGCTGGGTGAGCGTCGGTTGACGGGGTATGTGGTGCCGGTCGCGGGTGTGGATGTGGTGGGTTTGGCTGGGGTGTTGGTGCGTCGGGTGGGGGAGGTGCTGCCGGATTACATGGTGCCTTCGGTGGTGGTGTTGGAGGGTGGGTTGCCTTTGACGCCGAATGGGAAGGTGGATCGGGCGGCGCTTCCGGTGCCTGGTGGGGATGGCGGTGGGGCTGATGGTGGGGAGGGGGGTCGGTCGCGGGGGCCGGTCGGTGCGGTGGAGGAGTTGTTGTGTGGTCTGTTCGCCGAGTTGCTGGGACGTGAGCGGGTCGGTGTCGATGCCGACTTCTTCGCACTCGGCGGCGACAGCATCAGCTCGATCCGCCTGGTGTCAAGAGCCCGCGCCAAGGGCGTGGTGATCACCGCTCGAGAGGTGTTCCGCCACCGGACCGTCGAGGCACTGGCCGCACACGCACGACTGCGGCAGCCCAAGGCGAAGCCCGGCGCCGAGACCGCGAAGCCCGCGGAGGAAACGGCATCCGCCCCGGCGACGGCGAATCCCGGCGACGCGCTCACCGGACCCGAGCCGACCGGTCCCGTACCGCTCACTCCCATCCTCCGCTGGCAGCGGGACAGGGGCGGCCCGGTCGACGGTTTCCACCAGTACGTACTCGTCCGCACTCCTGCCGACCTGGAGCTGCCGAGACTGCATGCGATACTCCAGTCGCTGCTCGACCGCCACGACACCCTGCGGATGCGCCTGCGGCGCACCCCGGAATGGCGGCTCGACATCCTGCCGCGCGGCGCGGTCACGGTGGACGGACGCATCGCCCGGGTGCCGGTCGACGGCACCGGCACCGGTATCGATGGAGTGCAGGCGGAGTGGGAGCGGACACTGCGCGTCCAGGTCGATCTGGCGCGCGGGCGGCTCGCACCGGAGACCGGGAACATGCTCCAGGCCGTGTGGTTCGACACGGGCCCCGGGAACCCCGGACGCCTGCTTCTCCTGATCAACCATCTGTCGGTGGACGGTGTCTCCTGGCGGATCCTCCTCCAAGACCTGCGCGGTGCCTGGACCCAGCCGGCGGCCGAGCCGCCGCGGCCCGCGGCCTCGTTCCCGGAGTGGGGTGGTCGACTGGAGAAGAACGCACTCGACCGCTCCGTCGAACTCCCCTACTGGAGCACGGTGCTGGAAGGAGCGGGCGAACTGTTCGACGGTGCCGCCGTGCTGCCCGGACGCGATGTCCTGAGAACCCAGGAGACCATCTCCCGCGTGCTGACGGCGGACCGCGCCGAAGCCCTGCTGACCCGGTTGCCCGCCCGTCTCGGCACCGGTGTCAACACAGTGCTGCTCGCGGCACTGGGCCTCGCCCTACGGGGCTGGCGCGCCGCGTACTTCCCGAGGAACACCGCGCCGTTCCTGGTGGATGTGGAGGGCCACGGCCGTGAAGCGCTGGCGGACGACCCCGCGGACGAGCCGGACATCTCCACCACCGTCGGCTGGTTCACCAGCATGTTCCCCGTCCGCCTCGACACTCGGAGCGATGCCCCGTACGACGCCCTGCGCTCCGTACGGGACCAACTGGACACCATGCAGGACAAGGGACTCGGCTACGGTCTGCTGCGCCATCTGAACCCGGCCACCGCACCCGTGCTGGAGCGGCTGCCCCGGGGGCAGATCCTCTTCAACTACCTCGGCAGGTTCGAGAGTCCGGACGACACGGACTGGTCACTCGCGCCCGAAGCCGCTGCGGTAGGCAGCGGCGGGGACCCGGACATGCCGCTCACCCACCTGCTGGAGGTGTCCGCCGTAGCGCTTCAGCGGAAGGGCGGCCCCGAGCTGCACATCAGCTGGGCGTATGCGTCCGGGCTGCTGGAGCAGCACCAGGTCGACGACCTGGCCGACCGCTGGACCGGGGCGCTCGCCCATCTGGCCGACCACTTCGAAGAGGCCGCCACTGCCGACGCCGCCGGAGCCGGAGCCGGAGCCGCCGAGGGCGTCGAGCCCATCGAGGGAGGGGCTTGCGCATGAACGGCGGACAGTACGAAGACACCGATCCTTCGGAGGTCGACCTCGCGGATCCCGCCTCGCACGCCGAGCGGGACCTCACCCCACTGTGGCACCGTCTGCGTGAGAAGGAGCCACTGCACTGGCAGCCGCCCAATGGGGCCCGCCCCGGCTTCTGGGTCCTGACGCGCCACCGCGATGTGTCCGCTGCCTACCGCGACACCCAGCGCTTCCGCTCGGATCGCGGCAATGTGCTGGACACCCTCCTGACCGGCGGTGACTCCGCGGCCGGAATGATGCTCCCCCTCATGGACGGCCCCCGACACACCGCGCTGCGCGGCGCCCTGATGAAGGCGTTCTCCCCACGGTCGCTGTCCGGAGTGGTCGACAGCATCCGCGTGGCCTCCCGTGATCTGGTCACCGAGTTCCTGGAACGAGGACGGTGCGACTTCGCCACCGACATCGCCGGGCTGCTGCCGCTGCGTGCGATCTGCGACCTGCTGGGCGTACCGCCCCGTGACCGGCGGCAACTGCTCGACATGACCTCATCGGCCCTCGGCTCGCACAGCGAGGAGGCACTGCGGCAGAACGCGTGGGTGGCCAAAGGCGAGATCCTGCTGTACTTCTCCGACCTCGCCGCGCGGCGGCGTGCGAATCCCGGCGACGACATCGTCAGTCTCCTCACCCAGTGCACCGTCGAGGGCAGGCGGTTGACGGACGAGGAGGTGGTCTTCAACTGCTACAGCCTGATACTAGGCGGCGACGAGACCACCCGCCTCGCACTCGTGGGAGGCGTGGCCGCGCTGCTGGACGCACCCGCCGAGTGGGAGGCGTTCAGGTCCGGGCGGACCGCCACGGAGAGCGCCGTCGAGGAGGTGCTGCGTTGGACGACACCGACCCTGCACGCCGGGCGCACCGCGGGAGCGGACGTCGACCTGCACGGCCGGACCATCAAGAAGGGGGACATCGTCACCCTGTGGAACGCTTCCGCCAACCGGGACGGCGACGCATTCGCCGACCCGGACCGGCTTCTGCTGTCCCGGCAGCCGAACCGGCATCTCACGTTCGCCTACGGGGCGCACTTCTGCCTCGGCGCCTTCCTCGCCCGCGCCGAGATCGGCGCCGTACTGGACGACCTGCGTCAGCTGGTGGGCACCATGGCGGCGGCCGGACCAGCGCGGCGCGTGTACTCCAACTTCCTGACGGGGCTGGTCTCCCTGCCGATCGTCTGGACCACGTCGGCGCGGCGGTGAGGGGCGGTCGCACGCGTATCCGTGTGGCGCTCGGAGGCCCGCTGGACGGCCGGGCACCCGCCGTCCGGGACCTCACAGCGGTACGACCGTGACCTCGGTCGCCTTCACACTGGTCCAGACCCGCACACCGTCGGCGAGTGCCAGATCGGCCGCTGCCGCCGGGGTGATCTCGGCGATGACGTCCGGCGCCTGCCCTGACGTGATCAGGATGCGCAACCGGCTTCCGCTGGCGGTGATTTCGCGGACCGTACCCGGCCAGACATTGCGTGGGCTGCCGGTCGGCCGCTCGCGGTGGACCGACACCGCCTCGGGTGCGATCACGGCGAGGCACTCGGATCCCTCGGGCAGCGGTTCTGCGACGACCAGCGTCCCGCCGTCCGGGAGGCGCAGCCCGTCGGCGGTCGCGATGCCCGGCCAGGCGTTGCGTCCGAGCATCCGGGCCACCCACGGGGAGCGGGGATGCCGGGTGACCTCGTTGGGAGGGGCGTCCTGGAGGGCGCGACCGCCGTCGAGCACGAGCACCCGGTCGGCGAGTGAGACGGCTTCCACGGGATCGTGGGTGACGATCAGGCAGACCCCGCCGAAGCCCTCCAGATGCCTGCGCAGAGTGTGGCGCACATGGGCGCGGGTGGTCTGGTCGAGTGCGGCGAGCGGCTCGTCCAGGAGGAGCAGCCGGGGGCGGGTGGCCAGGGCGCGGGCCAGGGCGACCCGCCCGGCCTGTCCACCGGAGAGCTGTGCCGATTTGCGGTGCGCGAGGTGGCCCACCTGGAGCCGGTCGAGCCAGTCCTGTGCGACTCGGCGAGCCTCGGCGCGCGATATGCCCCGGGCCCGGAGACCGTACGCGGTGTTGGCGAGTGCGGTCATGTGTGGGAAGAGCGCGCTGTCCTGGGGCACCCAGGCCACCGTCCTGCGGTGCGGGGGAAGACCGGTGACATCCGTACCGCCCAGGGTGAGCCGCGCGTGTGCGCGGGGCGTGAGCCCGAGCAGGGCACGCAGCAGGGTGGTCTTCCCGGCACCGTTGGGGCCGACGACGGCGATCGTCGTGCCCGGTTCGGCATCGAGGACGAGGTGGGTGAAGCCGCTGAACTCCGAGTGCAGCGCCCATCCTCCGCTGCCTTCCGGCGCTGGTGTGGGATCCGGGTCCGACCCGGTCGCGGGGAGGGGCGGCTGCTCCGCGTCGGCGTCCGGCGCCATGGAGCCAGGGGCCCGCTCCCCGCCGACCGGTGTGCCGCTCCAGCGACCGCGCAGGGCGATCAGCACCGCCATCGCGATGGCGAGCAGCAGGAGGGAGACCGAGGTCGCCGCCTCCGGCTCGTCCTGCAGCAGCAGGAAGACCTCCAGTGGCAGCGTCTGGGTGACACCGGGCAGGTTGCCCGCGAACGTGATCGTGGCGCCGAACTCACCGAGCGCACGCGCCCAGGTGAGAGCCGCACCCGCTACCAGCCCGGGGGCCACCATCGGCAGGGTCACGCTGAAGAACACCCGCACCGGAGATGCGCCGAGCGAGGCGGCGGTCTCCTCGTAGCGCGGTCGCAGCCCGCCCAGCGCTCCTTCCAGGCTGATGACCAGGAACGGCATGGCGACAAAGGTCGCGGCGAGCACGGCGCCTGAGGTGTGGAAGGGCAGCGTGATGCCGAAACTCTCTTCCAGCCAGGGCCCGATGAGTCCTCGACGGCCGAAAGCGAGCAGCAGCGCGACACCGCCGACGGTGGGCGGCAGCACCATCGGCAGCAGGACGAGCGAGCGAACGAACGCCTTGCCGGGGAACGGCACCCGAGCCAGCAGCCACGCCAGCGGTACCCCCAGCACCAGGGAGATGCCGAGTGCCCAGAAAGACACGATCAGCGAAAGCGTCAGTGCCTCGGTGGTGTCCGGGCTGGTGAGATGGTCCGTCAGCTCGCCCCACGGGGTGCGTACCAGGATCGCGACCAGTGGCAGCAGCAGAAACGCGACGGCGGCCAGCGCCGGCACCGCCAGGGCGAGGGGCGCTCGGGGACGCCCGGGGGCGCCCCCGCTGATCCATTTCATCGCCGGTACCCCATGCTTGACCCCTCGCCTTCCGGCACGCGCTGCGTGCTCCGTCGCCATGTGCTCCGCAGCCGCCTGCTACGGCTGTTGGAAGCCCGCGTCCTGGAGGATCTTCCGCGCCTCGGGAGTGGACAGCCAGGCGACGAACGCCGCTGCCGCCTCGGCGTGCTTCGACTCCTTGAGAGTCGCCGCCGGATACCGGGCGATGGCGTTCTGAGCGTCAGGGATCGCCACGGCGTCGACCTTGTCCGGAGCGCTTTCGGTATCGGACTTGTAGACCAGGCCCGCATCGGCCTCGCCGAGCTCGACCTTGCTCAGCACCGCGCGGACGTTGGGCTCCAAGGAGACCGGCTTCACCGTGATCTTCTGGGCGTCGAGGATCTGGTTGCTGTACTTGCCCGCCGGGACTTCGGGAGCGGCCAGCACCACCTTGAGGTTGCTGTCGGCCAGGTCCTTCAGGCCGCCGATCCCCTTCGGGTTGCCCTCTGCGGTGGCGATCACCAGGCGGTTCTTGGCGATGACCGCCGGAGTGCCGGTGTCCGCCCGCACCTTGTCCATGCTCTTGGAGTCGGCAGTGACCAGCACGTCCGCGGGAGCGCCCTGCTGCACCTGGGACACCAACTCCTGGGAGCCGGCGAACGAGAAGGTGATCCTGGTGCCGGGATGCCCCCTCTCGTACGCGGCGCCGGCCTTCTTGAAGACATCGGTCAGCGAGGAAGCGGCGAGCACCGTCAGATCGCCCTTGGGTGCGGTGGAGGCCGATATGGACGCGGTGCCCGGAGCGCCCGCGTTCTGGTCCGATTCGCCGCCGCAGGCGGTCAGCGCCATGAGCAGGGCGGCGGCAGTGGCGGCCGCGGACGCGGCGGTGCGGATTCCGGCGGCGCGCGAGGAGGAACGCGAGGGTGGGGACATCAGGAGAAGCTCCCTGGACTGCCTGAGGGTCAGATGCGATCGATGTGCACGTTGGTCGACTTCACGCGGGCGGTGGCCTGCATGCCGACTTCCAGGCCCAGTTCCTCCACGGCCTCCCGGGTCAGGAGTGAGACGAGACGGTGCGGGCCGGCCTGGATCTCGACCTGCGCCGCGACATCGCCGAGCTTGACAGCGGTGACGATGCCGGGGAAGGCGTTGCGTGCCGAGGTGTAGGAGACGTCGTCGCCGCTGCCGCCCTGGCCGATCTCGATGGAGAACGCGGCCAGAGCGCGGCCGTCGATCAGGCGGCGCCCGCTGTCGTCGCGGTGGGTGGCGACTCGGCCGGCGTCGGCCCAGCGTCGCGCGGTGTCGGGACTGACGCCGAGCAGGCGGGCTGCCTGTCCGATGGTGTAGGACTGCATATGCCACACCGTAGGTCCGTATTCCTGGCATCTGCAAGTGATCACGGAGATATCCAGTGCAGATGCCAAACTCCCCCATGGGGGATTGGAGGATGTGCCAAGCGGAGGGGCTGTGACTGCTACGTGGTGCGCCTGGGGCGCCCCGGCCGATACCCCTGGTTACATCCGGGGACAGGTACTTCCGCAACCGAAGGCGCGTCCATCATGAGCCTGAGCATCCGCAACCAGATCCCCGGCACCGTCACCAGCGTCACCTCCGGCGAGGTCATGGCGGCGGTCAAGGTCCGCCTCGACGGCGGTCAGGACATCATCGCCGCCATCACCGCCGACGCGGTGCGCGACCTCGGACTCGCCGAAGGTTCGACCGTGCGTGCGCTGGTGAAGTCCACCGAGGTGGCGCTGGCCACCGGGCCCGTCGAAGGGGTCAGCATCCGCAACCAACTGCCCGGGTTCATCACGGACATCGTCACCGGCGGTGCGATGGCCGCGGTCAGGCTGCGCGTGGACGGGGGTGAACTGACCAGCGCAGTCACCAAGGAGGCCGTCGCCGATCTGGGCTTCACGGTCGGTACTCCCGTGGTGGCCCTCATCAAGTCCACCGAGATCTCCCTCGCCCGGGACTGAGCGGGACTCGGCATGCCCGAGGGGCTCAGGAACGGGCGTGAGGGGAGGTGGGGACGGCGGTCCCGGTGGCTGCCGTCCGGGCCTGGTGACCGGGCCCGGACGGCGGCAGTCGGTGATGCCCAGCCTTCGAAGGCCGCCCCTTCCCCGGGTCGTCAGCGCACGGCCGCGGGAAATCCGCGCCCCGTCAGCGCCAGCAGCGGCCCCGCCTTCACCGCCGTCTCCTCGTACTCGGCCGCAGGGTCGGACAGCGCGATCACCGCACCGCCGACTCCGTAGCGCACCCGGTCGGGTGCGACCAGGGCGGTCCTGATCACCACGCTCAGATCGGCGGCACCCGTCAGCGAGAAGTAGCCGATGGACCCCGAGTACACACCACGCGGACCCGCCTCCAGCCCGTCGATGATCCGCATCGTCCGGATCTTCGGCGCCCCGGTCATGGACCCCGCCGGGAAGCAGGAGCGCACCACGTCCACGGCGGTCCGCTCGGCTCGCAGCCGGGCCCGGACCGGGCTGACCAGCTGGTGGACGGTCGCGTACGTCTCGACCCGGAAGATGTCGCCGGCCTCGACCGAGCCGCTCTCTGCGCACCGTCCGAGGTCGTTGCGCACCAGGTCGACGATCATCAGGTTCTCGGCGCGGTCCTTCTCGTCGGTCCGCAGCTCCGTGACGAGCGCGGCGTCCTCCGCTGCCGTCGCTCCGCGCGGCCGGGTGCCTTTGATGGGGCGGGACTCGGCGGTTCCGTCGGCGCCGACCCGGAGGAAGCGCTCGGGGGATGTGCTCAGCACCGCCAGCGAGCCGAAGCCCAGCAGGGCTCCGTACGGCGCGGGGCTGTGGCGGCGCAGCAGCCGGTAGCTCTCCCAGGGGTCGAGCGTGCCCCGCACCTCCGCCATGTTGGTGAGACACACCTCGTACGTCTCACCCGCCGCGATCTGCTCCTGGGCGCGGACGATCAGCGCGAGGTAGGCCTCGTGGTCGTGCCGCAACCGGATCTCGGAGAGCGCCGTGCTCCCGTGGTCGCCCCCTCCGGCGGTCACGGGCGCCGCAGGGACGCCCGCCGCCGATTCGAGGACATCCGCCGTGCTGCGCAGCCAGGCCCGGCCTGCGCTCTCGTCGCCGCCCTCGGTCAGGGCCAGGAGATACGTCGTCCTGCTGAGGTGGTCGAAGACCACCGCGCGGTCGGCGAACACCATGACCGCGTCGGCGTCGTCGGAGCGGTGCGCGACCTCGCCCCCGCACTCGGCCTTGAGCTCGTAGCCCAGATAGCCGACCCAGCCGAGCGCGAAGTCGCAGGGGAGCGGAGGGACCTCGGTGCGGGTGGACCGTAGGTCCGCGTCCAGCCAGTCGAGGAAGGCGCCCCAGACGACCTGGGTGTCGTGGGCGGATCGGACGGTGACCGTCCGGCTGGAGACGTCGGCTTTCGCCACCCGGGCCAGTGGGCCGGAGGCGTCTCCCATCATCGAGAATCGGCCGGCCGTGGTGGTGGCCGGGTCACCCGTGTCCGAGGCGTCGGGTGCGCCGCTGTCGAGCCAGAAGGCGTATGGCCCCGAGCGGAAGAGGCGGTCGAAGGCCACCTCGTCGTTCCAGCGGGTCGGGAGCGCCTCGGCCAGGACCCGCAAGTGGCGTGCGGGTGAGGTCTGTCGTGAATCCGTCACGGCCTCTCGGGAGGTCATCGCCCGAACGGCCCGTTCGGCCTGTTCGGCCTGTTCGGCCCGTTCGACGTGCCGAATCGGCTGGGTATCCCGGGATGCCGGTGCGCCCCTCCACACCCGGGTCAGCCGCATGAAGTTGGCCATCAGCTCATGCCCGTAGTCGGTGAGGATCGACTCGGGGTGGAACTGCAGCCCCCACATCGGCCGCCCCCGGTGTTCCACCGCCATGACGACTCCGTCGTCCGGGGCCCAGGCGACGGCTGCCAGCTCATCGGGCAGGTCCGATACCGCCAGCGAGTGGTAGCGCACCACATCGAACGGAGACGGCAGCCCGGCGAACAGGCCCGTACCCCGGTGGGTCACCGGGGAGATGCGCCCATGGCGAGGCTCCGGCGCACGCGACACCCTGGCCCCGTGGGCCAGGGCGAGCCCCTGGTGCCCGAGGCACACTCCCAGCAGCGGGATCGGCACGTGCTCGATGATCTCCCGGCAGATCCCGAAGTCCGTGGCGACCGCGGGGTTTCCGGGCCCGGGCGAGATCACCACATTGTCGAACGATTCCAGCATCCCGCGGTGCCAACCGGGGTCGTCGTTGCGCAGCACGACCGGCCAGGACCCGCTCACTTCGGAGATCTGGTGGCAGAGGTTGTAAGTGAAGGAGTCGTAGTTGTCGATCAGCAGGGTGCGCACGGTCAGCCCCGGATCTCGAACAGGATGTGCTCGAGTTCCTCGCCGCTGCCTTCGAGGAAGCGACGCCGGTCCCGGACCACGAGCTCGTGTCCGCAGGCGTCGGCCATGTCGTGCAGCAGATCCAGGTCGCCCCGGTCGCTGAACTGGAGCAGCGCCGAACCGCCCTCGGTCAGCAGCCCCGGTGCCTCGGCCAGATAGCGCCGGTGCGCCTGGTACCCCGGATCGATGTAGGCGGCCTCGTGCTCCGTTTCGTAGCGGTAGTCCCTTGGCGCCAGCACGAAGTTGGAATGCCAGTAGACGGTGTCGAAGCGTTCGGCCGGGTCGAGTCCCGCGAACAGGTCGCTGTGCACTGCCCTCAACCGGTCGCCGACACCGTGCCGTTGCGCGTTCAGCTCCGTGTTCCGTACCGCCGCCTTGCTGATATCCGCCGCGACCACACGTGCGCAGCCGGCCAGTGCCGCCGACACCGCGATGATGCCGGTGCCCGCCCCGATCTCCAGGAACGAGCCCCCGGAGCGGTAGCGGGGCTCATCGTCCCCGGTCAGACCCAGGACGTCCAGAGCGACCCCGGTCGTGGCCGAGAAGGGCGGAGCGAACACACCGTCAAGCAGATCCCATTCCCTGTCGGCCATGGCGAAGACATCCGGCCTGTCCTCACGAGTGAGCGACTGTCTGCTTCGCTCCAGCGACCTGAGATAGCTCCCGTGTTCCGTCATCCCCGCCCCCTTGCATAACGATGGGGTGCCGCGTGTGCCGACACCCCGAGCCATGGTTTCCCAGCCGGGTATACCTTGGAAGGTGCTCTGAGCACCACACCACCCCAGCACGGAGGTGCTCGCGGCACACCTTCTGGGCCCGGATCCGGAAACCCCGCTTGACCATCGCAAACACGGAACTTAGGCTCCAAGTGCATGATCTTGACTCTTGTTTGGGGGACACCAGATGAGCACGGTGAACCCGGACGACGGGTCCTCGGACTCCGACGCGCTGGCCGTCCTCGAACTCCTCGCCCGCGAGGCACCGTCCAGCCGCTTCGACGAACTCCTGCGGACGGCACGACAGCATCCGCTGCCCCAGGAGCGGCTGCGGATGCTGGAGCGTGCGGTGCGACTCGCCCTCGATGTCCGTGCCACCGCCGAGCAGCGGCGCAGACGTGAAGCAGGGCTCGCCACGCTCGTCGACACCACACAGGAACTGTCTTCGTGCACGGATGATTTGGACGGGCTGCTCCATGTGATCACCAGCCACGCCAGGCGCTTGCTGAACTTCGACATGGCCTATGTCAGCCTGCGCCTCCCCGGTGGCGGCTCGTACGTGCACAAGTCCGACGGCGAGACCACCGCACTGAGCGTCGGACTCGAACTGGACCCGGGATTCGGCCTCGGTGAGTACGCCCAGAGCAAGCAGGCACCCTTCTGGACCGCCGACTACCTGGCCGACGGTCGGTTCCCCCACTCCCCGGACATCGACGAGGTCGTGAGCTCCGAGGGGCTGCACGCAGTGCTCGCCGTGCCCTTGATCCACGGTGGCGCGGCCATCGGCGCGCTGTACGGGGCGTCCCGCGAGATCCGTCACTTCACCCCGGACGAGGTCAGTCTGATGCGGTCGCTCGCTGTGCTGTCGGCATCCGCGATCGAGGCGACCAGACGCAGAGCCCGAATCGAGACCGGGCTCGCCGACGTGCAGTCGGAGAATGTCCGCCTCACTTCGGCCCTGGCCCGCACGGACCGCCTGACCGCGACCCAGAAGCGGCTCATGGACCTGGTCCTGGAGGGCGGTGCGCTGCACGACGTCACCAAGGCGGCGGCCGAAGCCCTGGACGGCACCCTGGTACTGCGGGACGCGGAGGGCAGGACACTGGCCGCCACCGGCGAACTCCCGCAACCCGGCGCGGCATCGGTGGTCCGGGCACTGGTCGACTCCCATGCCGCGGGGGCGCCCGTGAGGGTGAGCGGCGACGGAGGCTCCGGGGCGTGGGTCACCCATGTCACCACCGGAGTCGAGGCGCCAGGCACCCTGCTGTTCCGGCGACCGGTGGTGCCGGCCCAGCACCGCGCACCTGACCTCGCACCGGCCCCGCGCTCCCCACAGGCCACCGCGTCAGCCGCGTCGCACCCTGCACCGGCCGCCGCACTCGACGCCCTGACGGAAGAGGACAAAGGGCTGCTGTACGCAACGGCTCAGACGCTCGCGCTGGTCCTGTTGCTCGGGCACAGCGCCGGGGCAGCGGCGGGCCCCGCGCGCGACGAATGCCTCGAGGAACTGCTCGCCGGCGCACCGGAGTCTCCGCGCCGACTCTCGGAGCGCGTCCGCAGGCTCGGTATCGACCCAGGCGGACAGCACCTGGTGCTGATAGTGCGCCCAGAGGGCGGCAAACAGGGCGAGTCGGCCGTATGGGCGTCCTCGTATGCGTACCGGCACGGCGGTCTCAAGACGGTGCGCGGCGACTGCCTCGTGCTGCTCATCCCCGGTACGGACGCGTCGGCGGCGGCACGCGCGGCGGCCGGGGAGCTGTCGCCGCTGCTGGGGCAGCCGGTCTCGGTGGGCTCGGCGGGTCCGACCTCCGAGCTGTCGGCGGTCGGCAAGGTGTACCAGGAGGCACGCCGATGCCTCGACACCCTCGTCGCACTCGGCCGCACCGGTGGCACGGCATCACCCGAGGACCTCGGCTTCCTCGGACTGCTGCTCTCCGACGACCATGACGCGGACGCCTTCGTCCACAACGCCCTGGGCGCTGTGCTCGACTACGACAGCGGGCGCTCCACCGACCTCGTGCGCACCCTGGAGGCGTACTTCACAGCGGGCGGCAGTCCGACCCGCGCGGCGCAGCAACTGCATGTGCACACCAACACGGTCGCGCGGCGACTGGACCGCATCACCGAACTGCTCGGTCCGCACTGGCAGGAGCCCGCCCGGGCGCTGGAGATCCAGCTGGCGCTGCGCCTCAGGCGCGCCCAGGACGCGGTGTACCGAAGGCCGGGGGAGACCCGGCGCGCTCAGGCCGACCGCGAAGCGTAGCCCGTCGCACGGTGGTCGCGCCGTCCCGCGAGCGCGGCAACGGCATGCGCGGCCGAGGCGAGGGTGAGATGCCGGTGCCAGCCTCGGAAAGACCGCCCTTCGAAGTCCTTCAGCCCCACGTGTTCCCCCACGTCCGCCAGATCCCTGCTCGTGCGGTCGGCCAGCTTGGTCAACCTCAGCAGCGCGCCCGCAGGTACGGACGTCATATTGGTGGCCCAGACCGCCACCGGCGCCTGCCGTGGATCGGCCCACTCCCCGAGCAGCGTCAGCTCACCGCCACCGCGCACGGCGTTCGCGCCGCGCCGTGAACCGGGCAGTGCGGTCCGTGCGGGGTGCGCGGCGGCGTCCGCGGCCCCGGCGGGGTACGAACCGGGTGCGGGGCTCACGGGGACGGCGACGGCGATCGAGGTGCGGCGGTCGAACGACGGCGCTGCCAGGTCGGTCCACTCGACCGTGTCGCGCAGGCCCCTGACCGATTCCAGGATCGCCCGCGCGCTCCGCGGACCGCCGCGGTATCCGGGCAGCGCGGGTGCGCGCACCGTGAGCGGGGACGCGGCGGCCGTGTCAGCGACCTGCGCGATGACCGGTATCCCGGCGCGGGTGAACCGGCCGATGGTGGCAGGGAGATCGCTGATGTGCGGGTGGAGCACGACCGGCCGCGCCAGCGACCGCCATGCGCTCATCGACTCCAGCAGAGCCGTCGCCGCGCACTCCTCGTCCGACTGCGGGCCGATGCCGTCCGGGATCTCCGCGCGCCGACGCCTCCCGTCGTCCCGTACCCATGTGTCCGGCAGCCGCAGCCGCCAGTGCACCGGCGTGCTGAACGTCTCCGACGCCTGCCACACCCCGTACGCCTGCTGCCCGCG